>JBMDXW010000329.1:0-4611 GCA_048594965.1 Chryseobacterium sp.
CGAAACCTCAATATTAAAGTATTCGCAAAAATGCTTAATTCCTGTACTTTTGGTAATTCCTCCGCGGTTGACATCTGCAAATAAAGGCGTCCATCTTGAAGACGAAGAGTTAGGCATTATACTCTCCATAAAAACCTTTTCATTTTCCGGTCTAAGGAAAATATTGGCCTGGAGCACATGATCCGTATCAATATTATTCTGGTCATGAACAGGCGGAACAGGTAGATTGATGTGCGCATACATTCCTACCACTTCGGGCGTGGCGTCGTTGATCTCCACTTTATCTTCATACATTAAGGAATAACTCAGCGGAAAATTCTGTGCATAGTTCACCAGGTTCTTTACATCACCGGAATCAATATACTTTTTATACATTACCGTTCCTTCCGCCGTTACGCAATAAGTACCATTAAAGGTTATAAACCCGTCAAACGTAATGTGCCTGATGTGGTCCAGAGAATTAATGGAGCGTCCTGTGGCGACAATGACTTTAATTCCTTTTTCACGAAGGCTGATGATCGCATTTTGTGTTGATTCCGGAATTCTGTTGTTTTTAAAACTGATCAGCGTGCCGTCTATATCAAAAAATACGGCTTTTATATTTAATTGCTCTTTCATATCGAATTTTGTCGTTCAGAACAAAATTACGTACAATAAAATTGGTTTTTGCCTTAATAATCATTTAATAATAAATCGTTATCTGTGAAATATGTGGTATCCTGATTTATGCAGTGGGTATAATTCTTGTACATCACTGATACACCAAATTGTAATATTATGAAAAATAAAGAAGAAGCATCAGTGCTTAATGACCTGCTGCATATCACCAACGACAGAATTGAAGGTTTCGGAAAAGTAGAAGGAAAGGTATGGGAAAATTATCCTGACGTAAAAGCTGAATATGCCCGTCTAAACTCGCTCTCAAAAGTCATGAAAAACGAACTGATCAATCTGATTCAGGATGATGGTGAAACGCCACATGATTCGCCGTCCGTTGCCGGTGCGCTGCACAGAACGTGGATCGATATTAAAAATTCTTTCACTTTGGGAAACAGAGAAGAATCTACGATCGAAAATGTGATCTTTGGGGAAAAGGCAGCCATTGAAGCGTACCAGAATGCCATAGACAGTGGAAAACTGGGGCAGGAAAGTCTGGATATCGTTTCTGAACACTTAAAACATATTAAAGATTCTTATTACCAGTTTGAAAACATGAGCAGATATAAATAATATCAGACGCTGTATTAAATACAACTCTTAAACAATGCGGGCTGTTTCAATGAAACAGCCCGCATTGTTAATTAAATATTTCATTCATTTGCGTGAGAATAATCGGTTTTCCTTCAGTAATCAGTATAGTGTGCTCGTGTTGTGCCATGTAGCCGCCTTTGTTTCCGACCATTGTCCAGCCATCATTAAGTTCCACAGCAATGGCTGAATCGGTAGCAATAAAAGTTTCAATAGCCACCACTGAATTTTTCCTGAATCTTCGGTGATCGAAACGGTTTTTATAATTCATGAGCTCATCCGGTTCTTTGTGGAGGCTTCTTCCCACGCCGTGTCCGCCCAGATTTTTAATAACTTTGAAACCTCGTTTTTTCGCTTCCGTTTCCATGAGAAAACCGATATCTGCAATCTTAACACCGCCTTTAATATTACTTATGGCTTTATGCAGAATGTCTTTCGAAGCTTCCACCAGCTTTTGATGCTTATTAAGGTCTTTTCCGATGACAAATGAGTTGCCGTTATCAGCCCAGAAACCGTTCAGTTCAGCAGAAACATCGATATTGATGAGGTCACCTTCTTTCAGCACACGCTGGTCTGTGGGGATGCCATGACAAAACTCCTCATCCACGCTGATACAGGCGCAACCCGGAAATCCATATGTAAGAGCCGGAGCAGAGCGGGCGCCAAAGCCCTTAAGAATTTCAGACCCGTAATCATCTAATTCCCTGGTCGTCATTCCCGGACGGGCATAATTCGTCATTTCTTTTAAAGTATAGGCAACCGCTTCACTTACTTTTTGCATTCCGGTCAATTCGGATTCATTGGTGATCGACATATTAATAATTTAACACAAAGATATGACTTATTGATCATGCTTTCCATAGATCATTTATTTAAAAAAGATTAAACAATTCCGTATTAGTACGGTAATTTATTTTTGGGTAAAATTACGCTTGTTGAAGTATCGTATTCCGGTGTACATTTACATTAACTAATAACATGGAGACCAGATACCATAGCAAACGGGGCGCATCCTGAAAAGCCATACGAGTAAGGAGAAACACCATCATTATGAATCACGTAAAGTACAGGGTGGGAAAATGGCTTCCCTCCGACAGAAATTTCCTGAACCGCTGGATAGAAAAGAAAATCGCCCAGGTGAATGCCAATCCTCTTCCTCTGAGCCCCGCTGTTGAAGACCTGAGGAATGCCATTTATAACGACGCAGTGCTCTATATGAGCTTTACCAGCATGTATGATGAGATCCCTCAGGGATACAACGACCAGGTAAAAAACTTCGAGACCATGCTGCAGATTATCAACCAGATCCTTCGAGAAGGGCCCTGCTACAGCCAGATAGAAGATCAGATCGGGCTGGTAGGATTTCCGATCAACGCTATTCTGGACTGGGCGATGGGAACGCAGGGAGGCTATCTGGCATTTACCAATTCACTGGTAAATGAAAAATTATATGCTATTCTGAGTGAATGGAAAAATTTCCTTGAATCTTCTGATTCCCGATATGTATTGGTGGATGGTGCCATCGATCAGCCACAGCCGGACTATACTAATCCTGTCGGCTGGTTTTCACCGGCAGCGCTCGAAGCTATTGCCAGCATGGATCCGCTAAGAGGACAGGGCAATGATCCTTATGATCCTTTAAAAAATTTCATTTACAATTATCAGTGCAAGCCGGATCAACCATATTTTGGTTATCAAAGCTGGGATGATTTCTTCACGCGGGAATTCAATCCCGGAGTACGGGAAGTCAGTCCGGAAGACCAGGATTCATCGGTGATTGTAAATGCATGCGAATCTGCGCCTTACAACTGTGTAACGAATGCCATGATGAAAGACAAATTCTGGATGAAAGGCCAGCCTTATTCACTTCTCGACATCATGAACAATCATGATCTTGCGCAGGAATTTGGAGACAACAGTACTGTTTATCAGGCATTTCTGTGTGCCAAAACATATCATCGGTGGAATAGTCCGGCAGATGGGAGAGTGGTCGCCATTGAGAATGTTCCGGGGACTTATTATTCTGAAGCTCCGGCAGAGGGCTATGATCCGGCAGGTCCAAATGATTCCCAGGGATATATTGCTGAATTAGCCGCTCGGGCACTGATTTTTATTCAATCCGACAACGATAAAATCGGTCTGATGTGCTTTGTAGCCATCGGAATGGCAGAAGTTTCCAGCTGCGAGATTACGGTTAATGTCGGGGATTATGTTAAAAAAGGAGATCCGATCGGTACATTTCATTTTGGTGGGTCTACGCATTGCCTGATTTTCCGTCCTGGTGTAAACATTAGTTTTGACTTCCACGGACAGACGCCGAGTCTGAATACTTATAATATTCCTGTGAAAGCCAGAATTGGTGTGGTACAATAAAAAATATCAGAATTGACCTAAGATTTTTTAATTAAAAATTTAAATAAAATCTTAGATAAAAATTTTCGCAAAACTTTAGATCTTAAAAATAAAAGTAGTAAATCATGATATAAAAATCCGGAGATTTAATCCAAAGCAAAAGACAGCTCAAAAAGGGTTGTCTTTTTTAATTTTGATCCGGTTTTTCGAAACCTGAAATATATCCTATTTAACATAATATAAATTATAGGAATTTTAAAAACAGCAACGAATGACACTGGATGATCTATTTTTAACTTTAAATAATACCAAACTTTCGTATTTTGGATTTTTAAAATAAAATCTGTCAACCAACAATGAGTACTAAAAAACTATCTCCAGAAAAAAGCAGTGAATTCATTGAAATCCTGAAAACAAGATTTGAAAATAACCGCCAAAGACATCAGAAAATTGAGTGGGAAAAAGTTCAGCAAAAACTGGAAAATCATCCTGAGAAGCTATGGTCGCTTTATGAAATGGAAATTACGGATGGCGAACCCGATGTTGTAGATTATAATAAGGCCACGGACGAATATCTTTTCTTCGACTGTTCCCCGGAAAGCCCGAAACGCAGAAGTCTTTGCTACGATTACCAGGCATGGAATTCACGAAAAGCCAACAAACCCGAAAGTAATGTAATGGATAAAGCAGCTGAAATGGGTATCCAGATATTAACGGAAGATCAATACCGCCATCTTCAGCAATTAGGGAAATTCGATCTCAAGACATCAAGCTGGATCGAAACGCCTGAGAAAATCAGGAAAATGGGCGGTGCATTGTTTTGTGACAGAAGATACGACACCGTCTTCACCTATCATAACGGCGCAGAATCCTATTACGCAGCACGAGGCTTCAGAGGATGTATTGCAATTTAATACTTTCAACTTGCGGTCTTCGTTATTGGACCACAAATTGATATGTTTACCGAAATTTATTTTCAGATCAAATAAAAATTCAACTATTTTAACATTA
>JBMDXW010000033.1:0-41188 GCA_048594965.1 Chryseobacterium sp.
GACTGCTTTATTATTTTAACTCATAAATGTCTTACAAAATTATAGTTATCAGCAATAAAGTCGTGGCTATTACAGCTATATCTACATTGTAAACTATTCTATCGAAAGATACATTGGTTTATTTTCTGCCAAACATTCTTCTGCAATAGTTACGATTTTGTAGAAATCCTGAATATTTCTGCTTTTCGGACTTATGAGACTAAGATTCATATCATACGATTTACCTTTCCATTCCAAAGTCCAACTTTTATATCTCCTTCCTTCTACAGGTTCTATTAAAGGTAAGGTGTTGTCTATCTGTTTTTCAAAAACAGCCATTATCTGCTCTGTTTGCTCTTTATTTAATGGGAAATCTTTAAAAGTTTCGTCTACTTTATTACCTAAAACCGTTCTTAATAAATCCTCGTAAAAAGGGACTATGGTGCTTGTACCTGTATTTATCCCAAAAAAATTATATTTTTCTTGATATGAGAATGTCTTATTATAATCTTTATCAAAAAAAGTGTCATTACTTATTATTATTTTTTGCATAAATTTATTTTAAAAATTTAATCAGTGTCTTAGTTCTTTTGATATCATCTTCACTTTTCCATAGAGCATTTTTAAAACCTTTAGCTTTTGCCCATTTTCCTGTGAAAGTTTCATAGGCCGCTTTTTCATAAGGCATTCCATTATCTACAGCTTCCCAAAAAGCTTTAAGATTCACCGATTGTCCTCCATAAGGATTATATACTCCATCTTCTTTCCAGAAACCAAGTATTCCGTCTGCTTCATCTATTTCTTTATTTTTCTTCATAAATTCATAAGTGTCATCTAATATCACTTTACCTATTTCTGCAAATTTATCGGTAACTTCTTTACTGATATTAATATCCCCGTAAATAATTTTTTCTCCTGAATTAATTGGTAATTGATGTAAAGCGGCTTCTTCTGGTGACATAATCTGTAAATACCCCGAGTGTTCCCCATTTATAAAATAATCAATGTAAATTTCTTTACCTTCTTTAGTTACTTTACGGACCATTTTTAAAATTGCTTCACCAAATTTATCTACTAATGATAACTCTATTTCCGCAGCCTGCTCACCTAATCTTTCTATATCATCAATATAAAGAATTTTTCTACCCTTACGTTCGATTCCCGCTAACTCATTTAAATATTTAGTTGCAACTTCTTCACCCATTTCATCTAATTCTTTCGCAAATACAGCAACTGCTTTTTTACTTCCAGTAAAAACCGTAAACCCTTTATATTCCAATCGTGTTATAAAGTTTCCATAAGGCACATTCATTGGAGCTGCCGTCGATTGAAAACCAAGTTTAGGTTTCAGTCCAAGATTTCCTAAAGTCTCTGCAATTTCCCTGCTGAAGCCCAATCCTAAAAATTCTTTGGCTTTGGAAAGTTTATATCTTGCACTTAAAAACCATTTTTCTAAAGCCTGCCAAACCTGTTGCAGAAAAGTCTCAAAGGCCTTACCTCCTTTTGAGAAAAGTTCCAGTAAAGCACTTAATGCTTTATAGGTCTGATCCTTCCCATATTTTGCCGCGGCTGAAATGGCGGTTCCGACTTCTTTATTTACTGCTTCAACAATTTCTGCAATTTTGCCCAGTTTAGCAACTTTCAGAACTTGCGTAAAAGGTATAAAAAAACTGGCAATAAAAGCAATCCCGCTTCCTCCAATATAAGAAATCCTTACCCAATCATAATCTTCTTTATTGTGGGTTTTGCAAAAATCCAGCACCCTGTCATACATCTCCGAGGCTGCGGTTCCCAAATTATTCCAAAAATCTCCTCCAAATAAAAAGTCATAGATATTATCCAGGATTTCCATAGCACCCTGAAAGTCCAGGATTGTGTTAAATGGCGCTTCCAGGATACTTCCTATTAACTTAAAGAGCGAAGATATAAAATCTACCAATCCATTCCACAATCCGCAACGGTAAGCAATCCACATTTGCATTTTTCCTGCCAGGAAGTTACCCAATTCGTTATCTGCGGAACTATAAACCGCTTCTACCTCTCGTGTAATGAAATTGTTATAATCTCTGATAAATGTTTTTATTGCGTTCGAATATTTTTTAATGTATTCTTCAAGGATATGAGGCGTAATGTCATGGAGATCCAATCCTTTTTTATCTACAAAAAGCTTATCGATATCATTGAGAAAGTCATCTGTAATGATGATCGTTTTGAGAATATTATCTTTGTCAAAAAAATAATCTTCACTTTGGGTATCCCAAAAGTCATCTGCTATTCTAAGATAATCCAAACCGTTCCCTATATTATTACAAACCCATCCTAGTGCCTTTGATGTAGAAAAGAAATAGAGAAGTCCCTGTTTAAGAGTTGTTAAAATATTCTCCAGGTTTACATTGGTCTTTTCAATATTTCCTTTTTCAAGAAGCTCTTTTATTATATCTGTACCAAGGGCTGTATTGCTTGATAGAGAGTTCATTACTGAGGAATTAAAGAATCTTTCGTCCGGTTCTCCGTCTTTATTGTAGAATTGTTTTTTTACAAACGGAGAAACTTTAGCATAAAGTTTTTTGGAAGAGAAGAAATCTTCATCACCTTCAATAAAAAAATAAATATCATTTTCTCCTAATTTTGACGCATTGTATGCCTCACGAACTTTATTCCCATCGTCGGAGAAGAAAAAATAAACGGTAAACATCAGTTTTTCATCAGGGTCCCTTATTCCATTAAGATTTTTATCAAAAAAGAAATCTAAAGAGGTGTACAAATAACGATCTTTAGTTGTCTTTTTCAAATCGTTTATAACAGTAAGATCTCCTTTTTGTTCTGTCTGCGCATCTATGAAATAACAATTTTTGATAGATTGTGCTGTTTTACTGTTGTTTGGAGGCTGTATCTGTAGCAATGGGCTCACATTGCTCATCCCCCTCACGGTTTCTCCGAGTTGAATAGGTTGAGCCATGCTGCTTTGGGTATTAAGGAAATCCTGAAAGCTTTTATTGTTTTGCTCCATCACCGAAGAGAAATCCAGGATGTTTTCGTTCTGCCAGTCTGCCAGAAGTTCTTGCTGTGAGGCGTCGTCAAAATCCTGTATTTCATTTAAATAATCCTGAAAATTCATTAGGTTTCATTTTTGTGTTAAACAATCTTTTCCTGTTCCCCTTCCATGGTGGGAAGGGGATTTATAGTTTCAGGAAAAGTTCAGATTTTAAATTACTGAAGGGCTTCTTTCAGTGCCGATAAAGGGAGCTGGGCCACAACTTCTTTTGGATCATCGTTTGTGGTGAGCTGAAGAAATCCTTTATTCAGTTCGATATTGTCTACAAATTTGTCCTGGCCTGAATTCAGTTGAGATTCAACAATAGAAAATTCGGTTTCTGTCACAACATCGGAAGGAACTTCAAACTCGGCAGGATTTTCCTTGGTGAACGGTAAAGCCGTAGCCGTCACCAGGCCAGCCGAATCTTTCTGGAGAATATTAAGCGAAGTCGGCAAAGTTGTAACCCATGCTTTTCCCTGTTTTACCCCTAACGGTTCGCGCATTTCATCAACAATGCTCATGTACATCGGATCTCCGATAACAGGCACTTCGCCGCCATTCCAGATTCTTCCGGTTGTTAAGAAGAACTGAACAGCGTCTTCAAATCCGGGATTTACGGTAACAATTACTCTCGCCATACCCGCCTGCAGAAAACTTCTGAATAGAGGATCTGCGCTTTCTGACAAATACATATTCTGCCATTCTTCACGGTTTGCCCAATAATACGGATAGAAAGTGTACTGCATGATGGTCCACTCGAAAGCCTGTTCCATAAATTTGGCTAAAGCAGTGTACTGATCCAGATTGTTATCTAGGATAATGCTGAAATCCTGCATGGCTTTAGCGCCATTAGTAAGATTTTTACCCAATGCCGAATAATCCTGAAGAAGGAAGGCGATACAGTTGTGTTTTAGAATAACCCTTTCCATATCACGATAGAAGTTGGAGAGCTTTTCCTTATTGGTCTCTTCCTGTTCTTTTGCGTTCGCGGCCAGTTCTTTTTTCTTTTCCTCAAAGGCCGTATAGGCATCCTGATAAGCTTTGATGATGGCATCGAAGTTTTCCTGTTTCCAGGCATTCATATAGGCGTCGGAAAGTTTGCAGGTAATTTCAAAATTAAAATTTACAGAGTCGATATTTGATCCCTGATATACAAAATCATAACTTCCTGTAACATTCTGTGGAGAAAAGTCTGTAACATCGTCGATCGAAGTGATCAAGTTCGGAAAATAAGCCATCCCTCCACTGAAGTTGCTTGTAGATAAGGCACTTCCACCTCCTCTGTTTCTCTCGAATCCGTACCACATTTTCACATGGCTTGCCTGGTAATTGGCAGGAATGTCTATCGTTAAATGTTTATAGCCATTGTCGCCGTTCAGCTTGATCCATTGTACGCCTGTGGTAAACTTCTTGGTTGTATCAGTAAGTTCTGTCAGTTTTACATTATAAATACTGGCCCAATGCTGTAGTTGAACCACAGTAGCTGATTTGGAATCAGCCATTGTCCACGGGGCATCGGCTCTTCTTGGATCAACAGGTGCCGTTAATGTTTCTGTTACGGTAGCTGCGGTGGCCAGGCGGTGTAATTTTGCCGGTTCAGGGATCATGAATTCGAACATCGTACGCTTGCCGTAGTTGTAGATCTGGTTTTTCATTTTCTTATCTACCCATCGGTAAACGCCGATCACGTGCTTGTCGCCGTTCCTGTTGTCAAATCCGTGCGCATTATTTTCTTCAAACTCCTCAATGATCTTTTCTACCCTTTCTTCTGCTACTTTGGTTAAAATTCTCTCGGTAGCTTTCTCAGTGATTTCCTGGGATTTTGCAATGGCCTGTCGGGTGCTGTTTTCTTTGGCATTGTGCGAGGCAAAGCTGCCTCCGACCTGATAAGATTTTCCACCATAATTAAAGTGAGCCTCTGCATTGATGTCCTGCTGAATGATATTGGCTACTTCAGACTGCATATCATTTCTTGTGGTGGAGGTCGTATCGTTTAAATTCTCCCTTTCTGTCGATTTCGAGGTCGTCGTCTGAATTTCACTTCTTCGTAGCTTTCTTGTTGATTTTTGCTTAAATTCTTTGGCCATGATGTTCTCAATATGTGTCACTTCACCGGGGACATAGGCGTGTGTTGTCTGTACAACCTTAAGGTAATCGGCAATCCCCAATCTTTTGACGCCGAAATGCTTTGGAAAAAATACGCCTGGCTGCGCGGTGGCTTCTCCGTCAGGATTTTCGGATTCTTCAGAATATAAAATACCCGTGTAAGGCTGATTTATAGCAAGATCGGTGTATTCTAAAGAAGCCTGTTTCCCATTATTAAAGAAAATCTGGATCACCAGCGAGCGGATTGCTTTTCCAAATTTATCGGTCAATAATGGAGGAAGCGTTACTTTATTGTCTGCAATACCAATATTTGAATAAGTCTCCTCAAAACGTCCGAAATCCGTCATGGCAAATATTTTGAGAGAAGCAATGGCCCAGGAGCTGCTTTCTGCCTGGTAATAAAACGTAAGACATGCCGGTGTTCTTGAACTGACGGGGCTATAGCTTGCATTTAAATAATAAGATCTTGGAACGGCCTCGGAAAGACTGCTTCTTGAGCTGCTTACCGGTACCAGAATATTCCCCAGGTTAAGATATTTCTGTTCCTGAAGAGGCGACTTCTGAAGCAATTGCTGAATCGCAGCAGACAACTCCTGGTCAATTTTTTCGAAAACCTCTGCATAGTTGTCGTAGAAATCAGTTATTTTAACAGTAATTTCTCCAAGCTTTAATTTCCTGTTTGCTAAAACAGCAATGTTTAAGAAATCATATCCGTCGAAGGGAACTTTTCCGCTTTCAGGCTCGGTGAAAATACTTACAAATAATTTGAGATCATCCAAAGATAGCCTGGCAACAAAATCTTCAAAATTAAGCTCGTCCTTAAAAACAAATGTGAACGGGGGAATTGATAAAGGCTGCAGGCTTGAATAGAGTTTGTCAATTTCCGCCTGGGTCATTCCTTCCGTAATCTGGGCTTTGATGCGCTCAACCTGTACATTATAGGCGTCGATCTCCTTTTTATATTTATCTTTATAAGCCAACTGTGCGGCTTCATAAGCTTTGTTCTTCGCTTTTATATATTCTGTCTGAATCTTTTCCAGCTTGGGTTTTAGTCCGGAAAGTCTTTCTTTATACAAATTCAGTTTCGAAACATCTGATATTTTATCACCTTCGGCTCTTAACTGGCTTTGAACCGATACCGGAAGTTCGGTATTCGTTACTGAATCTCTTTTTGAAGGTGCGGTGCCTTCGTATCCGTCTCCGAAAAATTTCATGGGCAACACTACACGTGCTTCCAGAGCCTTTGCCAGAAGGTTTTCCCCATTTAGCTTTACCAGATCCAGCGTGGGAGTCAGCGTGCTCACGTATCCGTAATGAAGAGCTTTCAAAATATGGATGATGGCTTCTTTTACATAAAAATTATTTTCGGTAACCGTCTGAAAGATAAGATTGTCCCATAATTCGGCCATTTTAGCCTGAATGGCTGTGCTGGTATATAAAGTTTTCGCTTTAGTTTGTTCTGATTCCAGAAGGATTTCTTTTCTGGAGATTTTCCGTCCGATTTTTAGGGCATCTGCAAAAATACCCTGCTCGATGATCAGTTCCGATTCATATCCTTTAGGAGAAAAGCTTTTTGCAGCTCTTTCAAGAGATTGAAATTTTGCCAGTGCAGAATCAGCAGGATTAACCAGCTTATCAAAAAAGCTCGTCAGAGTAGAAGGTCTTAAGATAAACCCTAGATTTTCTTTTTTTGTTTCGGTTAATTGCGGATTTCGTAAGCTTACGAATCTGAAAAGTGTTTGTGAAGTAATGTTTTTATTGTTTTCTATTGCCATTTGTATTAATTTTTTAGTGGTTAAACAGTTTGAAGTGGTTATTGAATGAAATAATTCAGTAGAAAAGGCACATGCATTTTCTCTTTTTAACATCTGGTTTTTTTACATACATTTTGTTTTTAAAGGTTAATAATTGAATTGAGACGTTTCTGCAGGACGTGCTTAAATTTTCAGCTTAAATTTTATTCATATGTTTAGTTTTTTAATGTCAGGCATTTTTGCGGCTGTTCATCATGGGAAATGACGAATTCTAAGATGTCGGAAAGTAATGGCTAAAGGGCTCTCTGCTTTACAGATCCTGATCAGGAATATCGTTTTTGAAATCTTCTCTGAAGAAATTTTCAATATCGTTCAGGCAGTTTTCGTAATCGATTTCCGTGTTTTCGATGTCGCTCCAGTCAATAGTGTAGAGATCTTCATCGAAAGCAATATCTGAGCTGTGATTTGGTGTTTCCATGTTATATTTGATTTAGACTTAGGTTATTATTTATTTTAAATAAAATCAGATTACATCTGGGCAGGTATTGAAGCTTTCATGGTTATTAGTTTCTGATCCAAAGATATAAACGGATGGCGACAGAACTTGACGTGATAAAAAAAATAACTCAGAAAATGAGTTATTTTTAATTGAAGTCGCTTAATTCTATTTCGTCGCCCATGAGCATGAGGATATCCATTTCAGAGAGCAGGGATTTGAGCTTTACGGCACCGATTTTCATATCGTTATCAGAAAGAATAAACAGCCATATTTTCTTGATGAAATCCTCAAAAGGGAGCGCCGGATTATAAGTCTGGGTCTGAGCGGTGAGAATCAGGAGCTGCTTTACAATTTCACGGCATTCATTCATCTTTTTCTCGTAAGGTGTCAGTACGCTGAGGACGGTATTCTGAACATCATACAAAATTCCGGCGGCTGTTTTTATCTGGTTCCTTTTAATATTTGTGCCTCTTCCTTCCACCATTCTTGCCGCAATGATTTTACTTCTGAAACCAGCCAGCTCAGAGGCTTCACTGATATTGTACGTTGAAAATATATCCTCCGAAGCTTTCAGCCAAAGCATGATTTTATCAATAAAATAAGGATCTTTCTTTTCCACGGAAGTGACGATTCCGGGAAATTCCAGCAGCTTTTCTTTGAGTTGGCTGACCAATATAAACTGTGACTTTCTCATTATTCAGGAATTAAAGTTTCAACAATGTTTCCGTTGATGTCTTCATACCGTGACCATTCCATCCCGGATTCGCTTACACTCATTTTAGCGTAGATCAGGTATTTGGGGTCGATATTCATGAGTTTGCTGGCTTCTACGATGATCTCGTTTTCTTCCACTTTCTCAATGGTTTTTCGGGCTTCAAAAAGCGTGCGTTCTCTGAGGCTGTTCTGGAGTGTATCAGATTTTACCTGATCCCATTTGAAATTCGGAAGATCCAGACAAAACTCCGTAATATACTGAGGAACGATATCAAACCTTTTTTCCTGTTCTACTGTAAGAGTCGTCGTATTTTCTTTCTTTATTTCATTGATGGCGTCATCATAATATACTTCCATTTCGAGGAGAAAATTCCTGAGTTTCTGGTCGCTTGAAGTATCACCGGCATTGTAGCTCGTTTTCATCACTTTGGTCATCTCATCATAAGCGAAATCCCTCAATTTGAGAATTGGCAATACGCCACCCTGGGCAAAAGGAATGGTAAGGTCTACCGTTCCTATTTTCATTCTTGGGATCGAAAAGTTTTTCAGCAGATCATCCTGGGCATATTCTTTTGCAATTTGTACGGTCAGCAGATCGGCCATTTTTCGGGAAGAAGCAATTTCTGAAACAATTCCTCCCAGATATTCATTTAATTTTGGCATGATACGTTTTTTTTGAGTTAAAAGATGATAGAAAAGGATGGCCGCAAATGCAGCCATCCAAAAAAATTAATTGTTGACTGCGGAAATGCTGTCTTCAAGCATATCCATCACTCTTGCAAGTCCGGCCGGCAATTCGTCATTTACCGCTCTTACATGAACCCCTAAAGTGTATGTTCTTTCGGTGGTTGAAGTGCTTGATGTGGTTTTCTTGTACGATGCAGAGGCATTGAACTTCACTTTCCAGAATTTTGCACTTAAGCTCGCAGAACCGCTGAATTCGCTTGAAACATTCTGAGTTTCCACAGAGTTTAGTTTAGCATTGAAATCAATGGTCAGCTCATCAATTCTAAGGGCGGGAACGGTAAGCATTGAAAGAAAAGGAACCTTCAGGTTAACTTCTGCCTCCTTAAAAGGGCTGCTGTTTGGTCCGGAAGTGACCGTTGAATCATAATCCGGATTGGGAATTGATTTTTTGTAGTTGAAATCTACATACTTCAGCAAGTCAGGCTGTCCGCTGGCTCCCGGAGTGAAGCCTACTTCTTTAATGAAATTCACTTGTGAGATGGATGCATCATGTTGTGCCTTTACAGCCGCCTGCAAAGGACCGCCAATGTAAACGCTGAAATCTAAACTGTTTAATTCTTGTACTAAATTTGTTGCCATAATGAATGGTTTTAAATGGTTGATAATTGATTATATAGCAGTGCTAGCAAACTGATATTCAAGGGTAATACATATCCTGTTCAGCGGTAAGCTGAATAAAAGACGGACGGATATGTTGAGATGTTATAGTCCGGAAAATCCGGCTATTGAATTTTCTAAATCAAAACTAAGCGCTGTAGAATATTTTTCATGAAATTTGGTTTTTTGGTTATTGTTTTTAGTTTCTGATGCAAAGATATATTCGCCTGACGACAGAACTTGACGTAATAAAAAAATATTTAGAAAAATTTAATTATAAGGTTTTAAGCTTATTTAAATCAAATATAAGTTAAAGAGCTTATATTTTGTTTTTTATTAATTTCTGAACGATCTGGTTCAGGATATCCCTGTTGTCATCAATATAAGACAGTCCTGCCTGTATCAGGTTTTCGATATTTGATCTTTTCACATTATCCATCGCGGGAGAAGCATTTTTCAGCGACGGATTCAGGCGGTAATAATTCTTTTGGTTTCTCAGTCCCAGGGTCTGAAACATCTGCCCCAGCTGATAATCTACCGTTTCTGCATTGGCCGACATTAAAATATCAATGATCGGGTTTACCCAACCTATTTTTCCGGCTTCTTCCAGTTTCTTAAATGAATAGGATCTGGCTTCAATCCCGGTACCTATGGAAATGACAATCATGTCGTTTACCGTAGGATGATTGGTTTTCTGATGATTTTTCAGCACCTCTGCAAAAGGAATTTTCCGGGCTTCCGCATAAGCGCAGAGCGATGGGTTGTTGGCAAACATGCCACCGTCGATCAGGCTGAAAACCTGTCCGTACATCGATTTGATCTGAACCGGTGAAAAATATGTAGGGGCTGCCGAAGTCGCTCTGCACACATCTTTTACGTAAAAATTGTCTGTGCTCAGACCTGCCTTCCACGAGTTGAAGAGTTTGGCTCTTCTGTTTTCGATGTCATAACTCGTTATCAGGCATGGTTTTATGAATTCTTTTAATTCTAAATTTCCAAAAAAGTCATTCAGGTTTTTTTCAAGTGCTTCCTGGGATATTTTTTTGTTGATCAGCCCAAAAGGATTGATCAGTCTTTCCCAAAAAGACACCTGAAATATGTCGCCACCTTTTTCAGCATATAATTCCAGCCCTTTTTGGATAGAATATTTTGCTTTCCGGTGTTCATCGGGACATAGAATGATGGATGCAATCAGGCCTCCTGTACTGCTTCCTGCCACAAAATCAAAATAATCGCCCAGCTTGGCGCCCGGCTTGTCATGAATCTGCAGCTGCTCTTCTATGTAGCGTAGAATAATGCAGGTAATGATTCCTCTTATTCCACCCCCGTCCAAAGAAAGAATGGTTGTTTTTTTCATTTGATTTTACTTTTTTTCGGAGAATTCCTGACGCCTTTAGACAACTAAAACCAACAGATTCCCGAAGAAAGGCTGTTGGTTTTAATTTTTATCAATGTCGTTTTTGGTTCTCTAAAGCAAAAGTAGGTAGGGGAAACGACAGAACTTGTCGCATTAAAATAATTTTTCAAATAAAAGAGAATTAAAGCATGACATAATCATCTTTATCCCTTTTCATTTTGATGAGTGTCCTCCAGCTTGTTTTGATAACGCCTTTCGCGGTAGGGAGAGACTTTTTCTCAAAATGAGGTAGATCTTTAAAGGTTTTCCAGTTGCCGCCCCAGTCCCAGCCGTATTTGGCAAAAATTTTCACACATTCGTACCAGTCGGCCACCCGGTCATTGTCCCAGTCCTTTGCCGTATCCCAGCTGGCGGTTTTTCCATCGATCATCAGGCAGATATCAACGGCCAGCCCGTAATTGTGGATACTTTGCCCGGCTTTGGCATTGGTGACTTTTTTTCCTGACGTAATCCTTCCGATAGCATACAGTTTTTCCTGTTCCTCGAAGCTCCTTAGCCCCTGGGTAATTCTCACTTTTGCCCTTCCGGTTAAGGCTTCATCGCATTCCCTGATAATTTGTTTTACTTCCTCTCTTACCGAAGGGTGAAGTTTTTCAATTCTTTGTAAAGTTACTTTGTCCATATTCTCAATGTGTTGATGTTCCGGAAGCAAAGGTATAAGGTCGGTGCGTCAAAACTCGACGTGTAATAATTTATTCATCTTAATATACTTGATTTTAATGCTAAGAATATGAAAATGAGAAATATAAAATAAGATATTTGTCAGAACATACCGATTTAAAGCAAGCAATTACCGGGAAATTTTGTCATTCAGCTTTTTAATATCACTTCTTAATTCTAAGAACATATCTTTTAAATTATAGTTTTCAATATGGTCCGGCTCAAAATCTTCCGGGAAAATTCCGGAAGCATACTGCCAGATTTCCACAATTTCCCCTAAAGGAATATCATATGGAGTATAAAAAGAGTTATCTGCCGCCACGGTGATTGATTTTTTATTTTTAGCCTTGAATCTTTTATAGGAAATACCGTCATTCAGCGTGACAAAAACATAGCTCTTATTGGGTTTTAAATCTTCAATGTTCTCAACATACTTTCCGATGATGTAGGAACCGTCTTTAAACGGTGGCATTGAATCCCCTTTTGCGGGAAAAGCCCTGTATTTCCCATTAACTAAAAAAGGCAGGGAAATTCGCTGTAAGCTTTCAATATACTCGGGATCGCTGTAGCCGGACAGATAGCCCATCGATGCTTTCTGCGGAACAATTTCAATACTGTTGTTGCCCAATTGATCCACCACTACCGGAAGAACAATACGGTTATCCGGCAGCCTTAAGATTTCTTCGAGCGGATATTTCCGGATATCTACCGAGACCAGAAGGTCGATGCTGACATTAAAAAACTTGGAAATCTTCACCAATACTTCAATCGGAGGTTCCGAACGGCCGTCTTCGTAAGAAACATACCGCGACCGGGTAATGATTAGCGTATCCGCCAGATCCTGCTGGGTAATCATTTTCCTACCTCTCAAAAACCTGATGTTATCTGAAAAAACTGACATTGTTATAATTTGTAACAACAAATATACAAATTTTGTTTAAAAACGTAACTAATTTTGTCGGGTGGATCGAGCGATTGTACATATGGACCTGGATGCATTTTTTGTATCCTGTATTAAAAGCTATTATTTAAGTTAGCAGTTTGTTTGGAAGGTAAACATTTACTTGTAACTATGTACATAAAATTGTAATTTCATGTACATAAGTTTAAACCTTTGTACATCTAATAACAATTAATGTATAAAGATATTTATTCCTGGCCGGAACCGTAATCATGATTTAATATAATCTTCATCAATCCCGAATTGATATAAAAATTCGTATTACCGATCTTGATTTTATCCAAAATTTTAACTTTATCTTCAGCTAATATATTTAAATATTTGGCAGCAGTTCGTCTTTCGATTTTTAATTCATCCTGCAAAAATTCGATTTTAGTATATGGATGCCTAAATAAGTTGTTAAGTAAATCCTGACTGTAAAATTTATAATTTTCACGAATATGGTATTTATAATCCTGCATTACATCTTTTATACTGCTGATCAGTGCAATACTTTGTCTTGAAATAACTTCGACGCCTTCTAAAATAAATAGTATCCATTCTTCCCAAACATTTTCATCTCTTACTTGCTGGAGTAAACGGTAATAAGAATCTTTATTTTGAATAATATAACGGCTTAAGTATAATACAGGATAATCTAAAAGATTTTTTATAACCAAATAAAGAATATTTATAATTCTTCCTGTTCTTCCATTACCATCGTAAAATGGATGAATGCTTTCAAACTGATGATGAATTACGGCCATTTTTATTAGAGGATCAATATCTTGTAAAGAATCATCATTAATATAATTGATCAAATTTGTCATCAACTTTATAATTTCATCCTTATGTTGAGGAGGAGTATAAATAATTTCTTTTGTTCTATTATTCTTAAGATCTGTCCCGGGTATCTTACGATAACCTGCATCATTCTGTTCCAAAACTTTATGAATTTCTAATAAAGTAGAATTGGTAAGAATTTTATTTTCTAAAACCAGATCAAATCCTATTTTCAACGCCGAAGCATAATTTTGAACCTCTTTTGTTGCTGCCGATTTTACATATTCTGTATTAAGTTCTGCTCTAAATAGTTCATCATGAGTCGTAATAATATTTTCGATTGCAGAACTGTCCTTGGCTTCTTGCAGAGCTAAAGTATTTAATAATATCGAAACGTTTGGCAAAGATGCTGCAACGCCCTTTAGCTCGGCCAAAGCAGCTTGTGCAGCAACAACTTTTTTCAATACTTTTTTTGTTTCTAAATCCTTAGCAAAAGGCAATTCTGGAACTTTATACGGCATATAACAAATTTAATATAAAATAACTTTTAAAGAAAGTATTTGTAGCATGATGATTTTCTCAATGGAAATTTATATAAAACTTAATCATGAGCTAGCATTGAGATTTTATCTTGATCTTTTTAGATCGATAATGTACATTCGATTATGATTATTCATAGATAAAGTTCCAATTTGATCCTGCTGGGTAATCATTTTCCTACCTCTCAAAAACCTGATGTTATCTGAAAAAACTGACATTGTTATAATTTGTAACAACAAATATACAAATTTTGTTTAAAAACGTAACTAATTTTGTCAGGTGGATCGAGCGATTGTACATATGGACCTGGATGCATTTTTTGTATCCTGTGAGAGGCGCAATAACTCTCAGCTTCAAGGTATTCCCCTTATTATCGGAGGTGGCGACCGTGGAGTAGTCGCATCGTGTTCCTATGAAGCCCGGAAATTCGGGGTGCGTTCTGCCATGCCAATCCGCATGGCGCTGAGGCTCTGCCCGGATGCGAAAATCATCAAAGGCGACTATGAGCTGTACTCGAATTTATCCCACACCGTAACGGATATTATTCAGCAAAGAGTCCCGGTCCTGGAAAAAGCAAGCATTGATGAATTTTACCTGGATCTCTCCGGGATGGATAAATTTTTCGGATGCTATCAGTGGACGCAGGAAATCGTCGCGGCTGTGAAAAAAGAAACCGGGCTTCCGATAAGCTTTGCTTTGTCTGCCAACAAAACCGTTTCCAAGATCGGAACCGGAGAAGCCAAACCTGCCGGAAAAATGGAAATCCGGGAAAAGGAGATCCGGCCTTTTTTAAACCCTCTTTCCATCAGGAAGATCCCGATGGTGGGCGATAAAACTTTTCAGCTGCTCTCCCGGGTAGGAATCCGTACCATTCAGACCTTATCTGAAATGCCAGTCCTGGTGCTGCAGCAGATGATCGGGAGCAACGGCAAAGAACTGTGGAAAAAAGCCAATGGCATCGACGAAAACCCGGTGATTCCTTATTCCGAACGCAAATCCATTTCTACGGAAGACACGTTTTCAACAGATACGATGGATGTTCCGGAATTAAAAAGAATCCTTACCCGGATGTCAGAAAAGCTGGCCTATCAGCTGAGGAAGGAGAAATGGCTGACCTCGACTGTAGTCGTGAAGATCCGCTACGCCAATTTCGATACCGAAACCAGGCAGAGCCGGGTGGCCTATACTTCGGCAGACCACACTTTATCAAGAGTCGCCCTGGAGCTTTTCAACCGATTATATACCCGCAGGATGCGTATCCGCCTGATCGGTCTCCGCTTTACCGACCTGGTCCACGGAAACCACCAGATGAACCTGTTTGAAGATACCGAAGAACAGATGAATTTATACCAGACCATGGATTACCTTAAAAACCGTTTCGGAGCAGATGTTGTCGGCAGGGCTTCAGGCTTCGATTTAGAAAATAAAACAACCCTTTAATCTTTTTGTTATGTATCTCAATTGCCATTCCTTCCACAGCCTTCGTTACGGCACTTTGTCCATAGAAGAACTTGTACAGAAAGCCCAAGCTTTGGGTATTAAAACATTGGCGCTTACCGATATCAATACCGTTACCGCCATTTATGATTTTAAAAAACAATGTGACAAGGCAGGAATCAAACCTGTTGCCGGAATGGAGATCAGGAAAGATAACCGGCTGCTGTATATCGCCATTGCCCGCGAATTTTCCGGAATAGGGGAAGTGAACCGGATGATAACGGCGTATAATTGCGACGGTGCAGAACTTCCGGAAACAGCTCCCAGGTTTGAAAACGTATCGGTGGTCTACCCGCTGCAGAATATTCCGAGAGAGCTTAAAGAACATGAATACATAGGCATCCGGGAAGAAGAGCTGAACTTCCTGGTGCGTCCTGAACTGAAAAGACATCTTTCCAGAATGGTAATCCTTCAGCCGGTAACTTTCACCTCCCGGAAAGAATACAATCTTCACATGATCCTGAGAGCAATCGATAATTATACTTTGTTGTCCAAACTCTCCGAACACGACATTTGCCGCAAATCCGAATATTTTAAATCCGAAAGAGAACTTACCGAAGACTTTCAGTTTTATCCTGAAATCATTGAAAACACCCAAAAGCTCCTCGACGGATGCCGTTTTGAGTTTGATTTTAAAAAAGTCCGCAACAAACAGCATTATACCAAATCAAAAGCTTCCGACCTGAAAATGCTGACCAGGCTGGCCTATCTTGGACTTGAGAAAAGATATGGAGCCGATCATGCAGAAGCCAGGCAAAGAGTAGAAAGGGAACTGGAAATCATTAATAAGCGTAATTTCTGCTCTTATTTCCTGATCACCTGGGATATTGTCCGGTACAGCAACCGCATGGGACTGATGCATGTGGGAAGAGGAAGCGGGGCGAATTCTATTGTGAGTTATTGTTTGGGAATTACCGACATCTGTCCGCTTGAGCTTGATCTCTATTTTGAACGCTTTCTGAACCTGAACCGGGATTCACCCCCGGATTTCGATATCGACTGGAGCTGGCAGAACCGGGATACGATTCTGGAATATATTTTTAAAAGATACGGGAAAGAGCATGTCGCCTTCTGCGGGACCAATGTTCAGTTTAAATACAAATCGATTTTCCGGGAAGTCGGTAAGGTTTTCGGGCTTCCGAAAGAAGAGCTCGACAGCCTGGCCAATGATCCTCTCGAAAAACATGATGTGAATTCCATTGTAAAGCATGTTCACCGGTATGGTGCTTTAATGGAGAAATTCCCGAACCAGCGCAGCATGCACGCCTGCGGAATCCTGATCTCCGAAGAACCGATCACCAATTTTACCGCGCTGGAAATGCCGCCCAAAGGTTTCCCGATCGCGCAGTTCGATATGGATACGGCGGAAGACATGAAGCTTGAAAAGTTAGACATCCTTTCCCAGCGTGGATTGGGGACGATCAACGATACGGTGGCACTCATTAAGAAAACCCGGGGAATCGATATTGATATCCGCGATACAAGTATTTCCAAAGATGAACCAAAATGCAATGAGTACTTAGCCATAGGGAAAACCATCGGCTGCTTTTATATCGAATCTCCGGCGATGCGCGGGCTGTTGAGAAGATTAAAATGCGATAATTACAGGATCTTGGTGGCCGCCTCTTCCATTATCCGGCCCGGTGTGGCCCAAAGCGGAATGATGCGGGAATATATTTTCAGGCATAACCATCCCGATCAGTTTGAATACTTCCATCCGGTATTCGAGGAAAACCTGAAAGAAACGTACGGAATTATGGTTTACCAGGAAGATGTGATCAAAATTGCCCAGTATTTTGGGGGTGTTTCCCTGGCTGATGCAGATACCCTCCGCAGGGCGATGAGCGGAAAAGGAAGGTCGATTGAGAAACTGCAGGAAGTAAAGGCTAATTTTTTTGATAAATGCCTGGAGACAGGCCATTCCGAAGCCCTTACCGCAGAAGCTTTCCGGCAGATCGAATCCTTTGCCGGCTATTCCTTCTGTAAAGCGCACTCAGCTTCCTATGCAGTGGAAAGCTATCAGAGCCTGTACCTGAAGGTGTATTATCCCCTGGAATTCATGGTTTCGGTGATCAATAACCAAGGCGGGTTTTACCGTACCGAAGTCTATATCCATGAAGCGAAAATGTCCGGCGGGAATATTCAACTTCCCTGTATAAATTCAAGTGACATACAGACTACACTGAAAGGAAATGATATTTATCTAGGATTTGGCCTGCTGGAGGGGCTTGAGACAAAAATGGTCCATAAAATTACAGAAGAACGGGAAATAAACGGAGATTATACTTCGTTGGAAGATTTCATCAGGCGTATTCCTGCCGGGGTGGAAACCGTGCAAACCTTGATTTTCATCGGGGCCTTCCGGTTCACCGGTAAGCAAAAGAATGAGCTGCTGTTGGAAGCCCGGATGCTGCTGGCTAATTTCAAACCTGAAAACCGTGGAATGATGCTGATTGAAGAGCCTATGCAGCCATTCCGGCTCCCGGAACTGAAAAGGGAACGTTTTGAAGATGCTTTTGATGAAATCGAGATCATCGGTTTCCCGGTTTCGTGCACGCCGTTCGATCTGCTGCAGACCAGATACCGGGGTTCGGTATTGGTAAAGGATCTGCCGCTGTACCATAAACGTCAGGTAAAAATGCTGGCTTACCTGATTTCCAGAAAGCATGTCCCTACGAAAAAAGGAGCGATGTATTTCGGGACATGGATTGATGCGAACGGAGAATATTTTGATACGGCCCATTTCCCCGACAGCCTGAAAGAATATGATTTCCAGGGCGGGGGCTGCTACCTGCTGCTCGGAACGGTGGAAATTGACTATCATTTCCCGACCGTTACCGTCCACAAAATGGCGAAAATGCAGATGATTGCCGACCCGCGGTATTCTTCTGACCAGGAAAAAAATTACCAGGTGCATCACAAGCTCCGGGAAGATGTCAGCATGACCTCGCGTAAGCCTTATCCACAGGCGCATGAAATCGGGCTTCCGAGACAAAGAATCAATAATGGAATGAGATAAAGTTTTATCGTAAAATAGGTCAATTCCCCTCCAGACCGGAGGGTGGCGAAAATTCAAAGAATTTTTGACGGGGTGGTTTTGTCTTTTGTAGGTAAATAGGCTCATCCGGAATGATCTTGAAGATTATTTGGACCCCTGTTTAAATTTAGCCTTTATTTTTAACCATAAAACTTAAGGTTTTTTAGCTTAAAAAAAATCAATGTATCAGTTGGTCAGTGGTATTCACTTAATTCACTGAATCATTATATTAATTGAAGAATAAATAAAGTTTTTTTAATTCAGAAAATTAATAGAAATGACAGAAAGTTTCCTGAATTAAATCTAAATAAGCTCTTAACATAAAAAAGTCATGTTAAATCCTTTAAGACAGCAGATCCTAAATTCCTCTTGATTATGGCAAGAAACAAAATCAATTGTTTCCACTAAAAAACTTCACCGTCTCATTCACTAAAAACTTCACCTGGTCCGGCCTTCCCCGGTCGGTTTTCGGGAGGTTGTTGTAGCTTCCGGTTCTTACAATAACCATATTGTATTCAGGAACCATGATGATATACTGTCCCTGCAGGCCAAGGAAATAATAATGTTTAATTGGGTTGTCATTGTTGATCCAGAAGCCCATTCCGTAAATTTCTTCCGAGTGTTTTGTCGGGGTTTTCATCAGGTCCATGAAATCAGGGTTCAGAATCTGTTTGCCATTAACTTTTCCGTTATCCAGGAACAATTGTCCCAGCCTGGCAAAATCCCTGGCATTGGAATGGATGCAGCAATAGGTTTTTTCCATCCCGCTTTCATCGGTACTCCACGTAGCATTCTGTTCCATTCCCATCGGGATCCAGAATTTCTCGGAAAGGTAGCTCGCCAGCGACTGTCCGACTGCTTTTTTTACGGCAAACCCTAAAAGCTGGGTAGAGCCGCTCTGGTACTCAAACCGTTCGCCCGGATTTTGTTTGAATTTCCTGGAAAATGTTGCTTTCATCAGGCTTCTTCCGTAATAGGCTCTGGCATTAGGCAGAAAAGGGTTTTTGTAATCCTCGTCCCAGTCCAGGCCGGATTCCATTTGGGCTAAATGTTTCAGGGTTAAATGCTCTCCAAACCCTTTAGACTTAAATTCTTCAAAATAGTCTGAAAACGGATCGTCGATGCTGCTGATCTTTCCTTCTTCCAGGGCTTTCCCCAACAACATCACCGTTACGGCTTTTGCCATGGAAAAAGAATTGGTGGTAGACAATGCGTGGTAGCTTTTCCAGTACTGCTCATGAAGTAATTTTCCCTCTTTAATCACAAGGAAAGATGCCGTATCCGAACGGGTGAGATCATCGGTTATGTTTTTGGGAAGCTCTTTTTTATTATATGCCGGAGATTCCTCCCAAAGCACCGGAGATTCCGTAGCGATGAGGTTGGCAGAGAAAAATTTACCGTCGTCGATATTGGCACTCATCTTTCCCCTCAGATAGGTTTTTGAAATTCCGTTAAAAAGATAGCCGTAGCCTAAAATATAAAAAAGTGCCAGGGCAATGATGATGAACGCAGCAAGATAAATAAGAGTGGTCATAATAATCGGTCTGCAACAAATTTAAAATAAATTTGAAAACATGAAACGAAATGATTTACTTTTGTGATTATTGATCTGAAAAACGATGAAAAAACTGATTGCCATACTGCTTTTATATTGCTGCGGTATAGTTTCCGGACAGGTATACAAACCCATAGATACTGCTGATTATGCACAACGGAAAGCCTTCCTTGCCGGCTTTTCCCAAAATACAGAAAATATCGGGAAAAAAAGCAGATCCGATTATCCAGGGAATAAGGGAAGCGAATTATCTAAAATTTATAAAGAATTCGGAAAAGAGTTTGAAAAAAAAGTAAAGGAAAAGGACTTCGTTTTCAATTCCGTCTTTGATGCCAAGGTAAAAAGCCTGATCGAACGCCTGCGGAAAAACAACCCTCAGATCCCGCAGCAGTTGAAGATCCTCATTGCGAAAGACAATACGCCGAATGCCTATTGTTTTGCCGACGGTACTTTTGTCATCAATATGGGGCTTTTTAACTGGCTGAATAACGATGATCAGCTGGCCGCCGTGATAGCTCATGAGCTGGGACACAAAATAGCAGAGCATACGCTGAAAATTTTCCTGGGTATCATCGATCAGAATAAAACAGACAGGATGGTGGTTCACGATATCAAATCAAACAGAGAAAACAGGAATCAAAGAGCCTTTGATATTCTCAAAAACAGGATCTACAGGAAAGGAGCCGCAAACAGAAAACAGGAAATGCAGGCAGATTCCCTGGGATACGTTATTTTCAGGACCACGGATTTCAGGAAAAGCGAATTTGTAAATGCTCTGAAAAGATTGGAAGATTTCGATACCATTTCACCAAGAGCGCTGAAGGTAGAGATCTATAAAAAATATTTTAATCTTCCTAACCAGGAATTTAAGGATAAGTGGCTGCAAAAGGAAGATTTTTCCCTCTACAACTACAATCATTTTAAAGAAAAACTCAATAAGGATTCCTTAAAATCCCATCCTGAAATGACTTTAAGAACAGATCATCTCAAAAAACTTTTTCCGGAGCTGAAGCCTGAATCTGCCGATGAAAAGCCTTCCGAATCTTATGCAGTCCTCCAAAAGACGGCAAGAATGGAAACATTGCCGAATTTCTATCACTCCGAAGATTATGGAGTGGGGATCTATGCAAGCCTGCAGTTTTTACAGGATGGCGAAGAGGAGAAGTATTATAAAAGCTGGCTGGGAAAATGTTTCGCCAAAATCTATGAAGCCCGGAAAAGCTATAATTTAAACCGGTATCTGGACAGGGTAGATCCTAAAAATCAGAGCGAAAGCTACCAGCAGTTCCTAAGCTTCATGTGGAATCTGAGTCTCGATGAAATAAAAAATATAGCAGACTACTACCAGAAAACAGAATCCTGACCATCGGTCAGGATTCTGTTTTTGTCTAATAATTTAATCGTTCAAGTCGTACCTTATTAAATTTCTCCTTTTTGTTGTACTCGCGCAGCAGAATGTAGCCTTCTTTTGCAATGTATGGTGTCACCAGATAATCATCCTTCTGGGAGATCGGGATCACTTCCTGTTTAAATTCACCTTTTATCAGCGTGTTGATGAACAGTTTCCAGGATTTCTGTCTGGTTTCCTTATCTTTCTGGTAATCCTGGAAAAAGAATACCACATCATTTCCGTCATTGATATATTGTGAAAAGAGGTAATCTCCTGTACTGAGGGATTTTTCTTTGGCAAAGACCCTGACTCCTTTTACTTTAAAATCTTTATCTGTGAAAATATATACGAGGTCTGTGGTTTTGGCCATTCCGGTATTGAAATCAGCCTTTTGTTTTTCCAGAAGAAGTCCGATGCTTCCGTCTTTGAGAAAAAACACGTCGCGTGGCTGAAGGTGGTAGCTTTTTTCTACGTAGCCAAAACGGTCTAATTGGGGGATGTGGGTACTAAGGTCGATAATATAAATGATCTTTTTAGTATCAACATCAAGCGTATTTTTGTCAATGATCATCCTTGCGTATCCTGTACCCAGTTTATTTTCAAAATTCCTTCCGAGGATCACAATCTTATCATCGAAGGTCTTATCACCATCCAGAACTCTGGTCATGGAAGATAGCCGGCTGATGTTTTCCAGGGTGTCGTCAGAAAGTCCGGTAAGCGGCCTGTTGCTGATTTCCTTACCGGTTCTTATGTCCAGAACAAGAAGGGAAAACGTTTTTTTATCATCATCCGCTTTTTTTAAGATTCCGTAGATGCGGTCGTCGTCTTTTTCCAGCAGGGTAAGTGAAGAAAAGCTTTTTTTTGTTCCGTTTTCGTTGTAGCGATACCTCCAGACTTCTTTTTTGTTTTCGTCAAATTTGATAAGGCTGTTTTTATTGATGTATTTTCCGTAGTCGTTGTATTCTACGGCGAGGTAGCCGCCTTCCTTAATTTCGCTTACTACCGAAATATAGTTGTAGCCCTTTTCTTTCTTCTCGATACGGTTTTCCTGTTTTTCCTCCTTGAAGGTCTTCGGCTGGGTGATTTCCTTAAAGGTTCCGTCTTCCAGATAATCATAGTATATTTTGGGCTTTACGGTGTTGGTTTTTGGGTCGACAACCATAGAAACCGGTGCTGCGGCATCTTTGGCAAAGACCTGAGAATAATTAAAGTCCGAAGGTCTCAGAATAATCTGGCCTTTAAAATCGATATACCCGAAATAATCTGCTACCAGGAGAGGTGCTTCAAATTCATTATTCGCAACGGGATTAAGGTTTTTATCCAGCAGTACATATTCAAATTTCTGCTTTCTGTCCTGTGTTTTGCCATAATTGTAGATGGAAACATATCCGTAAAGATTGTCCTTGGTATCAAAAAGGGCATTCATCCCTACATTATCTCCTGAAGCCAGAGCGGCAAGATCCTGGGTCTGGGCATAAGAAACGGCCTGGATAAGGCCAAACATCAACAGTGCTGTTTTTTTCATGGTCAAAAAAAATTGAATTCCAAAAATAATGAATTCGGCAATAGGTTTTCAGAAAAAATTAAAGCCCCGATTTCTCAGGGCTTCTGTCTATATTTTTGAAAGTAAGTTTCTGAAACTAGTCTTTTCGTCGATAATCCTTCTCAGTTCGGAAACAGGAACCCTTTCCTGCTGCATCGTATCTCTGTCTCTGATCGTTACCGTATGATCCGTTAAAGAATCGTGGTCGATCGTGATACAGTATGGGGTACCGATAGCATCCTGTCTTCGGTAGCGTTTTCCGATGGCATCCTTTTCTTCGTAGAACAAATTGAAATCGTATTTCAGGTCGTTGAAGATCTGCTCGGCGTATTCAGCTAAACCGTCTTTTTTCATTAATGGAAGGATGGCCGCTTTAATCGGTGCCAATGCCGGTGGTAAAGATAAAACCGTTCTTTCCGATCCGTCTTCCAATACTTCGTCTTTTAAACAATGAGAGAAAATAGAAAGGAATAACCGGTCCAGACCTACTGAGGTTTCCACCACATATGGTACGTAGTTTTCGTTTCTCTCAGGATCGAAGAACTGAAGTTTTCTTCCGGAGAATTCCTCGTGCGCCTTCAAATCAAAATCCGTTCTGGAATGAATACCTTCCAGCTCTTTAAATCCAAATGGGAAATTAAACTCAATATCTGCCGCGGCATTGGCATAATGCGCCAGCTTCTCATGGTCATGGAAGCGGTAATTGTCATCACCCAGTCCCAACGCCAAATGCCAGTTCAGACGTTTCTGCTTCCATTGCTCGTAGAATTCCAGCTCGGTTCCCGGTGCTACGAAAAACTGCATTTCCATCTGCTCGAATTCACGCATCCTGAAGATAAACTGTCTCGCCACAATTTCATTTCGGAATGCCTTTCCGATCTGGGCAATCCCGAAAGGAAGCTTATGACGGGAAGTTTTCTGTACATTTAAAAAATTCACGAAAATACCCTGCGCCGTTTCAGGTCTTAAATAAAGATCCATCGCAGAATCTGCAGAAGCTCCCAATTTAGTTCCGAACATCAGGTTAAACTGTCTCACTTCCGTCCAGTTTTTGGAACCGGTGTCAGGATCGGCAATTTCCAGCTCTTCGATCAGGGCTTTTACATCGGCAAGGTCTTCATTTTCCAGAGATTTTGCCAGCCTGGAAAGAATAGCTTCCCTTTTGGCTCTGTATTCCAGTACTTTTGGGTTTGTCGCCACAAACTGGTCTTTATCGAAAGCATCACCGAATCTTTTGGCTGCCTTTTCGATTTCTTTGTTCTCTTTATCTTCAATTTTAGCACAATAATCTTCCACCAGAACGTCTGCTCTGAAACGTTTCTTGGAATCCTTATTGTCAATCAATGGATCGTTGAAAGCGTCTACGTGGCCCGATGCCTTCCACGTGGTAGGATGCATCAGGATGGCCGAATCGATACCCACAATATTTTCGTTCAGCTGTACCATTGCTTTCCACCAATACTGTTTGATATTATTTTTGAGTTCGGCACCGTTCTGTCCATAATCATACACAGCGGATAACCCGTCGTAGATCTCACTCGATGGGAAAATAAAACCATATTCTTTAGCGTGAGAAATCACTTTCTTGAAAACATCTTCTTGCTTTGCCATAATTTTTTAACGTCTGAAGTGCAAAAGTAGTGAAAAAGAGGGAAGTTAAAAGACCGGAGCGGGAAGTTTTTGCAGGGCAGCTGGATAAGGAGCCGGGAACCTGCTTTCCGCTGTATCTTTTTTGCGGGCCTTCGCATTTCCCGGCGGCAAAAAAGGATGCCGCTGCAATCAGGGCTAATTGTGGTAATTCCGGTACGGGAGGCAGGCACGGATCACCAGGAAATGGTGACGAAGTTGCTGTAGAGCTTATTAAAGGATACGGGAACCGCTACTGTTGATAAACTATTGAGAATAGTCTGAGGATTTCCGAGAGACGCTTTCGTCGCCCGACACAAGGATCTTTCGTCGGGCGTGGTAAGGAGGTTGCGTCGGGCGTCACAAGGGGTCTTCGTCGCCCGACGAAAGACCCTCTCGAAAACCGAATTTCTTGTATAGGATCATTCATCATTGTATTGATTCAGGTTTGGGAAAACTTTTCCGGCCGGAGTTTTTGTAGGGAACAGAGCCGAAGACACCATACAACGAAGGTCCCATTTTCCTGTCGTAAAACCCAAAAATCCAGCGTAAGAAGACCGTAGATAAAATTCCACTCCCTTGGAAGGGTGGCGAAAATTCAAAAGGAATTTTTGACGGGGTGGTAACGTGGAATTATTTATATGGTTTTAATTTAAATGGTCAATTTCGTGAATAAGAACTGAACTTGTAGCTATACTACTCCTTAAAGTTATTTTCAAGCCTTTCCAGGGCAGTGATTACCGCTGATATTTTTTCTTTCTGTTTCCTGATCTGTCTCGGCCTGATGATAAACCAGCTGATCATACACCAGAGAAAGGTCACTCCGTAAACCGTTACAATACCCAGCCACGACATTTTTAAGGCAAATTCATAAAAGTAAAAAGCAAAGCCCGCAGAAAGAATGAGATAATAAAAGCTTAATCCCGTGGTCTGCATATAGATCTGCTGCTTTTCCGTCTGCTTCATGGCCGTGAGGTATTCCTGATTGGTAGCTGCAGTACTTACTTTCTTTAAAATATTAACGTTTTGGCCTACCAGGTAGCTGTAAGAAGAAACACCGATGAGCAGAAGGATAAGCCCGAATTTTGTGGTGAGATAAGAAAAATCGGCAAATATCCAGATGACGCCTACGGTAAGTGCCGATACGGATAATAAAGCGATCAGCCCGAAGTCTTTCAGGAGCTGTTTTTTTCGGTATTTTTCAGCTTTTGCTTTGATTTCTTCCACATTGGGAACCTCTGTGTTTTTTCTGCTCCAGATTTCCTGGAAATTATAATTCGTTGGCATGCTTTGTAAATTTTTCGGTGAGTTTTTCTTTGATCCTGTGTATTTTAACCCGTACGTTGGCCGGGGAAATCCCGACGACCTCCGCAATGTCTTTCTGCTTCATCTCCTCAAGCTCCAGGGAAATGATAATCCGCTCCAGTTCGGGCAGCTCGGAGATACACTGGTACAGTAAATCGGTCATTTTCTCCTGCTCCTCCTTATGGTCTTTTTCGGAAATATCGGTGATCTGATAGGGGAGTTCGTTTTTGGGCATTCTTTTTTCCACATGAACCTGTCTCAGACAAATATTCGTTGCGATCCTGTAGATCCAGGTTCCGATGCTGGCCTCCTGGCGAAAACCCGGCAGTTGCTGAAAAACAGCGATAAATGTTTCCTGACACAGATCTTTGGCCATTTCGTCATTATTTACATACCCCATGCAGAGCCGGAAGATCTTCTTCCAGTAGGTATGGTAAATTTCATCGAAGTTGATAGTGTGCATTGATCCTTTTAGAATTTAGAGAACATTCTGCCGAAAATGTTACAGAAACTTCAGTGAAGATAGAAAATCTTTTGTTACGCATGCAATTGCTCCGGATTAGGTCAGAAATGTATACTTTTGCCGCATGTTAGAAATCCTTTACCGCGATGAATATCTTGTTGCCATCAACAAACCCAGTGGACTGCTTGTTCATAAATCCTTTTATGCAGGAACAGCAGATACTTACGCTGTTCAGGAACTGAAAAAACAGATCGGACAAAAAGTGCATCCCGTACACCGTTTAGACCGGAAAACTTCAGGTGTCCTGTTGTTTACCTTAGATAAAGAAACGCTGCGTACCATGAGTGATCAGTTTGCCACCCGGGAAGTCGAAAAGAAATACATCGCCATTCTTCGGGGCTGGACGAAAGAGGAAGAAACCATCGATTACGATCTAATCAACGAAAATGAAGTGAAGCAGAATGCTGTGACGTACTACCGCCGCCTGCAGACTTCGGAAATCGATCTGCCTTTCTTAAAACATCAGACTTCCAGATACTGCCTGGTGGAGGCTATTCCGGAAACAGGACGGTTTCACCAGCTGAGAAAACATTTTAAACATATTCTGCATCCGATCTTAGGTTGCCGTAAACACGGGTGCAACAAACAAAACAAATTGTTGCTGCAGACGTTCAACATGACCAGAATGACGCTTCATGCCTATCAGCTTACCTTTAATCATCCGATCTCTAATGAAAGAATTACCTTGAGGGCGAGGATTGATGAGGAATTCAAAAACGTAGGAGACATTCTGAACCTGGATTTGAGTGCTTATGTAAAGGATGATGAAAGCTCAGTTTGTCAGGCAATTAGCTAATTTTTTAACACAAAGCATAATTATTCAGTCCGCCCACTTTAGGAGGCAAAGGCAATAAATTGCTTCGCGAAGCAGACGTGAGCTTCATCAATCAGCTTGCTGATTCGCTCTTTGCTGCCTTTAAAATATTCATCATAAGAATGAAGCTTTGCGTCGAAGAAATATCCCACCGATTTTACAGGTAACGCCGATTTTTATTACTGATTTTTTTTAACGCAAAGATGATTATTCAGTCCGCTCACTTTAGGAGGCAAAGGCAAATAAATTTGCTTCGCGAAGCAAACGTGAGCTTGATCAATCAGCTTGCTGATTCACTCTTTGCTGTCTTTAAAGTATTCATCATAAAATAAAACTTTGCATTAAAAACAACTATCCTGAACAATTTTAATCCAGACCGTTGCTCTTCTGTCCATAAACTCAAAATTTCCAACTAAAATCAATATCTTTGTACTCCAAAAAAAGGCATGTATAAAAACCTGATCCGCCCGATCCTTTTCAAATTCGATCCCGAAGAAGTGCATTATTTTACTTTTTCAATGCTTAAAAATTTCTCGTTTTTAGCCAAGCTTTTCCTACCGAAGCCGATTGTCGACAAAAGACTGGAAAGAGAAGTGTTCGGATTAAAATTTAAAAATCCCGTAGGACTGGCCGCCGGTTTTGATAAAAATGCCGTGCTTTTCGAAGAACTTTCAAACCTCGGTTTCGGATTCATCGAAATCGGGACCCTCACGCCAAAAGGGCAGCCTGGAAATGACAAAAAAAGACTGTTCCGTCTGATGGAAGATTCGGCGATCATCAACAGAATGGGCTTCAATAATGACGGCGTAGACGCTGCGGTGGAAAGACTCAAGAAAAATAAAAAGGTTCTGATTGGCGGAAACATCGGGAAAAATAAGGTCACGCCCAATGAAGAAGCCGTAAACGATTATAAAATCTGTTTTGAGAAACTTTTCCCTTACGTAGATTATTTCGTGGTGAATGTAAGTTCGCCCAATACGCCCAACCTGCGTGAACTTCAGGATAAAGAACCTTTAACGCAACTGCTGGGCACTTTACAGCAGATGAATACCCAGAAAGTTAATCCGAAGCCGATCCTGCTTAAAATTGCACCGGATCTGTCGGACGATCAGCTTTTGGACATCATCGATATCGTCAGGGAAACAAAAATCGCAGGCGTTATTGCCACCAATACAACCCTTTCCAGAGAAGGATTGAAATCCGAAAATAAATCGGAAGCCGGCGGACTTTCCGGAAAACCGCTGACGAAAAGATCCACGGAAGTTATCCGCTTCCTCTCTGAAAAAAGCAACAGGGCTTTCCCGATCATCGGCGTAGGCGGAATCCATACGGCGAAGGATGCGATCGAAAAGCTGGATGCAGGGGCAAGCCTGGTTCAATTGTACACCGGTTTCATCTACGAAGGTCCGGAACTGATTAATGAAATCAACAAGGAACTCCTGAAAAGAGCAAGCCGGTTACCGAGATAACCGATAAAGAAGTATTATTTAAATACAATACAGGGAGTCTGAAATGACTCCTTTTTTATTTTGACAGGGTCACTTTAGCATTTTTGTTATCAACGAGTAACGTGTATGCCGCAGAATCTGACGGCTTGACGTTTATCTTCAATGTCTTTGAATCTTTCAGCCTCACCGAAGTGCTGTCATAAATATTGTCCAGACAGCTTTCAGTCGGGAAGTCTTCATAATTTTTAAAATTCCAGTCATTGGTGAAGTACAGTACCCGGTATCCTTTTTCGCCTTCACTGGCTCCGCATCTTCCACAGTAATTGAAATTGGAGGGTTCTTCATAATAGAGCAGAACCCGGTTTCCTGATGCTCCGGAAGAGTAGGAGATAAGCGTGTTACCGCCTGCCTTATTAATAAAATCATAGGTGTTTATTCTTTTGGGACCAGGAACGGTAATATAATCATTAAACCTGTAAATTCGGGTGTCTCTGGTGTGCAGCTTCACCGGTAGGCTTTTATTGGCCATCGAGAAAGTTCCTGTTGCTTCTTTGTCCGTATCCTGACCTGAAATGCTAATTATTTCTTTAGCGTTTAATTTTTTGGCAATGCTGTCGGATTTTTCAATAAGGTCGCGTGTGAGGTCATTTTTAAACAGTTTTGCCGCTCTTTTTTGATCATTCCCGAAATTGAAAAGGGAGAGATTTCCAAGATTATAAACACCCGTCAGAGGAATTTTCTTTTTGTACTTGTCATAATAATACCAGCCGTCTACAAAATGCTGGTACTGATGGCAATCAATGATATTGTCATAATTGAGCTGCATGGTTATTGGAATGCCACCAATTTCACCTTTGAAAATCTTGAATGAATCGGTTACTTTTTTTAGCTCCACCTTTTGAGCAAATAAAAACGAAATGCTAAGAACAAGCAGAAAAGCGAATGTTTTTTTCATGGATTTATTTTAAAGAAAAAAATGAGCAATGGTATAAATGATCAGTCCTACCAGGCCGCCGACTAGAGTACCGTTTACCCGGATGAATTGAAGGTCTTTCCCTACCTCAAGTTCCAACTTTTCACTAAGCTCTTTTCCCTGCCAGTTGCCGACCGTAGAGCTGATGAGGTTCCCGAACTGATGGGTGTTTTTGAGAATATACTTATAAGCCGTCACCCGCACCCAATCGTCAATTTTTTTCTGAAGATTTTCATCAGTCTTCAAATTTTCTGAAAATTCGTTTAAATTTTTTGAAAGGTAATTTTTTAAGGAAGAATCCTCTTCCTGCAATTCGTTTTTCAAAGTAGTTTTAATAGAAAGCCAGATGTCATTGGAATACTCATTCAATTTATCTCCTTTCAGCAGGTCATTTTTAATGCTTTTAAATTCGTCTTCCCATTTCGGATCTTCTTTAAGGTCGGTTGAAAATTCACTGATCTTTTGGGTGATCAGCGTCCGGATTTCATGTTGCGGATCTTCCTCGATTTCTTTGAAAAAATCGGAAAGGCCGTCGGTAATCTTTTCGGCAATTTTATTATCGACAAAAGCGGGAATAAAGGTGTAGCTGCCCTTTCTTACCCGGTCTTTGATCATTTCATTGTTTTCAAGAATATAATTTTTAATCTGTGAGGAAAGGTTGGTGACGATACGCTGGTGGTCATTTTTTTCCAGAATATAACTGATTCCGTTGCCTACGATCTTATTCAGTTTGATATCTTCGGTCATTTCCGAAACCTTTTTGCTGATGAACTGGCTGACGGCGGTATCGTCCAGCTTATTCAGAATGTCGAGCACGATATCCGAAAGGTTTTTAAGCAGAGCCTCCTGATTTTTCTCTTTCCCCAGCCATTCGCCGACGAAACCTGAAATTTTCAGCTTCTGAATATAAGGCCGGATGTTCCCGGGAGACAGGAAATTATCCACCACAAAACTTCCCAGGTTGTCACCAAGCCGCTGCTTGCTGTTTTCAATAAGATTGGTATGGGGAATTGGCAGGCCCAAAGGATGGCGGAACAACGCGGTCACGGCAAACCAGTCTGCCAGAGCACCCACCATGGCTGCTTCGGAAAAAGCACGGACATAGCCGATCCAGTGCGAGTCGATGGTCTTCTGTAAAAGGGTGGTTCCTATAAAAATGAGGGCCATCAGAATAAACAATCCTGTGGCAAAGGCTTTATATTTTCTCAGTTGTTTTCTTTTGGCTTCATCATTCATATCTCAAATGTAATAATGGGTTGAATGTTTATGATCGGCGTTGAACTGCAGAGGTGTTAAAGATCTGTTATTTAAAGATAAACTTATTTTAAGCAAATGAATGTTAAATTTCTTTCAGATTAAAGGCCCCGGCAATTTGTTTATAAAAACACATTTATTTATTTTATGGTTTAATTTTGGCTGTCATTAAATTTTTAAAATAAATTTATGGAAAACGAAGCAAAAAACAATCCATACTATTCCAGAATAGACCGCACGAAGCTGGATATTCCCAATGACGAATGGCGGAAAATGCTGGCGCCTGATTTATATGCTATTGCAAGGGAAGCAGCTACAGAAAGGCCTTTTACCGGAAAATACAACGATTTTGACGAATTAGGCGACTACTATTGTGCTGTCTGCGGGAACCACCTGTTCCGCTCCGATTCCAAATTTTCAAGCAGCTGCGGATGGCCGAGCTTTTTTGAAGCGGATAAAGAAGGTGTATATTATAAGAGGGATTTTGCTTATGGGATGGACCGGGTGGAGGTGCTTTGCAAAAGATGCGATTCCCATCTGGGACACGTATTTGATGATGGTCCGAAACCTACGGGATTGCGCTATTGTATGAATTCGGTAAGCCTTGAATTTGTACCGGATTCCGAAAAGTAAGCAGTATTTTCATTCACGAAATCAGTGAGTTAAAGTTTCTTAAATTGAGTTAAACTTTGTAGAGTTATTATGTTTGACTCATTAAGTTTTATACATTTGCTGACTCAATTGGATTTAACATAATAGTGATATAGTGAATGAAAGCATTTTATAGCTTATTAGGTGTAGTGTACATCGTTACTACTTCATTCTATTTGTCTCCAAAAAAGGCAATCATAAAGGATGAAACCAGTACAAAAAGGATCGAAAGATCAGCCGACATGAAATCTGAGAAATCTGCGGAAACCGCCGCTAATTCATCAGAAGAATTATACAAATCTATTGTATTCGACCAGGGGCATGAACTTAACGAAGAGGTTTTCTTTAAAGCCCTTACCGGTTTTGAAAATATGAAGAAAGCCGGACTGCTTAACCAGGAATCGCACCTGCTTACGGTTTGCGATTTTTCTATGTCCTCCAACACGAAAAGACTTTGGGTAATTGATATGAATGAGAGAAAAGTGTTGTTCAACTCACTGGTTGCACACGGGAAAAATACAGGCGATGAATTTGCGACGAATTTTTCTAATACGGAAAGTTCGTTGCAGAGCAGCTTAGGATTTTATATCACGGATGCAACTTATGAAGGAGACAACGGATATTCTTTAAAGTTATTGGGAATGGACAAAGGTTTTAACGATGCCGCCTACAGAAGAGCGATCGTTATGCACGGTGCCGACTACGTAAGCGAATCATTTGCCGCCATGCACAAAAGAATCGGCAGAAGCTGGGGCTGTCCGGCGGTTCCGAGAGACCTTACGAAACCGATCATCAATACGATCAAAGGAAGAAACCTTCTTTTCATCTATTATCCCGATCAGAATTACCTTTCCAAATCGGAATGGCTGAAAGCATAAGAAATCAGAAGCAGTCCTGTTGAGGGCTGCTTTTTTTTTAGGTTTCAGAAATAAACCGGATCCTGAAAATACTTCCTTCACCCGGAGAAGAATGTAATAAAATTATACCCTGGTGCATTTCGACGATCCTCCTGACAATCGGCAGCCCGATGCCGTTCCCTTTTTCGTAATTTTTATTTTCACCCCGGTAGAACAGATCGAAAATTTTATCCTGATCTTTTTCCGCAATACCTATTCCATGATCAATAAAGCGGATTTCCAGGATACGGTTTTCCACTTCAATTTCTACCCGGCAGCTTTTATCCGCCGAATATTTACAGGCATTTTCCATCAGGTTCAGAAATGCGATCTTTAGGAGGTAAGGATTCCCATAAAAATCATAATTGCTTTCATCCTTATCAGCCAGGTTATCCATGTAATGAATTCCTATTTTATAATCCACCGTCTTCTGAAGCAGGTCGACCTTTGCATCGGCGAGGATTTCATCAAGCCGGACATCATTGAAGCTGATCTGGGAAACGTCATAACTGGCCCGGGCAAAATCCAGCAGGGCAGAAGAGAGCTCGGAAGCATGCGTGGCATCCTGCAGGGCATTGTCGATGGAGAGCTTGTAGTCTTCCAGGGTAACATTGAGCTCTTTGGCAAGCTCAAGCTCGGCAATCAGAGTAGCCAGCGGTGTGCGGAACTCATGGGAGATCGTTGTCACAAACTGGCGGTGGTTGCTGAATGATTTTTCCAACCGGTTGAAGGTAGAATTAAAGGTTTCGGTCAGTTCATAGATTTCGTCTTTGGCCTTAGGAACGACCAGCCTTTTGTGAAGATTATGCTCGGAGATATTGCGGATCTGAACGATAATATCTTTTAAAGGTTTTAAAGTATAATAAGAAAATAAAAAACCCGTCACGAAAATCACCAGCACGGAGATAATGTAAATGATGATAATATCATTCCTGAATTCTTTAATATGAGCCAGTCCTGTCACATCTACGGCACTTCCGATGATATAAAAGTTTTCATCATTAAATTCATACCGGAAGGCCATATACTGCCGGTCTCTTCTCTGCCAGGTCAGCTTATCCTTTTTTGTTTTAATGAGCTGATCGAGATAATACGGATTTTTCGAGCTGGGCGGGAGGTCGGTAAAGATCAGTTCTTTTTTGCTGTTGTACACGCTGATGTCTGCTTCGTTCAGCATTTTTTTGTTCCTTTCGTGGAGCTTTTTTATTTTCTCACCGTCAATATCAGCATCAAAGATAAATTCGGCCCTCCAGATAATTTTATAACCTAAGCGGTCATTAAATTCATCATTCCTGTTTTTTTCGGAAACGAAATAGAGCACGTAGGCAAACATAAAAAGGATTCCTGCGGTGAGAAGGGCATAGGTGAGCGCTGTTCTGGTGGCAATTTTCATAAGTTTCTCGTAAAAATAAAACCAGTTCCGGGTTTGGTGTGAATGAACTTTTCATCAAAATCCTTATCGATCTTCTTTCTCAGATAAGCAATGTAAACGTCGATGTAGTTGGTACCGGTGTCGAAATGATTGCCCCAGACATTCTCCGCAATTTCTTCACGGGTGAGGATGCGTTCGGCGTGGCTCAGGAGGAAAACCAGCAGCTTGAATTCTTTGGGCGTAAGCGAGATTTCCTTCCCGTCTCTGAAAACACGGTTCGTCTTTTTATCAATGACCAGATCATGGTACTGAAGAATATCCGGAACCTCATTTTTCTTCGGTGCTGCCGATTTTCTCAAAAGGACGGCCTTTATTCGGGCATACAGTTCCCTGATCTCGAAGGGTTTCACCATATAATCGTCGGCGCCTGCATCAAACCCTTCGATCTTTTCATCGATGGTTCCCAGCGCCGTCAGCATAATGATGGGAAGGTCGGGGTGTTTTTGCCTGATGGTTTTGCTGAATTCAATACCGCTCATTTGGGGAAGCATAATATCGGTAATGATGAGGTCGATGGGAATCCTGTCTGCCATCACCAAGGCGTCTTCGGCATCTTCAGAAATATAGATCTGGTAGCCCTGGCTTTCAAGACCCCGTTTCAGCAGGGCGGAAACCCGGGCATTATCTTCTATGATTAAAATTTTCATGCTGAATATTATTTCGGGAAACGCATGTCCGGAACTCAGCACTCTCAAAAGACTGAAATCCAGGAACAGAACGAATCCCATACAAAGGTATTTCATATTTTACTTCCGGAAAAACGGAATCTCCCGTTTAATGGTTTTCTAAAGATTTTCTAATAGTTTTCTAACGATATTCCCGGTTTTTCAAAACTAATTTTGCTCTGTCAAAAATAACAAAAAGAGTCTGAAACACTATGGACAGAAGATATTTTAAAACCGGAATTATCATTGCTTCACTATTCGGGATGAGCCAGAAAGCGGAAGCCCAGAAAAAGAATGATTTCGGCAATCCCGCACTTACCCATTATTTCAATGAACAGCGTACCCGGTATATTTCTTTCAGCGGATATGCAGAGCTGTGGGCACGGTATGCCCAGTTAAATCCGGGAAGTATGATCAACAATGATGCAAAATCAGATGTTGCCGATCTTTCCCTTCGCCGGGTCAGGGTAAAAATGACGTACAAGCCAACGGAAAAACTGATGTTTGTGCTTCAGGGAGGAACTACGAATGTGAACGTAAATGCAAAAGGCAGCAATTATTTCGACCTGCTGGATGCCTATGCGGAATATGCATTCAATGACAAGATTGCTGTCGGGGCAGGACGTTCTACCTGGAGAGGACTCTCCCGCTTTACCACAGGGCCGCTGAATACGCTGCTGTATGATCTTCCGGCCTATGCTACTTCCAACGCCGGAGCAACGGATTATACAGTGCGCGAACTGAGTGCTTACATCAAAGGGCAGTTGGGAAAATTTGATTACCGTCTTGTTATTGCCGATCCGTACACGATGGCAACTGCCGATCCGAAGCCCAATGTATCAACCTTCAGCAAAAATTCGCCTCATAAAGACTTTTCAGGGTATTTCCGATATGCCTTTCTCGATACCGAAAATATTTCAACCCCATTCAATTCCGGGACGTATGTAGGAAAGAAGAATGTGCTGAGTTTGGGAGCCGGATTCGATTATATCCATAATGCGATGTGGCACCAGGATGCCGCTAAAAATACGGTGAATGACGATATGAAAAGTTTTGCGGTAGATTTATTCTACGACGCTCCGCTAAATAAAGAAAAAGGGACTTCCGTAAGTGCGTATGCCATGGCTATGCATAATGATTACGGTCCGAATTACGTTAGATATGTCGGAACCAATAATCCGGCAACCTCTGTGGATGCTTCTCTGGCAAGCCTCAACGGCGCCGGAAATGCTATGCCCGTGATCGGGACCGGGAATACCTATTATCTGCAATTGGGCGGAACATTGCCCTATTTTAATAAAGAGAAAAAAGATCTGCAGCTCCAGCCTGCTGTAGGAATACAGCTTTCCGATCTGAAAGGGCTTCATGACAACGCCGTGATTTACGATGCGGGAGTATCCCTGCTTTTGAACGGGATGTCTTCCAGGCTTACTTTCGATGCGCAGAACCGTCCTGTCTTTACCAATGATCCCGGCAATAATGCCGTGGTTTCCGACCGCAAATGGCAGTTTGTCCTGAAATACAGGATCGATTTTAATTAAAACAAAACAATTCCAAAATACAGATTGCTATGGAAAGAAGAAAATTTTTATTCCGCTCCGTACAGGCTTCGGCATTCCTGCTGATCTCCGGGAATATGCTGGCCTCTGCTTTACCGATGTTTAACCCTATAAAAAAGAAAAAAGTGTACTTCCATTATTTATTGTTCTGGCTCAGGAAAGATCTTTCCGAAGCTGAAGTGACAGCGTTTGAGAATTTTTTCAAAGGTCTTGCCCAACTGCCTTACCAAAAAAATCTACGTTACGGAAAGCCTGCCGCCTCCAGCCCTAGAAGTGTACTGGATAACAGCTTCACTTACAATGCTTCGATGGAATTCGACAGCCTGGAAGAACTGGAAGCCTACGGAAAACTTCCGGAACACCTGGCACTTGTACAGAAATACAAACCTTTCTTTGAAAGAATGCTGGTTCACGATACCGTTTACAATCCATAAAAAAAGAATTCTATCCTAATGAAAAATTTAGTTAAAGGCATAAGCCTTGTTGTAGCATTTTCCACAATAAGTTTTATGAATGCACAAGAGCACCACCACAAACACATCAGCGTAAAGGCGGAGGAAACCACGGAGTTTATTCCGGCCATCAGGCTTATCAACAAACCCGACGGAACCTGTACTTTCGAGAAAGGAAAAATTCCTACGCTGAAGCACATGAACACCAGTACGTTCTGGATGAGCAACAAAACCGAGGAATGGGAGAAAAATGCGCATCCTGCACCCAGAAGGCAGTATGTGATTACCATTAAAGGAAATATTAGATTTAAAGTAACCGATGGTTCCACTTTTATGATAAAGCCGGGAACCGTATTGCTGGCAGAAGACTTAAAAGGAAAAGGTCACAGCTGGGACATGGTGAAGAGCAAAGTCTGGGAAAGGCTTTACATCCCGATTGCGGAAGATGCCGATGATTTCTTTATTGCAGACAAAGATCAGGACTAACTCCAGTTTCATCTGAGGTTTATGTAAATTCGTATAATGGAAAAGCAGCCCGATGGCTGCTTTTTATATAACATAGAATGTATTTCTGAATTTTCAAACGCAAAGTTTTACTTTCATAATGCATAATATAAGGAAGCTAAGAAGGATCAGCAAGCTGATCTGCTGAAGCGAACGGATAAGGCCCTGCTTCATCAGCGGCTTTGCCGCTCTCCTTTGCTCCCTTTAAAAATAAGCAGAGCCATCATTAAACTTTGCGTTAATTTTATTGATGAATTTTAATAATCGATGTATTGATGTTTGTCTAACCGTACAATGGAAAAGCAACCATCAGGCTGTTTTTTTATCCAAAATGTACTTCTTCTCTTTTTTAGAGCGTGAATTTTTTCAAACGCAAAGTTTTACTTTCACAATGCATAATATAAGGAAGCTAAGAAGGATCAGCAAGCTGATCTGCTGAAGCAAACGGATAAGGTGCCGCTTCATCAGCGGCTTTGCCGCTCTCCTTTGCCCCCTTTAAAAATAAGCAGAGTAATCATTAAGCTTTGCGTCAATTTTATTCATGAATTTTAGTAATCGATGTACTGATGTTTATATAACGGTACAATGGAAAAGCAGTCTAAAAAGTAGACTGCTTTTATATAAGGAAATTATGTTTAAATTTGTTTTATGGTCCGAAAGTATAATGCTTTAATTATCAACTTCCGGCATCCGGCTTCCCTCTTCCAATCTGTCAGAATTACTGAAACTTTTTAAAAATCAAAGTAGCATTATGCCCTCCAAATCCGAAAGCATTGCTCAGCGCATAATGGATGTTCTTTTCTTTAGCCTCTCCAAAAACGATATTGATGTCTTTCGGAATATTTTCATCGATGTGGTGAAGGTTAATCGTCGGCGGAATAATTCCATTTTCAATGGCTTTGATCGACAGGATGGCTTCAGCGGCTCCGGCAGCACCCAGCAAATGGCCGGTCATGGATTTGGTAGCACTGATGTCCAGGTTTTTACTTCCTTTAAACAATTTGTTGATCCCGTTCAGCTCCACCAGGTCGCCCATCGGAGTGGAAGTAGCGTGGGGGTTGATGTAATCAATATCTTCAGTATTGATGCCCGCTTCGTTTAGTGCCAGCTGCATGGCTTTGATGGCTCCCGTTCCTTCAGGATGCGGTGCGGTCATGTGATAGGCATCCGCGGTCATGGCTGCGCCGGCCAGTTCGGCATAGATTTTCGCACCTCTTGCTTTGGCGTGTTCGTATTCTTCCAGGATCAAAGCGCCTGCACCTTCACCCATCACGAATCCGTCCCTGTCTGCATCATACGGTCGACTGGCCGTAGCAAAGTCATCGTTTCTTGTCGACATCGCTTTCATAATGGAGAATCCTCCGACGGACGCAGGCGTAATGGCAGCCTCAGATCCACCACTTACAATTACTTTGGCTTTTCCTAGCCGAATGTAGTTAAAAGCGTCCATTAATGCCGTATTGCCGGTGGCGCAAGCTGAAATCGTTGTATAGTTGATTCCCTGAAGCCCAAACTTCATCGAGATCATTCCCGAAGCCATATTGGCGATAAACTTAGGAACGAAGAAAGGGTTGAACCTTGGTGTTCCGTCTCCTTTTGTAAATTCCATTACTTCGCTTTCAAAAGTCCACATGCCGCCCTGTCCGGTTCCCCAGATCACGCCGGTGTCGAAGGGATCCATTTTTTCCAGTTCAAGGCCGGAGTCTTTTAAGGCTTCCGAAGCCGAATACATAGCATATTGGGAGAAAAGGTCGCTTCTTTTGATTTCGTTATGGGTTAAATATACTTTCGGATCGAAGTTTTTCACCTCGCAGGCAAAATGGACCTTGAATTTTTCGGTATCGAAATGGGTGATTTTACCGGCACCGCTTACCCCACGGATGCTGTTCTGCCAGAATTCTTCCACATTGTTTCCTAAAGGCGTCACTGCGCCAAGACCTGTAATAACAACTCTTTTCATTTAATTGCTGATTTTGAATAAATTAGAGGTTCCTCTTGCGATCAGGCGGGTTTTATCCGCATTCCAGATTTCGCATTGTGCATTGACAAACTGCTTCCCTCTTTTGATGATTTTCGTTTCGGCTACAATATTATCATTTTCCCGGGCAGCTGAAAAATAATCGATGCTGTTATTTACCGTAACGATGAAAGATTTTTCGTTCAGGGAAAACATGGTGGCCCCGATAATGTCGTCCATAATGGCAGCAGTTACCCCGCCGTGCAGGTTTCCCATCGGATTCAGCCATTCTTCCCGTACGGTATACTGAAATTCGATGCGACCCTCTTCCGCAGAAAGCACCACCGGGTTCAGCCATCGCATAAATGGAGAAGGAGATGCCGTGAATTCTTTTCCGATAAAGTTTTTCAGGACTGCTAATTTATCCATGTTATATTTTATTTTTTTAATTTCTTTGAAGGTGCTGCCGCTAATTCCGTGTCAATGATTTTAACTATGCGGTCCAAAGTAAGATTCAGGAATTTTTCGTCCCCGGTCGTTTTGGAAAGTAAAATACCACCTTCGATCATCATGACGAATAACGAAGCGTATTCTTCCGCATTTAATTTTCCATCCAGCTCCCCGCTTTTCTGACCTTGGGAAATGACTTCCGAAATTTTGGAAATCCAGTCTTTAAAGGACCCGGCTACCTGATTTTTCAGATCAGGAAATGTATCATCTGCTTCCGTAGCAGCGTTCATTAACGGGCAGCCGCCGTTTAAAAATACGGAATGCCAGTTTTTTCTGTAAAAATCAACGAAAGCATACAGTTTATCAATGGAGGATGGAAATTTGTCTCCGAATGACAGGATCATTTTTTCTCTTAATACGCCAGCATTATATTTATAGACTTCCAGGGCCACTTTGTCCTTGTTTTCAAAATTCCCGTAGATGCTGCCTTTCGTTAGTCCGGTGGCTTCCGTAATGTCGGATAAGGACGTAGCAGTATACCCTTTGGTATTGAACAAAGAAGCCGTTTTCTCAATAATGAATTGCTTTGTCTTTTCCGCTTTCGACATTCTGTAAAATAAGAATACAAATATATGAAAATATACCGATCGGTATATTTTATTTTAAAATTAATTGGTTTTCATTTGATGAAACTGGCTGTTGCCCTGTTGATTTTTAGGTTTAGGCTAAAGCCAATCGGAAAATTTTTATAAAGAGAAAACGGGCTGAAGCCCGTTCCTATTGATATTTAATTATAATTTATGATAAAATATCTGACTTTTAATTAGTCAGCGTAGCATTTAGTGTAATCTCGAAGTTAAAAGCAGCACTTACCGGACATCCTTCTTCGGCGATCTTAGCGTATTTCTGGAATTCTTCTTCAGAAATTCCCGGAACTTTTGCTGTTAACGTAAGCTCGGATTTTGTAATCTTTCCAACATTCGGATCCAGGGTAATCACGGATTTTGTAGTCAGTTCTTCAGGAGTAAAGCCAGCCTGGGAAAGCTCTGCGCTTAGCTTCATGGTAAAACATCCTGCGTGCGCTGCGGCCAGCAATTCTTCAGGGTTGGTTCCCACCCCATCCTCAAAACGGCTGTTGAAAGAATACTGGGTCTGGTTTAAAGTTGTGCTTTGGGTCGTTAAATGCCCTTTTCCTTCTTTAATGGTTCCGTTCCAAACGGCTGTTGCGTTACGTCTCATAATGTGCTGAATTTTTTGATGTTAATAATGTGTTGTTTTAATATGGCAAAGGTATAGCAGATATTATTCCGAAACATTAGATAAAAAGAACTATATATTGTACTTTTTTCCCGAAATATAATTTTTCTTAAACTGTGAAGGAGTACTTCCCGTCTTGGCGGTGAAGAGACGGTTGAAATAAGCCGGGTCTTCATATCCTAAATCATAGGCAATTTCTTTTACGGGCTTATCCGTATAAAACAAAAGCCTTTTGGCTTCCAGTAAAATCCGGTTGATGATAAACTGGTTCGGGGATTCGAGGTTCAGGCTTTTAAACTTATGGGTTAATGTTTTCGGAGCAAGATGCAGCAGATCCGCATACTCGGCGACATGATGCTTTTCCCGGAAATGGATTTCCAGCAGCCGGCTGAAATCCCTGAAAACATCGAGTTCGTTACCCGGAATTTTTATTTCATCATTATCCAGGTTTTGCTTCTTCCATTTCCGGGTAGCCCGGATGATAATCTGCTTGACGTAGGTGCGGATCATTTCTTCGGCCGAAGAATCTTTCCACTCCAGTTCTTCTTTGATGTTTTGAAATAAAATTTTAATCGCCGAATTCTCCGCTTCATCAAGTTCCACAAAAGGAATTTCAAAAACATTATG
>JBMDXW010000330.1:0-2368 GCA_048594965.1 Chryseobacterium sp.
ATTCAGCTGGGAATGCAGTTTGACCGCTACAGATACCAGATAGAAAATACAACACAGTATAATAACAACCTGTTTATCATCCAGGTTCAGAGCAGATTCTAAAACAGTAAAAACCATCATCATGAAAGAAATAAATATTAAAAATGTTGCGATCACCTTTGCGGTAGCACTCCTCATTTGGTTCATTCCCGTTCCACAAGGTGTGAGCGAAAATGCCTGGCACCTCTTCGCAATTTTTGCGGCCACCATTTTAGGGATTATCCTTAAAGCGGCTCCAATGGGAACAATGTGTATGATGGCCATCGGCTTTACCGCACTGACCCAGGTTGCAGCACCGGGAGACGCAGGAAAATCAATCACCAAAGCACTTTCCGGATTCGGGGATAAGGTGATCTGGCTGATCGGTATATCGTTCTTTATAGCCCGTGGATTTATCAAAACAGGATTAGGAAACCGCATCGCATTTCTGTTTATCAGAATTTTTGGTAAAAGTTCATTGGGACTCGCTTACGGACTTGGGCTGGCCGATGTATGTTTAGCGCCTGCCATACCGAGCAATACGGCAAGAGGTGGCGGCATCATTTACCCGATCATGAAATCAATGGCCATCAGTTTCGACTCTGTACCCGAAAAACCGGAAACGCACAGAAAACTAGGTTCCTATTTAACCTTAAACAGTTATTACATGAACCTCATCTCATCTTCCATGTTTCTTACAGGGACGGCCAGCAACCCGATGTGCCAGAAATTTGCCGCTAATCTCGGAATCAATATCACCTGGATGTCATGGGCTGAAGCTGGTTTTATTCCCGGCTTGGCCGCCTTTTTTATCGTGCCTCTTGTTTTATATAAATTATATCCGCCGGAGTTAAAGAAAACAGGTGATGCTCCGCGAATGGCAGCCGAAAAACTCAAGGAAATGGGCCCCATCACCAAAAATGAATGGCTGATGTTACTGGCTTTTTTTATACTGCTTATCCTCTGGATTTTCGGAGGAAATCTTTCTATTGATGCTACCACAACCGCTTTCATCGGTCTCACCTTGCTTTTGCTTACTTCCGTGCTCACCTGGGAAGATGTAAAATCGGAAAAAGGTGCCTGGGATACCATTGTCTGGTTTGCCGTTCTGGTGATGATGGCCAGCTCACTGAATGAATTGGGATTTATTGGCTGGTTCAGCAACCTGATCAAAGCGGAAATTGGCGGAATGACATGGACGGTCGCTTTTCCGGTGATCATTCTGGTGTATTTTTTCAGCCATTATATTTTTGCCAGTGCCACAGCGCACGTTGCAGCGATGTATGCCGCTTTGCTCAGTGTTGGTATTGCGGTAGGAATTCCTCCGATGCTGCTCGCTATGATGCTGGGGTTTCTAGGATCCATTTATGGGGTACTCACCCACTACGGCCATGGCCCGGCACCCGTATTTTTTGGCAGCGGATATGTAGACCTTAAGTCCTGGTGGCTCCGCGGCCTGGAAATAGGGATCGTCCTGCTTATAATTTATATGGGACTTGGTGGTATCTGGATGAAAGTATTAGGATATTATTAATGATAAAAGTTGTTTCCTGAACAATTTCTTAATAATGTTAGTAAAAGCAAGTGTGCGTCGCTTAGCCTGCTATGGAGTTCACACTAAGCTCCCTAAGTGACACCCACTTGAAAATATTGATACAGACAGCGAGTATAACCTTTCAATATATTATCATTTAGCTTTGCTTAGAAGATATTTTATCCTTACCATAAGAAGAACCATAAGACCGGCAAGCAAGAGTAAAAGATGAACAACAGAACCCATATTATCCGCAACAGATCCACCGGCCTGCACGATTGAAATGTATACCTTTAAAAAAGGAGAAGTCGGCAGCAGATCAGAAAACAACCGGATCCCTAGCGGAAAAGACTGGTATGGCATGGAATAACCCGTCACCAGAAATATCGGATAAGAAGAAAACACCAGAACCTGAAACGCAAAGAGTTTGCTTTTAAAGAAGCTACCGATCAGCATTCCCAATACAATGACCGAAGCAATAAAGACCGCCGAGACAAAAGCGAGATCAGGAAACCTTCCTCTTACTTCCACTCCGAAAATTGAAAAATTTACCACCGAAAAAAACAATCCGAAGATCATAAAAATACACAGATAAAGAATTCCTTTCCCGAAGATTAATTTTGAAATACTGAATCCTGAAATCTTATAAAGCTCCGGTAATTTCTTTTCATTGTGTCATCTATCGAGTGGAAGAAAAGACTCACACCGAACAACCAAACAATGGTGCACAGATGGAAGATAGTATTCTTTAAGTTGATCATCTTCAAGTACAAAAACATGCTAATAATCTTTTCTTGTTGTTGTTCATGAGATATC
>JBMDXW010000331.1:0-2682 GCA_048594965.1 Chryseobacterium sp.
CGTTCAGAAGTCAAAAATATAGGTGTTCATGATGAAAGTGGGCTCTTTGTAAAAGAATTCAAAAGTAATAAAGAATATAAATACTATGATGTTTCTTTGGTTCCAAAGGAAATTCTTACAGACAGTATTTCCCGTAAGGCTTATGAAGGTGTGTTGTATATTCCTAAATATGACAGTATCGGAAAATACGAAAACGGCATACAGTATATTTCTGAAGAAAGTCCGAGTTTAGGTTTCGTTTCACAGGTAGAAAATACCATGAACCGTAAACTGACCAAATACAATCTGAGCAATCAGGGATTTGATACCCTGGTTATTGATAAAGCTAAAACGAATGTTACGATCAATCTGGTAAAATCGAGTGGTGAAGAGACCGTTAAAGGACTCAATGAAATAAAAATTGCCATAGGAACCGTTTTTGGATATCTGATTATGATGTTTATTATCATCTATGGAAATCTTGTGATGCGTAGCGTAATAGAAGAAAAAACAAATCGAATTATAGAGATTATCGTTTCTTCTGTAAAACCGTTTCAATTAATGTTGGGCAAAATCATTGGAACCACATTTGCCGGAATTTTACAGTTTGCAATATGGGCAATTGTTGGCGGAATATTGATATTTGTGGTAAACAGTATGTTTGGTTTGAGTACTACAGCTACCAATACAGAATTGGCAGCCCTCAATTCAGGTGAGCTTTTGGATAAAGTACAGATGTATTACAAAGAAATAATGATGTTGCCATTAGGAAGCCTGTTTTTTTACTTCATCTTTTATTTTATTGGAGGCTATTTTCTTTACAGCTCATTATATGCTGCTATCGGGGCTGCTGTTGACAATGAAACAGATTCTCAGCAATTTTTATTTCCGGTCATCATGCCGCTGATGCTTGGCGTTTATGTGGGATTTTTCGCAGTAATGAATGAACCACACGGAACAGTAGCAACTGTTTTCTCAATGATACCACTCACTTCACCAATAGTAATGCTGATGAGAATACCGTTTGGCGTGCCTACCTCACAAATTATCATTTCGTTAGTTATATTATTTGTTACCTTTATTGGCATAGTATGGGTAGCAGCAAAAATATACCGTGTAGGAATTTTAATGTATGGTAAGAAACCAACATGGAAAGAATTATTAAAATGGTTAAAATATTAAATAAGAATGTCGAGAATATTAATAATAGAAGATGAAGCAGCCATCAGAAGAGTTTTATCTAAAATTCTCTCTGAAGAAAGCGATTCTTATGTAGTAGATGAAGCGGAGAATGGAGAAGAAGGAATCGAAAAAATTAAAAGTGAAGAATATGATCTCATCATCTGTGATATCAAAATGCCCAGAAAAGATGGTGAAGAAGTAATACAGGAAGCCAAAAAAATAAAACCGGAAATTCCTTTTATCATGATATCAGGTCATGGTGATCTGGAAACAGCTGTCAACACCATGCGGTTAGGGGCTTTCGATTATATCTCTAAACCGCCGGATTTGAATCGTTTACTGACAACAGTGAGAAATGCACTCGATAAAAAATCACTTGTGGTAGAAAACAAAAGGCTTAAGAAAAAAGTCGGAAAAAATTATCAGATGATTGGAGAAAGTGAACCTATTCAGCATATCAAACAAATGATTGATAAAGTTGCTGAAACCGATGCCCGTGTGTTGATTACAGGTCCGAATGGAACCGGAAAAGAACTGGTGGCGCATAATTTACATGAAAAAAGTAACAGGTCTGCTTACCCTCTGATTGAAGTAAACTGTGCGGCTATCCCTTCAGAACTCATTGAAAGCGAATTATTCGGACACGTGCGCGGTGCTTTTACCTCTGCTGTAAAAGATCGTGCAGGAAAATTCGAAGCTGCTGACAAAGGAACTATTTTTCTGGATGAAATAGGGGATATGAGTCTTTCTGCCCAAGCAAAAGTATTACGCGCCTTACAGGAAAATATCATTACCCGGGTTGGAGCGGATAAAGATATAAAGATTGATGTGCGGGTTATAGCTGCTACAAATAAAGATTTGCGAAAAGAAATTGAAGAAGGTCGTTTCAGAGAAGACCTTTATCACCGTTTGGCTGTAATTCTGATCAATGTACCTTCACTAAATGACAGACGTAGTGACATTCCTATGCTTATTGAACATTTTATTCAAAAAATTGCAACAGAAAACGGTAATACCCCTAAGCGTATTTCTGCTGATGCTTTAGAATTGCTTCAGGAATACAACTGGACAGGAAACATCCGGGAACTGAGAAATGTAGTAGAGCGACTGATAATTTTAGGAGGACAGGAGATTACTAAATCTGATGTCCAAATGTTTGCATCAAAATAATATGAAGTTAAAAAAGATAAACGAAAATTTAAAAGAAGGATTAATCAACAGCCAATTACTGGAGCCTACACCTTTATTAAAAGCCTGTTTCGGAACTATTAAAAGTGGAAATGATGTTGTAATCGTTTCAGAAGACGTTGCTGAGAGAGAAGATATCATTGTTATTACAACGATACAACGATTAGAAAAAGCCGTTTTAGAATCTCCGAGAGCATTGATAATGGTTAAAGATAAGCCTGAAGTACTGTCGCTATTAGATAAATTCAGAGCATACGGAAAATATACCGATTTGCGTTTCTATGGTGTACATGAAAAAACCAATTTAGACGAAGATAAAAACATGATTTCTCT
>JBMDXW010000332.1:0-3559 GCA_048594965.1 Chryseobacterium sp.
AGCGGTACCAGAACGTAGTGCTGTACGAGGCCAGCTCCAAAGACCTGACGATCGTTTCCAAAAATGCCAAGATCTTGTGGAAGAAGGGAAGGGTCAGCCAGTACCAGGGGGATGATCAGTCCGGTCGCTTGATTTACATCTCGGAGCATCAGCTGGGCATGACGGATCTGAAGGACCAACAGTCAAAAACTTTCAGGCTGGATATTGCCGTCCAGTGGATGTCAGGAAAGGGCAATACGGTGTACTGTGCCGATATCCGCGCATCGCAAATAACGCTCTACCGTGTGGACCTGTCAACGGATCAGCTGACGCAACAGGTTATTTCCAATCCGGAAGGCTTTGAGTTTGCGAAGACATGGGGCCGATTCTTTGAGATCAGAGAAGATGAACATTTCCTGTTTCCCATGGCCTTAAAGAGCAGGCCGAGTGAAATTGTTAATCCGGAACTGAAGATCACCTATTCCAACAGGAACAGCAGGAATAAGAACGCCAACCCGTTTTTAGGAATCTTCAACATCAAAGAACAAAAGTGGGAATATGTACCGGATGCGGGATCTCAACTTCCGGTCTATAAATTTCTCAATGACCAGGGCGACTTTATTTTCTATGACCAGGGCCACGATGTTGTTGAAGCAGACCCCAATGCCGTTCTTGATCTCAAATTGGTCGTAGATTATGGAAAGAACTCCCATCTGCTGCCCCGGAAAAGGTCAGATCAATCCAACTACCTATGGGACCGTGATACCGGGCAATTCATTTATTTCGATCAAAAGAAATGGATGAGCTATAATCCGGCAACAGGAAATGTCCAGGAACTCATGCCACCGGATACAACAGGTTGGGAGAGCAGCGGACATAATGGCTTAGGCAACAGTCCGGAAATGACCCCGGTGCGGCTGAGACAACAACCCCTCATCCTGCTGTCCAATCAATTCGACTATTTTACCTATAACCTGCGAACGCATGAAGTACGGAGAATTACCAAAGGCGAGGAGGAAAAGGTAAAATACAAGCTGGTGAATGAAAAAGATCAAAGTATACCCTCTTCCTGGAAGGGAAGATACCGCGAGATCGATTCGGAAAAAGATCTGATGTTTAAGCTCTTCAATGAGCTGAATTATTCTTCAGGATTTGCAAAATATTCAGTGAAGCATGATAAAACCGTATTTTACAGGCAAAACCATGATAAAGAAGTGATCCCTTATGACAAAGGACTGCTGTTTACCTCTCATTTTGCATTCGAGCCTTTCAAACTTACACGGTTCGAAAACGGTAAGTACAAGGTCGTTTACGAAGCACTGAAAGGAGAAAGTGAGCGTTTAAAAAAGATGGGGTATAAAATTTTCCGGTATACCACATCTTACGGTTCTTCCAATGCGGCATTACTTTTTCCGTTGGGATATGATCCGAATAAAAAGTACCCGATGATTGTCAATATTTATGAAAACCAGTCACGTGACCTGCTGTATTTTCTGCCGCCGTATTTAACCGCCACTGTTGGATTTAATTATATGCATTATCTGATGAACGGGTATGTCGTTCTTCTTCCTGATCTGCAGTATGAAACGGGAAACGTTAAAAACAGCATGCTGACCTCTTTGGAAAAAAGCCTGGATTCCGCCAAACGCCTTGCTTCGGTGGATGATAAAAATATCGGTGTTGCCGGACTGTCCTATGGGGGCTATGAAACAGGGCTTGCCCTGGGCAATTTGAAGGATTTCAAAACCGGGGTAGCAGGCGTGATGGTTTCTGATCTGGTCAGCATTGCGCTGAGCCATTCGGAAATCAATATCACGCCCAATTACCTGCGGGTAGAAAATCAGCAGTTCCGGATGAACAGCAATGTATTCGACGACTGGGAAAATTACCTGGAACACTCACCGGTATATTATCTCAAAAATGTGGATGCTCCTGTTTTGATCTGGTCGGGATTAAAAGATAAGAATGTTTCCGCCGCACAGTCAAAAATGTTTTTTCTCGGAATGAAAAGATTAAAGAAAAAAGCAGTGCTGCTCGAATATGTTAATGAATCCCATAATATTCTGCAGCCGGGCAATCAATTGGATCTTAATGTGAAAATATGGCAATGGTTCGATTATTACCTAAAGAACAAACCGCCTGCAGCGTGGATCAGACCTTTACAATACTAGAAAAGCTCCCTTTCGGGAGCTCTTTTTTAATTACTCAGTTTGTAGAGTTCAACATTGGCCGTTTCCGGATGATCCTCTTCCGGACCGCTGGTTCCAAAGACCTGCTGGCCGGTTGGCAGTCCATTAACCGTGCAGATGACATCAAAGTCATCACTGCACATAATGCTTCGGTCCCACTGGTTGGTTGCGGTGTTAAAAATATAGCCTTGTCGTGCAGCTAAATTTTTGCTGCTGCTTTTCGCTGACTGGGTAGCGAATGCAGTTCCTGTTCCTATCAGAAGAAGAACTGCGGGTAAGATGTAATTTTTCATGTTAAAAAAATTTGATGTTGTGCCTACTCTAACGATCAGGTTTTCGGCATTCCCTGTTCTGCCGGCCGACAGCTATCACCTGTAGGTATATCGGGTAATTTTCCTACCGGTCAATACGTACAGATAATGTTTTGTAGATAAGATGCCCCTTATATTTGATCTTTCCTCATTTTTAAGATAAAAGCTGTGCAGGTATTTCAATGCAGAAACATCATAGACGTCGATGACATCATTTTTTCTGAAGTCTCTGTAGGACTCGTTTCTGCCTCTCATCTTTGATACATTGTACAACTTTTGATCAGCGATACACTGAAAACGGTTGATTTCCGGAGGAGCCCTGAGAAGTTTGGTCTGCCCGTTTTTCAGGGTTTTGGTCTCAAGCTCAACAGGGGTCAGGGAGTCGATGGTGTGCTTTCTTTCGATATGCTGCAGTTCAAAGTCCGTTTTTGTAATTTCGCTGCTGTACAGGTTGGTATAATACATCTGTTTTTTTTCACGGTCAATGCTGGTCCTGCCGTCGGTATCAAACACCCCGTTTGACCTGGTCTGCAAAACATCCGGATTGATCCAATACTTTTTGGTAGCTGTATTTAAAATACCGATTTCACTTTCTTTTGTTTTCACCATCATTGTCTTAAAGATGTACCGGTGCGGGGCCAGCATGTAAAGCCTCGAAAAATACAGCCGGTCGATGCCCGTGTTGTAGGCCTTGAGTGAAGGGAGCTGGCCTTCGAAAATGACCGGTACTTTACCGTCATAGACACTGAAGTAGGGATACCATACGTCGATGGTTACACTGACAAAATCATAATTGTAATGGTTCAATCTTATGGTATCTGTGGTTATCGTTTTAAAATCCGGAGCGATGGTTGAGAGCAGCAATGGGGTTTGATGGTGGGCTAAAAAAACCGAATCACCGTGGTGCCCAGCAAAATAATAATGATCGGCAGGGAGAAGAAGCGTTTGGATGTGTTCACGGAACGGATGGATCATTTTTCTGGTGAAGAGCCCTTTGTTATCATTGAGGTGGGGATAAAAGATTAAAAAGACGAGCACCGACGGCAGTAACATAACCCCAGCAATCCGAGCGGCTACTTT
>JBMDXW010000333.1:0-3989 GCA_048594965.1 Chryseobacterium sp.
TGGAAGAATTCATGCGAAACCACATCGGTTATCGTTTTGTCAATCGCTTCCTTCGGCATCATTTCAGGCAATACCACACTTGTGGATTCATGGTGTTCCAAAGCACCGAAACCTTTGATCTGCGGCCCGTCTTCTCCCGCAAGATAAAGCATGATCGCATATTTTTTATTGGTGTTCATATCACCCAGGAATTTCTTCTGTGCCACGACCATTTTCTCAAGATTATCCTTAAAATCCGCCGCTTTATATTTTCCGGATGGGGAATACACGCCAAGAACAAGATCCAGTCCTCCGGCGTTGAAGGTGATGTAATCCGGTTTGGTGTACATGAGCGGGGAATCGGTCACCTTTGCATAATTAGCCAGGGTAAAGGTATCGGTCGTTTCAGACTTGTCCTGATCGACAAGGGCAGTTGTTCCGTAGAAATCGGCTGGCTTCTGAATCACCAGCTGGTAAGGGACATCCTGCATATTGTCGATATAGCCTACAAACCCATGGGTATTGATGAGGTATACTTTTCCGGCTTCGATATCCGTTCCGGAAGGCGAGAATACCGCTTTGTGCTTTGAGGTGTCCATTTCGTCATCAAAACTGTCGTTGACAAGGTAAGTGACTTTTGAAAGGTTCTGGGCATTTTTCAGAGCATACGTGTTGTCGTTCACTTTGGTAAAGGTAACTTCCTTTCCTTTGTTGTCTAAGAATCTGATGCCTTCTACAAACCTTCCGTAATCGTCTACGGAATAAGTTCCCGGCACGGTTTTCGGAAAGTGGAATTTCACATCACCCGATTTCATTTTTGGGAATTCCATCGTTACCGCCACTTTGTCGTCTTTTACATTCACAAGATCGATGGTGGTTTTAATCGACTGGGCATTCACCAGAAACGCTGTTAAAACGCCTAAGCTAAGTGCTATTTTTTTCATTGAGTTTAAGATTATAGGTAAATAGTTGTAGAAAACATTATTTTGTTACGCCTCACGGTCATAAATTTTTCATAAAAAAAGACAAATCCTTTAGGGTAAAGATTTGTCTTCATGTATTTTTTAAGGCTATTGGATCTTCTGGTAATTGATATAATAGTTTTTGTTAAACTGTACGGGGTTTCCTTTGTTCAGTTTTACGGTCTGCCATTCTCCGGTAGGATTGATGGTCTGCTCGCCATCGATTCGGATGGGAAGCTTGAAGTTCCTGATCGTATTCTTATACCGGAAATTAAGCTGTTCTCCTTTTTGATAGTATTCAAGAGTCGGAATTTTCGTTGTTCTTAAATACTGGTTGAAAACCCCGGAAAAGTCAATCCCCGATTTTTTTGAAATATAATCTTCGATCTGCCGGGTAGTGACGGTCTGATGATAAAAATCTTTATTGATCCCCCTTAAGATCTGCCGGAATTTATCGTCATTATTAATTACCTGGCGGATGGTGTGAAGCATGCTGGCTCCTTTTGCATACATATCGCCGCTACCTTCGTTGCGCACGCCGTATTTCCCGATGATCGGAATGTCATTTTCTATCGTTCTCCTGATTCCCTGCGCGTAGAGGTCTGCTGATTTTTTATCCATGTACTTTTCGATAAACAAAACCTCGGAGTAATTGGTAAAGCTCTCATGGATCCACATATCGGCCTGGTCTTTTGCCGTTACATTGTTGGCAAACCATTCGTGGCCGCTTTCGTGGATGATGATAAAGTCCCATTTCAGCCCGACTCCGGTGTTGGAGAGATCCCTTCCCAGGTAGCCGTTCTGGTAATGGTTTCCGTAAGCAACGCTGCTTTGGTGCTCCATGCCCAGATAAGGGGATTCTACGAGCTTGTAAGAATCTTCATAGAAAGGATACGGCCCAAACCAGTATTCAAATGCAGACAGCATCGGCTTTACCTGCTCAAATTGTTTCTTGGCTTTGTCTAGGTTGTAATCGATCACCCAGTAGTCGAGATCCAGCTTACCTTTTTCCCCTTTGAAACTATCTTTAAAATTTACATATTTGCCAACGTTCGGAATAATAGAGTAGGCATTGATGGGATTCTTGACTTCCCAGGTGTAAGCCGTTTTGCCGCCTTCGTCCTTTTTGCTGATCAGCCTTCCGTTTCCTACGCCCACAAGATCTTTCGGGGTGATGATCTTCATGATGATGCCGTTATCGGGCTCATCGCTCCAGATATCCTTTGTGGGAAGCCAGATGGAAGCTCCGATTCCTTCATCGGCCACGCTCATCCACGGATTTCCTTTTTCGTCTCTGGTGAAAACCCAGCCGCCGTCCCAAGGCGCATTTTTAGCAATAGTCGGGTTTCCGGAATAGGTGACGTCAATCGTATATTTTTCCCCTTTTTTGAAGGAGCGTTTGGTTTTGATCCAGATAAAATCACCATCCTGCTTATATTCTGCGATTGGGAAGCCGGCTTCCACCTTATCGGCTTTCATAGGTTGCTGCAGGTCGATCTGGAAGGTAGGGTTGTTCACATCCTTCGTGATCTCGAAGCTTATTTTATTGTTTCCCTTAATGCTTTTGGCCTCAAAATCCGGTTCTACGGAAAGATCGTACTTCTTCACATCCCAGAAATTTCTGAATGCGGTATCGGAGCCTTTTAAAGTGTCCTGCTTCGTAAAGGTTTTGCCCTTCTCAAAAAACTGGCCAAAAGCCAGCCCCGAAACCAGCAGCACGGTATATGAAAGTTTTTTCATCTGAATTAAATTAATCCTTCAAAAATAGAAAATTAATTGATTATAAAGGTGAAAAAAGAATTTGTTGCCTGGATCTGTATCGAATTTTCCGACAATTTAGAATAGTTATTATAGGGACAAAAAAAGTAGTCTTAGTTTGACTACTTTTATTTGACAAATGTAAATATTTTATGATTACATCCCAACAATAATCATTTGTTTTTTAATATGTTAAATGGCAAACGTTGTCAAGAAACGGCCATCTTTAAGCATCTTGACCAAATTCTCAATACCATAAACCCTACTGATTCTTAGACGTTTGAAGACAAAATATAGTCAAACTAAGACTACTTTTCATAAATGATGAAGAACCAAACGATTAGCTTTCCACGACTTCCTGTATTCCTGCATTTTTGCGTAAAGACGTTACGCTTCATTCTGTTCAATATTAAATCTTTTCATTTAGAGATTACGGCAAGCCACTTCAGCCGCCCTCCGCCTGGTTTTAAACACAAACGGCACGAATGATCTTGCACAAATAACACTAATACCTTTAGCATAGCAAATCCGGAAGCGAATCAATTCAATCTCCGCGAGCTCTTCTAAGTGAAATCGAAGATTCGACGTAGTCAAACGGCTTTGTGAACCTTAAAGCAGCATGAATGTAAAAGAAATCTTAGTGGTCTTCGTGTTCCAGCCTCCGCAAGCTCTTATAAGCGAAGTGGCTCTGTGAAACTTAAAAGCATCATGCATTAAAAAAAATCTTAGTGCACTTCGGGTTCAAGCGCAAGGGCTGAGTAATAAAATTAAATGATGAATACATACAACCACCCCGTCAAAAATTCTTTGAATTTTCGCCACCCCTCCGCAGGATGGGAATTTTCCAGGTTTTCGGTACGATGAGTGGTCTTTCATCTTCAATAGCTTACTCTGCGGACTCTTATAAGCGAAGCGGCTTTGCGAAACTTGAAGCGGCAGGCATGGAAAAAAATCTCAGTGTCCTTCGTGTTCAAGTCTCTGCGGGCTCTTATAAGCGAAGCGGCTTTGTGAAACTTGAAGCGCAATGCATTAAAAAAAATCTTCATGAACTTCGTGTTCAATAAATAAAGTAATCAAAAATTAACAACTTATAATACATAAACAATGAAAAACATTATTACACTGGCTGTTCTATTCATCAGCCTTACGATGTTCGCTCAGGTGGGGATTAACAATACCTCCCCAAAAGCGACCCTTGATATTACCGCCAAATCTACAGGCACAAGCACCGCGGAAGGGCTTATTGCCCCAAGATTAGAGGGTGTTGACATCAAAGGGAAAGATGCGAAC
>JBMDXW010000334.1:0-12165 GCA_048594965.1 Chryseobacterium sp.
TTAATTTTTTTAAATTTTTCATAGTAATAGATTATGGTTGATAATGGTTTAAATTTATACCTCCGGGCAATTGTAATAGACACAGAAATTCTGACAGCAGGATCCTCCCGGACATTCAAAGTGGTATTCACATCGTTGCAGTCCTCCGCCGTTAATTGTTTTCTGACGGTTTCGGTCAAGTTTCTTTAAATTTTTCATATGATTTAGTTTAATGCTTCACCCTAAAGATAATAAAAAACATTTAATTATTCACATTTTGATGATAAAAAATTAGTTTGACGGACTGTACGAAAAAATAAAAACAAAAACACTCACAGCAATGCGAGTGTAAGAAGAATTTGAATTGAGATAGTTTGAATGAATTATTTACTAAAATAATAATTTTATTTAAATTATTCACCTTATCATGAATATAAATTTATGAAAATCAATGTTATGCATAATAGTTTGATTGATCCGGAATAATAGGAAGTACAGCGGATAGGGGTGTTGACTTCAGAAACCGTTTTCGTCGGAAGGTTTTATTTTTCGCAGTTGCTTAAGTATGCCCTTGATCGCACCATTCGTGCCGATCTTTACTGAATTGACCGTTGAGCCTAGAAGTCTCATGTTTTTCCTGTATGTATCGTAATCGGTTTCTGTAATAAGATTTCCTTCAGCATCAAAAAGCTTCATGCTTACAACCACCTGATTGGAAAAAACATATTTGCCGAGTCCTACTTTAAAATATTTCACTTTGGGCACGATTGCGAAATCCGCTTCATTATTGATGCAGTAATCGGCGATGGTCTTTTTGTCTATACTGTCAAAAGAAATCTGGGTCTCGGTCTTAAGCATCCGGTTTTTCCTTTCGCTTAAATTATCGGAAACGGCACTGAAAAAGGCTGTATTGGTAGGTTCTTTGATCTCTTCAATATCCGGTTCTACCTGAGGATTGAAGTACAGGACTTTTCTTATCTTGGCGTCATAGTTTTTTTGTGCTTTTATCAAAGAAAAGCCTGACAAAACAAAAATGGCGAATATCGTAAAAGTAGTAGATTTTAGCATTGTTAATTCTCATGCAAAATTACTGCCTTTTAGTGGTATATCATTATTTTTTTAAGAAATCTTTAACATTTTTTTCTATCAATTTCAATTCATGAAATCAATAATGTTTGTAGTCTCGGAAAATTGTTGTACTTTTGCACGCGTTACATAATAATCATTAAATAATATTGGAATGTACTTGAATACAGAAAAAAAGCAGGAAATTTTCGCAAAACACGGAAAATCTGCACAGGACACAGGAAGTGCTGAAGGACAAATCGCACTTTTCACTTTCAGAATCAATCACTTATCTCAGCACTTAAAAGCTAATCGTCACGATTTTAACACGGAGAGATCTCTTGTTAAACTGGTAGGTAAGAGAAAAAGTTTATTAGATTACCTTAAAAACAAAGATATCGAAAGATACAGAGCAATTATTGCTGAACTAGGTTTAAGAAAATAATCTACAAGATTTCAAAAAGGCAACTTCTAACAGAGGTTGCTTTTTTTATGCCCTGTCTTCATATCTCTCAGCCGGATGGGTTGATGAAAAGATAAAACACACGGCATTTTAGTGCGGATTTTGGCTTGGCAAAGTGCTATATCCAAATAATTACATTAAATTTGCATCGAAAATTTAAAGAGTTTAAATATTAATCGTACTCAATACGGAGTACAAGAAGACAATTTTATGAGTATACCTCAAGCGTTTACAGAAACGATTACTCTTGCAGACGGCAGAGAAATTACTATTGAAACGGGTAAACTGGCCAAGCAGGCCGACGGATCCGTAGTTGTAAAATGTGGCGGAACAATGCTTTTAGCAACAGTTGTAGCCAATAAAGAAGCAAATCCGGGAGTGGATTTTTTACCTTTAACGGTAGATTACAGAGAAAAATTTTATGCAGGTGGAAGAATTCCGGGTAACTTTTTCCGTAGAGAAGCAAGACCTTCCGACCAGGAAATTTTAACCATGCGTTTGGTGGACAGGGTTTTGCGTCCGCTTTTCCCTGAAGATTTCCACGCAGAGGTTCAGGTGATGATTTCACTGATCTCTTATGACGGGAAGACAATTCCTGATGACCTGGCAGGTTTGGCTGCTTCAGCTGCCATTGCCATTACCGATATTCCTTTCAACGGGCCGATGTCTGAAGTAAGGGTTGTGAGATTCGATGGTCAGCTGTCTGTAAATCCAAGTTATGAGCAGCTAAAAGATTCCGAGCTTGATATCATGGTGGGAGCTACCAAAGACTCCATCGTAATGGTAGAAGGGGAAATGAAGGAAATTTCTGAGCAGGAAATGCTGGAAGCCATCATCTTCGCCCATGCTGAAATCAAAAAACAAATTGAAGCTCAGGAAAGATTGGCTGAAAAAGCTGGAAAAGCTTTCCCTAAAAGAGAATATTCTCACGAGGTTCATGATGAAGCCATCCGTGAAAAAGTATGGAAAGAATGCTATGACAAAGTGTATGAAGTAGCTAAAACGCCATCAGCAAAAGAAGAAAGACACGAAAAATTCAAGGCTGTTCTTGATGAGTTCCTCGCACAATATGTAGAAGACGCAGAAGAGCTGGAAAGAGTAACTCCTTTCGTGAAAGTATATTACCACGATGTGGAAAAAGAGGCTATGCGCCAGATGATCCTTGAAGACAATATCCGTCTGGATGGCCGTGATCCGAAAACGATCCGTCCGATCTGGTCTGAAATCGACTATCTTCCGGGAGCACACGGTTCTGCGATCTTTACCAGAGGGGAAACCCAGTCTTTAACTGCCGTAACCTTAGGGTCTGTAAAAGATGCCAACATGGTAGACAGCGTGATTTCTCAGCACGACGAAAAATTCTTCCTGCATTATAACTTCCCTCCGTTCTCAACGGGTGAGGCGAGACCTTTAAGAGGAACTTCAAGAAGAGAAGTAGGACACGGAAACCTCGCTCAGAGAGCTTTACAGGCCGTGATTCCTGAAGAAAATCCATATACCATCAGAATCGTTTCCGATATCCTGGAATCCAACGGTTCTTCTTCAATGGCAACTGTCTGTGCAGGTACTTTAGCACTGATGGATGCAGGGGTACAGATCACGAAACCGGTTTCCGGAATTGCAATGGGTCTGATCACCGATACAAAATCCGGCAAGTTTACCGTTCTTTCCGATATCCTTGGCGATGAAGATCACCTGGGAGATATGGACTTTAAAGTAACCGGAACGGCAGAAGGGATCACCGCCTGCCAGATGGATATTAAAATCCAGGGTCTTTCTATGGATATCATGGAGCAGGCTTTAATGCAGGCGAAAGAAGGCAGATTACATATCTTAAATAAAATCACGGAAACCATTGCTGAACCAAGAGCTGATGTGAAACCACACGCTCCGAAAATGGTTGTTATGGAAATTCCGAAAGACTTCATCGGTGCGGTAATCGGGCCTGGTGGAAAAATCATCCAGCAGATGCAGAAAGATACCGATACTGTTATTGCGATTGAAGAGATCGGTGAAATCGGACGTATCGAAATTGCAGGAACCGACAGAGAGAAGATCAATGCTGCGGTGGCGAAAATCAACGAAATCACTTTTGTACCGGTTGTAGGACAGGTGTACAACGGAAAAGTGGTGAAGATTATGGATTTCGGTGCATTCGTAGCGATTGCGAAAGGTACGGAAGGGCTTCTTCACATCTCTGAGATCGAATGGTCCCGTCTTGATAAAGTGCCTTACGCGGAAGGTGATGAAGTGGAAGTGAAGTTCATGGGGTATGACGACCGTAAGAAAATGAAGCTTTCCAGAAAAGTATTGTTGCCAAGACCTCCTAAAGCAGAAGGGCAGGGAAGACCTGAACGTTCTGACAGGCCGAACAGACCCGAAGGACAGAGAAGAAATGAAGGGGATAGAGAAAGAAGGAATGATGGAGAAAGGAGAAATGGCGGCGAGAGAAGACAGGAGAGAGAAAGAAGACCGGAAGGTGATCAGCCTTCAGGAGATCAGAATCCTTCTACTGAAGAATAAAAACATTGTTATCATCACAATATTAAACCACCGGAATCCCGGTGGTTTTTGTTTTGGGGTATTATGAAATAGTTATTCTAATTAAAGGTTCGGAGAGGTTGGAAATCCGGTTTTCCATGCAAGAATATTCCACCGCATTGCCAAAATCTAAGTTAAGAACTCATAGATTTTTCCTGATTTAAACCTAAGCTAAAAGCTTTTTTATGTTTGCTTAAATTGTGTATAGGTGAATATTGAGTTCCGGTTTTATTTAATTAAAAAAAACATCCATACTCTTGAATTTGCCGGATTTTATGTTTGCGGCAAAAATTTAAATTAATTTTTATATTTTTGAACAAACAGAAATGCAAATACATGAAAAATATACTTTCACAAAATTTCCCTTTTCAGGAGACTTCTATTTTTTCTTCTTTAATTTCAAGGCTGACTTTCCAAACATTTTTTACGGTATGAGCTTTTATCTGAAATGCCATATTGTAAAAAAGGGAGAGACTTTGAAACAGATCGCGGAACTATATGAGATTCCGGATATAGAGCTATTGAAATATTTTCACTATCAGCATGCCCCTAAAGACAGCAACCATCTGGGAACAATTCTCTTCACCGGACAGGAAATTTTTATCCCGGATACGGATGATATCCGTACAATTTTAGAAAAAAGAAATTTAAATATTGAATTAAATAATATAAAAAATCAGGATCTGATCAAAAATGGAAATCTAACCCCTTACTTTCGGGCTATTGATCACATTTATATTGTTGAAATAAAAGATATTTCCGAAACTAAAACAGATCATACGCAATTTGAAGTTCAATTACGGTATGTGGATAAAAATGAATCTCATTATATTTTTAAATTCAGAAAAGAAAAGATTTTGTTAAATGGTGAAAGCCCCGACCTGAAAGTCTATGATCTGGCATCGAAATGTACTTCTGTGTTTTTTGATGTAGAGGTAGGGATTGATGAGAACGGTTTGTTGTCTCATATTCATAACTACAGAGCGCTTTACAGTAAATGGAAAACCCTAAAACAAAACCTCTGCAACCTCTATGAAGACACTCTGTCTCTACAATATATTGATGAGATAAACACGGTCATAGAAAACAGGGAGCTTCTGGCCTTCTATATGAGGAAGGAAATTTTTTTTCAGTTTTATCTTTCGGTTTATTTTAAAACGTATTCTAAAGGGAAATCTGAAAATGTAAGTAAGTTCTTTCTTGATGAAATGCAATACGAAAATTCGTATGAAATCGAAATCAATGATGAACTGATTATGATAAAGCAGGAGTCTAAGTCCATTGACCAATACGGCCTGCACGAAAGCTTTGGAAATAACAAAAGCACAAAGCAGGAACACGATGAAGGTGAGGTACCTGAATCTGCTATCACGGCTAACTATCTGTTGGATAAAAACAAAAAGATACTGCAAACGGCTGAAATAAAAGTGAAATCATCAGGTAATGACACAAAGGAAATACATATTCATTTGAAATAATTTTAGATACATTCAACACAAATACGCACAAATGAGAGAATATAAAGTGAGAAAAGGGGAGACTTTGTCGTCTATTGCCCATGATATAGGATTACCTGATGCCTATACGCTGAAAACATTCCACAATTTTAATGGCCCTATAGAGAAAGGTATCGGAGATGATATCCGTGAAGGAATGATCCTTACCATTCCGGATCCCCATGAAGTAGAGAAAATCTACGGTGAAATGGAAAATAAGCGAGCGAAAAATGCTGATAAATCAAATGCAAAGGAAATTTCCGGAAATCATAAAACAGAATCTAATGAAGATCAGCAGGAAAAGAAAAATGAATCCGAAGAGAAAGCGGCGGGCGAACATGACGGAAAACTCTTTGTAATCCAGAAAGGGAAGGCCATCTGTGATAAAGGGACTAAGTTTCCACAATTTAAGGTTATCAGTCACAAGAAGCTTTATGTCAATGACGAAGGTTCGTCTGACGATTATCTTGCGGTAACCCAAAATGATGTGTGCTTCAATCCGTCTGTAGTGCCGTTTGGAAATTGTTCGCTTCAAAACGGTAAGCCCTGCACTTTTTCTTCCGCTGGCCAATGGCAGAAGTTCTATCAGGATGTAAAAGTTATGGACAATGCGCTTATCACCGAAATCTCGGAGCTCCAATGCACCATCGGCGGAAAAATAAAAGTACTGGATCACGGTCAGCGGGAAGAGCTGACCAAACAGAACTTCAGGAATGCGGACAGAAATTTCCACAGCTATATCAATCCGTTGGTGGATTTAAGGAGTTTTATTGATGATATAGATGAAGGACAACTGGATGCTTATTAATTTAAAAAAGACAAAATATGGCAAAAAGAAAGTTTAGTTTTCTTGCTGATGAAAATGAAAAATATGAGCAGGAATATTACAGAGAATTGGCAGAAGAAAAAAGAATGCAGGAAGTGGAGGCAAATAAAAAGCTTGCCGCTAAGGGAAAGCATGGTATTTCAATGATTTCAGGAAACTCTACTCCTATTGTGGGAGAGAAAAATACCTATCACATTACAGGTTGGTATGAGGACACACCACAGGTTGATAGAAATCCTGCATTGGTAACCTGGGAGCTTTTCAAGAAGAGAAGCAATGGGAAGTTTACTTCAACAAATATTAAAAAAACAGGAGACGGAACTTTTACCTTTGGCGAAATGTCCATCCGAAATACCTATCGTCTGGAGGCCTATCTCTACAGGCCGGAAGGCGGTGGGCTGATCATTAATCCTAAACCCTCAGCTATTCCCAAGATAGGAAAAGTAGAACTTCATTATGTGGATGATAAAAAGAGCAATACTTTCAGCTTCTATGATCGGCTTCGGGCAAAAGCACATACCACAGGGATGTTGCGGAAAGAACTGATTTTTATACTCTGGGAGGATGATACAAAAGGAGGGGGACACAGCGCCGGCAACCAGCCGATAGAAGTCAAATCCGCACGCGTACAGCATAACGGGCTGGCCGTCGTAGAATTTACCCTAACGAAAGGCTTGATGCAGAAAGCCATGAAAGGTGAAGCTGACGCCAAAGAATTTGAGTTTTATGTAACGGTAGAATCTTACAAAGGCAAGACTCATGATTCTAAGAATGTAAATGTTCATAATCCGTTATACAAAGCTCCGGAAAAGAAGGTATCCCATCCTAAAGCATCAGGATCTCCAGCAGAACAAAAACCTCCATCCAAAAGAGAGGAAAAGAATCTTCTGATCCATCAGGCAGATGGCTATCTTCTTCATGATTGGGCGGAGATAAAGGGAAAAGCGCAGAAGAATAAGGAGGTTATAGTGAATAAGACGCATGGGAGGTCGACTGTGGGGGTGAAGGCTCCACCGGCTGTGAAACAGAATGATAAAAATGAGGTTTGTGAGTGTGAAGCTAAGGTGAGGGCATTTATGAGGATGATTAGAAAAGGAGAAGGAACTATTGACGAAGGGGGATATTCTCGTATTGTTGGAGGATCTAAATTTTCTAATTTTAAATCACATCCAAAAATATACATAAAAGAACATAATTCAACAGCAGCAGGCGCTTATCAAATAACACGAACTAATTGGGAAAGTGAAAATTTTTCAAAATGGAGAAGTGATAATAAAGTTGAAGATTTTTTACCAGAAAGCCAAGACATTTATTGTGCTTATCTAGTAATTAAAAAGAAAGGAGCTTTTAATGATATTAAAAACAATGACCTTGAAGGAGCAATTAATAAATGTGCTAAAGAATGGGCCAGTTTACCCGGTGCAGGATATGGACAAAGAGAGGAAAGTATAGAGACTGTAAAAAATTTATATTATAAGTTTTTAAACGAAGAATTAACTGGACAGGAAGGAAGTGTTGCTAATTTACACATTAAGCCAGGTTTCTTAAAAAAGTACTTTGGATATCACTGCTGTGAAGAAAATAATGATAATAAACAAATAACAAAGAAGAAATATGATATTGATAAAGCAGTAGCAAAAATTAATTCTAATGTAGAGCCTAAATCAATTTCCGCATGTGCTAAATACGTAAGAATTGCAATTGAGGCAGGAGGATTATCAACAAATGGAAGGCCAATTTCAGCAAAAAATTATGATGTATTTTTACCAAAATTAGGCTTTACACAAATTAGTACTGAGAATTATACACCAAAAAAAGGTGATATTAGTGTAATACAAAGTATAGCAAATCATCCACATGGTCATATTTGTATGTATAATGGAAGCCATTGGGTTTCTGATTTTAAACAGATAGATATGTGGCCTGGATCAGGATATAGAAAAAATCCTCCTAGATATAATATTTTTAGATGGAAATAAAAAAAATTACAATGATAAATAAAAAAATAATTCTGCTTTTAGTTGCTTTTTTTTCATTTCAAGCATGTAGTCAAACGACTAGTTCCTGTGAGAAAAAAATAGAAAGAATAAAAATTGATGATAATGCATTACAGGAGTTAAAAAAATTTTATACATCTTATTTTTCAGAAATGGGAAAAAGTGATAAAGATGTTGAAACAAAACTTGATCAATTAAGGAAAAAATATATGACAATTGATTTATATAATAAAATCAAGCATTTAAATCTAGATTATGACCCTGTAATAAATGCACAAGATGTAGAATCAGATTGGAGAAAAAATTTAAGCATTTCAAAATCTCTTAAAGATAATAATAAGTTTGAAATTTCTATAAGTAATAGTTTTGATAATTCTAAAAATTACATTTATTTAACATTAAAAAAAATAAAAAATACTATTAAAATAACAGATATAAAAGTTAATGACATACCGAGTATTTTAAATTATAACGAAACTTATAATAATCTTAATGTAGATAGTCTATCTATAAATTATGATAATACTGAGACTGTTATAAATGGCTATTACCGTTACAATTCATGTGATGATGCTAAGCCCTCATATTATATCGCAGATGATGAGGGTCAATTAAGCTTTTATACTCAAAAAAAACGCTGGGTATCAATATCTACTTCATCCGAAAAATTAAATAATATATATGAAATAAAATATAATTTCATTACAGGTGTTTCAGGAAAAAATACCAATCTTAATTGGAACGAGTATTCTTCAAAAGAAAAAATTGCAGAAATTAAAGTAATAAATGATAAACAAATTGAATTTAAATGGTATGGATTTTATAATGTAAAAACCAATCAGAGAGAGCTTTTGGGAAATCCATTTTTAAATAACAAAAACCCAAAACAAGAAATAATTTTAAATAAATGCGATAATTAGCTTGTTGCTAATTAAAATGATAAGACTTTTTGCATACGTAATCCCGGAATTTTTGTTTCAAATGTAAAGTATTTATTTAAGCAATACTGATGAAAAATATATTTTTCTTACTATCAACAATATTTATTTTTATTTATTGCAGTGGGCAGAATAAAGATGAAAATATAAAATCCAAACACAAATTCGAAGATAAATTTTACCTTGCAAAATGTATAGGTGATTATTCAACAGAAAAAAAAATTACAGAAAAAGAAAGATGTTGGTCTTTAAGTCAAAAAGATATTGATGAAATAATAAAATTATCGTCAGAAATTACAGAAAATGAGCTGCATTTTTCTTATCCGGTAACTCCCTGCAATATAGAAGTGAAAGGATATGAATATAAAGATAAAAATTATAATTTATCCATAAATGGAGGTTCATATATTTCCTTATCTAATGGCAAAAACAATATTTTATTAGGTTGTGATTCTCCTGCATGTAAAAAGTATTTTCTTCAACCAAAGGGAGAAATGGTAGATATTCATCAAAGCTTAATCACAGAAAATCTAAATTCTGAAACTAAAAATTACAATATTAATCTCAATAAAGATAAATTTGAAGATTTAATAATTGTTAAAAACAATACTTTACAAATTATTTTAGGATCGGAATAGAAAAATACTTCTTTACTAACCAAAAGTTTTGATTGCGATTTTATTGATATAGAGATAAATACTAAATACAATCAAGCATTTAACCTTATTTTAAACTATTTTGATCAATATCAAAAACCCTTTAGAAAAATAGTTATTCCAGTTTTTTATAATAAAAGTATTTTTTTTATAAAAAAATTGTTTGTGGCTAGCTTAGGAACAAGCGCAAATACAGGAAATGAGGAATGGCATAATAAAGAAATCAATGAAAATGTTTCACTAGAACAATTAGATATTAATTCAATTCTTTCAAAATAAAAATCTTTAGTTAGGGGATTAATAAGAAATGCAAAAGGTATTTTACCACAATATTATCATGTCCATATAGAAGCATCTGCAGACGGTATATTCTATGGAGGAAATAGCAGAGTTGACCATGAACAATTCATGAAAACAAAATTTGATTCTACAAAAGAAGGAAATGTTGTAAAAAAGTAATTATGAAAAAAAATATTGTTTTAAACTATATATTTATTTGTTTAATACTAGGAAACTGCAAAGGGCAAAACGATTACCAACCAATTAATGCTTCTAAAACTTCCAAAAACGAAGCACAGAAAAAAGAATTTAGTGAAGAGTTAGGTACTATAAATTTTTTAGATCCAAAATATCAAAAAAGTGGATTTTCAATTCCTGATAATGTAAACGGAAATTTATATCCTTTATATAGTTATTATGACAAATCTTTAGGTTCTTTTTCTGTAAACTTTATAGGTGAAAATTATGATACCCAATATTTCTGGAATATTGATAATAAGAATGGTTTTTTTTCAAAATATTCAAATCCGGAAAAGGGAGCTTATGATTCAAAAAATATTGAGAAGCTGATTAGTAAACAAAATTATCATATAATTGCTGTATTTCTGCCTAAACAATATATAAAAACTACCGACAAGCAAACGGATGATTTTGAGATTAAAACCGATGCCAAAACATCTATTTATCTTTATGAGAATAATATATGGACTGAAATAGCAAAAATTGAAACTAATAAATTCCCTGAAAAAGAATTTCAATATTATATTAAATTAATTCAACAGCATTATTATAAAAATAAAAAAATACCCGAGAAATATCAAGGTCAATTTTCAGCATATATTGAAACGGAAATGAATACAACTGGAATGGCAAATATTTCATACCGTTTTAATATTTCGAACAATAGAATAGCACTAACAGAAGGGTCATATCATGAGCCAATAAACTGCGAAGGAAATTATTTTTTTCATGAAGAAAATGGGATTTTGAATCTTTATTATGCCGATGAGGACATAAGCTGTATTTCTATAGAGCCAAAATTCAAAATTAAATTTGATCAAGGGAAATATTATATCAAAGGCATTGGCGGTGAAGCGACCAGTAATAGTTGGGTTGAAATGTCGAAAGATTAAAAAAAAAACCAGCCATGAAAAAAAAATTAAAATATCTATTTAGAACAGTTCTTTTAATTTCTATAATCACCTGTAAAGGACAAAAGGAAGAAAAAACGATTGAAAATAAAAAAGAAATTCCATCAAAATTCGAAAGAAAATCTACAGAAATTTACATCGGGAAAATTTTTTTCTCCGGAGAAGAATTGCAGGATTACCGATTCGTTAAAGGAAATAGAACAAGTGCAGATCGTATTTCTTACAGTATTTATCAAAATACACGTAATAAAAAATATGTTTTTTCATTGGAAAAACTTTTAAAAAATGATGATGTAGAAATGTATAAAATTATTGATATCATTAATATTGATGTGCCAATTAATGGATTAATTATAGAAGAAAGTGGTAATTTGTTAAGTTTATCCTATGATAAAAAAATAGTAAAAGCATGGAAATTAAGAGAAGATAATCAGATTAAAAATTTATGGAAAGGCACCTATTCAGTAATTATTGATTATGGTAAATTAGATGAATTTTCTGAGATGCAAGTGGGCTACTATATTGAAATAGATACTAATAAATGTATTTTTTCAGGTATGGGATATCAAACATCATTTACGGATGAATGTAAAATTGAAGAAAAAGGCAATCTTCGACGAAAGACGACGTAAACACGATAGAATCTTGTTTTTTCTCGACGACGAAATGACCACGACGACGAAATGACCACGAAAAAAAATCGTGTTTCAATCGTCGTCGTGGCACTTTCGTTATCGTTTCGTCGCTTCGTCTTCAAAAAGATGACGATTTCGT
>JBMDXW010000335.1:0-2684 GCA_048594965.1 Chryseobacterium sp.
CATTTTTTCCATGTAATAAATATACAAAAATCAAATAAAAAAAACGCTGTCACTTTACAATGACAGCGCTGATGATCTTTTCAGATAAAACTAAAAATCGGTAGATGAAGAAATATCTTTATGATTTTCCAATTCCTCTGACAATAATTTTATCTTGTCGTTCGCCCGATTATAGGCATCGCTTCCGAGATACAGGCGTACGGGAGGTTCCGGATTTTCGGCAAGGTCAATTAATACCTGGGCCAGCTTTTCGGGATCGCCGGCCTGTGCTCCGTTCATGGATGCATATTTTTCATGCGAGCTTCTGATCGCGTTGTATCCGTCGATTTTGTTTTCTGCAAAAACGAGAGAGCTGTCTTCAAGAAATTCGGTCCGGAAAGCTCCCGGCGCCACGACCGTCACCTTTACCCCAAGCTCTTTAACATCTTCCGCCATAACCTCGGAAAGTCCGGTTACCGCATATTTTGTGGCCGCATACATGGCCCAGCCGATTCCCGGTGCAAATCCCGCAATCGATGAAATATTGATGATATTCCCAGATTTCTGCTCCCTGAAGTAAGGCATCACCGATTGCATCGTTTTAATAACGGCCATCACGTTGATGTCAAAACTGTCTTTGATTTCTTTTTGATTTAATTCTTCCACGGCACCGCCAATTCCATAACCTGCGTTATTGACCAGCACGTCGATTTTCCCAAAGTGGTCCACCGTTTTTTTCAAAGCCTCACGGATGGATTCCTCACTCGTTAAATCTACCTCCAATGGCAAAAACTGCCGCCCGTCAAAATCTCCTACCGCGTCAGTTAAGCTTTGAGATTTTCTGCTTGTTGCCGCAACCCGGTAACCGCTTTTCATCAGTCTCTTCACTAAAGAAAGTCCCATTCCTTTGGATGCTCCCGTGACAAACCATACTTTATCTGTACTCATATTCTGATTTATTTTTAAGACAAAATTAGGATATCGACCGGCATGAGCGGTAATCAAAACGAAACAATAGATTACAAAAATCAAACAATTAAAGAACCGGATGAATCATCATTCACTGAATATGGCAGAGGCAGAATTTAACTGAGACCCTTCATTTATCCAAGATTCTGCTCTACCCATGCGGTACCTTTCGAGATAACGACCTGCCTCTTTTCCGCCATATCAAATAAAAATTCAGCGGTCGCAACGCCTTCGTATACGTCTGCACCGTCGCCATCCCGAAAGACCTGATCCGGACAGGAAAGACTGACAACAAAGCTTAAATGTCGGTAATCTTCAAATTCAATTTTAAATTTCAGAAAATAAGTAATTCCTTTTTTGCTGATATAGGTAGGCCCAAGAGGAGTGGTGATGGTTTTCAAAAATACACTTTCACCATTTACCAGAAGTGTGACATTGGACGGCATCGGAACATTTTGTTCCGGCACTACCCCGAATTTTGTATAATTTGAAAGATGCAGTCCGTTTTCCAGCTGGATGTCCTGCAATAACCATATCACTTTTTCTGTGGAGCCGTTCGGAAATGCGCCATACTCATGATCCATCCATGTCAGGCCAGTTACCTCGATCTCTTCGTCACCAATGTTAAGAACACCTTCCGCCTTTAAATTCGTTAAAGAATAGTAGTAGTTATTCTGAGTGATCGGGCTGGTACCGCTTGGATCTACAAGATTGCAGCCGGTTCCCCAAACCAGTAACGGCGGCCCTTGCTGGAGGAAAGTCAGGTTGAGCGCACACTTGGTTTCTGCTTGAAAATCGGGATTGGCATCGGTAAAAGTTGCCTGTACCGACATATTCAGCGGGTTGCCATCCAGAGCAGACATCGTCACCGTACCATCTCCATCGTCGGATACTAACCTGACAAACCAGGGTTGTGTTTTGTCATACTGCGCCCAATCAGCCGGGCAAGGCAATGTTACCTTTACTTTTTGATAATTCCTTTGATTCTTAACATCGGTGATCTGTATTTGGGTAAAGGCATAACTGGCGGCACCCGAAGCATTGATTTCAAAGCCAAAAGCACGGCCGTCCTTCGCATATAAGGTTCCCACATGCCACCACCATTCTGTAGGCGCGCCGGCATGGGCATACTGATCTTCCGGTAATGTGATCGCTGGGCTGTTTTCTTGATTTTCAGGCATAATTAGTTTGTTTTAATGGTTAATGATCGGTATTTAATACGTTCTTCTTTTTTAAATAAAATCTGAGTTTAATTGCTTAAGACTCGTAACTTAGATTTTATAAATCAAAGGAACCATTATTTTCTTTCTTTTTATAGAGTATAAATGACCATAATGATCCTTACGTAGAAATACGATTTCAGGTCGGGTTAGGCGGAGATAACTAATCTATAATCAATATTTTTTTAGACAAACCTTTGTCTATACTTACTCCTTTAATCTGAATGCCATGCTTTTTCAATAAACTTCACCTTTTCATAATACAATAACAATCCAATACATTCTGATCATAAAGATGCCCAGCTGAGTATTAATTTACAGCGAGACAAACAGGTAATATTAGAATTAATTAAACAAAAACCACTCGGATTGCTGAACGATCTTTCAAATCTTTCAATCCGTCTGAAAGATCAAACTGCATTTTTGAGATGAATTAATATTTGAGAGCGATCATAAATTTTGAAATAAACAAATATATTTTAGCAATCTTTATCGTATTCTTTAAAAAAAATATAA
>JBMDXW010000336.1:0-22485 GCA_048594965.1 Chryseobacterium sp.
TTTTAAAATTAACATATCGAGGCAATTAAATATTTAATTCTGCGTTTATAATAGAAATAATTATTTTTTTACTAAACATAAGTCCCAAAATTTATTTTTAATTAAATTTGCAGGCTTAAAACCGTTTTGTAATTATACTAAGAGAAGAAAAATGAAAAAATTTCTAAGCAGCAAAAAGAACGTAAATGTGCTTTTAGGAGTTCTTTTACTGGTAATTTTTGCGCAGGGTGTCTTCATAGCAAAGTTGTACTCTCAAAAAGATGACAAAAACTATGAAGTAAACCTTGTAAAAATAAACACTGAGAAAGACAGTGTGGACTACCTGAAAATGAAGACCGATCTTACATTGGTAGATCAGGCCGTAGCCCAGCTTAATTCTTTCCTGAGATCCAAAGATGTTCCGGATACAAAGCTGGCCATTCTCAGCAAAGACAGCATTTCAAACTCTGTTTATCTTGCCAAGCAGGCCAACCGGTACAGCCAGTACCTGATGGATATTCAGAAAAAGCTTCTGCAGGTGCCTTTAGGAATGCCGACAGAAGGTTATATTTCATCCAATTTCGGGGTCAGGAAGAACCCTATTCCTTTTAAAACCGTTTTTGCATCAGTAAAAACTTTAGCGGCGAAACCTGCGGCTGTAGCAGCAAGCCCGGAAGTAAAGGCAGAACCCGTAGAGAAGATCATTGAAGTAACCGACAGCTACGGCGAAAAAAGACAGGTAAAAGTAATGGTAACTCCAAAAGGTGCTGCTGCACCTGCCCCGCAAAGCATTTCAACGGTTGCAGGCAGTTCAAAACCGACAGAGAAGAATAATGCCCCCGCGGAAGCAGACCAGATGCAGTTTCACAAAGGATTGGATATTGCCGTTCCATTTGGATCTGATGTGGTGGCTACGGCAGCAGGAACCGTAATTTTCTCAGGACAAAAAGGTGGTTACGGAAACTGTGTGATTGTTTCTCACGGAAACGGACTGGCAACGCTTTATGGACATTTGTCGCAGCTTGTCGCCAAAGTAAATGACAAAGTAAAAGTAGGACAGATTATTGCAAAGTCTGGAAATTCAGGACGTTCTACAGGACCTCATCTTCATTATGAGGTACATAAAAATAACAGCCCGGTCAATCCGAAGCTGTTTATGAATCTGTAATTTATGATTAATTGTATTGATATGAATTTCGGCGGCACCCAAGGGTGCCGCCGAAATTTTTTTCTCAGATATTAATAGGCTGCGGTAAAGCGCTCTCTGATGTGATTATTCTGCTCAAGCTCATCTACAAGAACCACTGCCACATCTTCTACAGAAAGAACGCTTCTTCCGTTTTCATCGAATACGGGATTTTCGAGGGCAGTTCTGTATTTTCCGATTCTTACACCTGCAGTTCCCGGGTGCATTTCAATGGCAGGACTGAAGAACGTCCAGTCGAGCGTATTGTTTTCTTTGATTTTATTCAAATAATCTCTTGCTGCTGTAGCGCCCGGTTTGATATCCGCAGGAAAATCAGGGCCGTCAACCAATTGTTTTCCGTCGATGTAAAGACTTCCTGCTCCACCTACGGTAATGAATCTTTTTACCCCTGATTTTTCAACCGCTTTTTCGATGTTGACGGAACCGTTCAGGAAATCATCGTATAAATTGGGATTTGTCCAGCCTGCATTGAAAGTATTGATTACAGCATCATTACCTTTCAGAGCTTCTGCCAGTTCATCCACATTATTTACATCTACACTTTTAGCCGTCACTTTTTCGTTCTCCTGAACCTTTGATACGTCTCTTACGATCGCTTCCACTTCATACCCTCTGTTTGATAATTCATTCACAACCTGTGTGCCTACAAATCCTGTAGCGCCGATTACTGCTACTTTTTTCATAATATTTTATTTTTAAAATTAAATTGTAATAACTATTGTTACATTAATGGTTAAATTTTTTTACTTAAAATTATCTGTAAACTCCTTCAATGTTTTATCACCCAGAAAACGGATCACCAGCTGATCCGTTTCAGAGAATAAGATCTCCAAATGCTTATTAATTTCTTTTCCTACGGTGCATGCAGGATTGGGATTGTTATTTTTCTTTCCCAAAACTTCGGTGTTTTTCACGGCTGCATAGATATCGGAAATCCGGATCTCGTTTGCATTCTTGGCCAACTGGCTACCTCCCACTTTCCCCTGCCGGCTGGTAATCAGTCCGGCTTCTTTCAGCACACTTAATTCTTTACGGACCATCACAGGATTAATATTAATGCTTCCCGCCATCCATTCGGAGGTGAGCCATTCCTGCGGACTATCCGTCAATAAAGTCATGATATGTATTGCCGTAGCAAATCTTGTATTGTTCATTGTAATTGTCCTACAAAGATAGAAAATAATCTTAATGTAACAAAAATTATTACAGTTTAATTATTCTGTTTCTATCTTTACGATTTTTCGGCCTGCTTCACCTAAATAAAAATTAATCAGCGGCTCATAGATTTTATACCCATCATCGACATTGGTAAAAATCACCAAACCCTGTTTTGTTTTCGGAAGCATGACAGCCAGTGTGTTTACTCCTTTATCCGAACCTCCGTGTGAAAGTGCAATTTCTCCGTTTCCAAGATCATATATTTCAAAACCCAACCCGAAATATTTGCTCTTTTTCGTATCAACCTGTCTGCTTTGCATTTCTTTGAATACTGTTTTTGAAAGCAGATCGTTATTCATTACTGCAATTAAAAACCTGCTGTAATCTTCTGTAGAAGTGATAAGATCATCAGCCGCACTTGGTTTTGAATTCCTCACAATATCATAAGGCTTCCCATTTTTATCGTAGCCAATAACGATTCTTTCTGCATCTTTCTTTTCATTCCAGATATAGCTTGTATCATGCATGCTTAAAGGTTCGAAAACCAATTCTTTTGCCAGCATTTCAAGGCTTTTATGAAATTTATTCTCAACCGCTTTACGCAGATATTCGTATCCTTCACCCGAATATTGGTACTTTGCCCCGGGATCAAATTCAAAGCTTAGCTTATGATCTGCTTTTTGCCATCTCCAGTTTGGAAAACCGGTCTGGTGGCTGAGGATCATTCTGGTTGTTAATTTTTGATGTCGAGGATCATCTGCAATATCAGGATCAATCCAATATTTGTCTAGTGATTCATCAAGATTCCATTTTCCTAAGCTTATCAAACGTAAAACCGTCATTGCGGTAACCGGCTTGGTAAGCGATGCGACATTGAAAAGACTATTATACGGTGCAGTGGTTTTTCCTTCCAGGGTTCCGTACACTTTTATTTGAGTCAGTTTTCCATTTTCAATAACCCCTAATCCTAAAGCCGGAATATGGTTATCCTTCAAAAGCTGTTGGACAGGATCTTTTATTTCCGCGTGCTGCGGTTCTCCGTGATCATAGCTCAGAACCTCGCTCATCATCCAGTTTCCTTCTTTTTTTGTCCAGACTGTGGTAAATTTTGCCCTGCCTCCCAATACGTCCTGTTTATTCGGTTCCCGGATATAAAACTGGTGTTCGCCAGTCTGTATCGCGCCATACAGGTTGCCATTGTCATACAAGGGATAAACTTCGAGACTTTCCGGAACAACTTTGCGAATCGGTTTCTTAAGAGGATCAGAACATATATTTTCCTTTGTTCTTTCCAAAAATAACTTTTTGTCCTGGAAACCTCCTTTATCATGATAAAACTTCAGGCCCTCATCTACGGATTTTTCCAAATAGGCGATATCACATTGATTGAAGCCTCTTTCGAAAAAGACGCTATCCTGCTTTTTCAGCTCTAAAAACAGTTCGGAATTTTTACTGATCTGCGCATGTGTATTTCCGGAAAAAAATAAAAGTACGAGAAAGTACAGGAAGGATCTTTTTGACATTGTTTAATTTTTGACAAAGATTCGGAATTAGCCGTTTTTTAAGCAAAAAAACAGGCCGACAAAAACCTGACAATCCTATGACACCTTTATAAAAAGCTGAAATTCAGTTTATAGTAAAGACTATTTTTTTTATCGATTTCGTAAGCATTTCTCAAAATAATGTAAATATTCGCGAGTACCAGCAAAACCATAGTCCCCATTACAAACGGAGAACCTGGTTTTAAAAGCACGGCAATCATGAAGATCACAGGAGAAATGATTGCTAAAAATATCTGAAGAGAAATGATCTGTTTCGTGATCCGGGATTTCTCTTTGGTAAAGATCATAATCAGTAAAGGCGGGACCATATTGGCCACCGGGAACCATGCCAAGGGAAGAGAAGAAAGATTGATTATTTTAATTAAAGAAAGGTTTAACGATTTATCTTCTGCCTTCAATTCAGGAACTTCCTCAACTTTAATTTCATGCTCTTCGATAATTTCGGGAATACAGAGATCTTTCTCAGAAACCTCCAGATTTTTCGCCAGTGTCTTCAGGGTATATCCTTTCGGCTGCGTTCCCGTTTCGATCCGTTGAATGGTTCTCACGGAAAGACCCGACTTTTTCGCCAGTTCTTCCTGGGTCAGATTCTTTGTTTCTCTTATTTTTTTTAATTCGGACATGTAAAATGCACACTTTAAATTTACAAAATCAGTTTATCCAGGTCCAGCAGCAGATAATTGATATTCTGGTTGATCGTTCTCGTAGCCGACTGCATCTGATTGAGCATGGCAGCGCGGTCATTGAGATCATCCGCCCTGTAATAACCGCCGTCACTGAAGATTACAGACCGGTCTGCCTTTTGCCGGTCATCATCAAACTGGTAATGCAGCCATCTTTCTTTCATGCTGGTAATAATTGAATGTTCCTTCCTGTTGGAAAATCTTTTCTCGGTGTACATATACCAGATGAAAGGTGGAAAATTAGGTGATTCAAGTTTTTCATTCCAGACATCTCTCAGCAGGTTCCTCTGGTGAATAAATTCTACCTTTTTACCTTTCGGATTTAAGGTGGCCAGCCCGAATCCTGCTCCCAGGGCACCCCCTCCGATATCAATGGCGTTACTCCATCCGTTATCTTTCACAATCCCTCCGGCGATAGAAGCTGCGGCACCCGCTATAATGGAATACAGGATCAGCTTATTGTTCCGCGAAGCATTGAGGTTGTCTACATAACTTCCGATCTGGGCCACCCTTTCACCTTCACAGTCGAATTCTGCGGCAACTGCATCGAGCTCCGTAAGGGCGATGGTTATTTTACTGTTGATCTTGCTTTTCAGCTGCAAAACTTTAACCTGAGATTCGAGAGAATTGTCTTTTTTAAGCTCCATAATGTCATGAACTTCATCCAGATTGTCCAGGGCATTAAGAATTAAAATACTCTGGTCAGAAAAATTGGCCTGCAGTTCTTTATTGGCTGCGATTATAGAATCCGAATTATACGAAGGCAGCTTATTCGAGTAGTTATACTTGAACGGAGCTTTGCAGTAGCTGTCTTTCAGGGTCAGAATATTCTGCCTGATGGCCTGGTTCTTTTTTGAAACACAAGACGTAAGGATGCTTACAGAAGCAAAAAGATAAAGAAGCTTTTTCATATTGTGTGGTGTGTTTTCCGGTCCGTAGTTTTTAGGTAAGACGATCACTAAAATACACAAATAAAAAAAATTACCCGAAAGTCAGGTAATCTTTTTTTATGTTTAATGAAAATTTATTTAATCTCCAATAATTCAACTTCGAAGATGAGGGTACTGTTGGGGCCGATTTCCTTGCTGATCTGCTGATCCCCGTACGCCAGATGCGGAGGGATGATCAGTCTCCATTTGCTTCCTACCGGCATCAGCTGAAGCGCTTCCGTCCATCCTTTGATCACTTTATTCAGAGGAAAAGACGCGGGCGTTCCTCTTTTTACGGAGCTGTCGAACACTTTTCCTGTAATGGTGGTTCCGTGGTAATGGCATTTTACCGTAGATCTCGGTCCCGGCTTTTCACCTTCACCTTCGGTGATGATCTCGTACTGCAAACCGCTCGGCAGCTCAACAACGCTTTCTCTTTTTCCGTATTCTGCCATATATTCCTGACCGTCTTTCAGGTTTTTCTCTGCCTGCTCTTTTTTACGCTTAAATAACATATCTGCTACTCCCATATTGATATTTTTTACAAAGATAGGATTTTACAGCCGGAAGATGGAAGCATGATGCGGGAAGTTTTTTTTAGATAAATTATTAAACGACCTGAGTCAAAAAGCTGCCCCGCAAAGTTTGGATAGTCCTTTTCAGTAATCACCACGACTTTATCTGATCTAGCACAGCGTAGGATTTGCTCCTTCGGAGCAATATCTGTGTAGATCAATATCCGCATCTTTTACCGGAACTCCGCAGGAGTTCTATCTTGTCATAGCACATCAATGGCCTGCCTGCGATATTCCATTGTTTCTTTATACTACACAGATACTGCTCCTACGGAGCATAAAAAATCACTTTTTCAATTAAATTTTTAAGAACCACATGATTACTACTTCTGTTTAGCTTTGCGTTTTATTGTAAAATTATCCCAACTCAGGATCACTCATTATGGGTGCGGCAACTCATTTCAGAAAGTTCAGATATGTTTAATACTCTGTTAACAGCATTTCCGAAACTTGGCGTTATAATTGGATTTAAAAACTGATGCCAGATCCATTAAAATATAATAAGAAATTTGACCAGCTGACAGACGAAGAAAGGCAACTCCTCGAAATCAATAAAAAAAGCATTGCCGATTTTGTAGAGCAGTCCCCTTCCGTGAGTGATGCAGACCATGCCACCCGCAATGCCCACGCCAAAACATACGCCGTTGCCAAAGGCGAATTAATCATTGATAAAAACATTCCTGAAAAGCTCCAACCTTTTTTTGATAAAGAAAAATATCACCTGACGATCCGTTTTTCCAACGCCCATTTAAAAATAAATAAAGGTAAGAAAGACATTCCCGCCTACGGATTTGCGGTAAAGATCAAAGATGAAAACGGAGACCTGCTTGCCAATTATCCTTTGGTGAACTTCCCTTTGTTTCCCATCAATTCTGTAAGTACATTTTTAAAGTTGTTTACCTCTGTCAATCGGTTTTTTGTGAAAAAATGGAGTTCCTTCTCATTGATGATGCAGATCGTTAAAGTCATTCCTTCTACACTTACCGGGTCTTTTCTGAAAAATATCGTGAAGCTCTGGCGTAAAAGAAATGATTTTTTCCTGTCGTTCGATTATTATTCGGTGGGAGCCTACCGCCTGGGAGAATATATGATGAAAATTAAACTCAGCCCCTTGTCTGTCGATAAAAGTTTCGGAAAAAAATTAAAAACGAGGGAAGCTCTGGAAGCTTATTTAACGACGGATGATTTTGCAGCCGATGTAATGATCCAGCTTTGTTATAACCTGGAAGACCAGCCCGTGAATAAACTCAATGTCGAATGGAAAAATTCGCCTTACCTAAAAATCGGGCAGATAAGAATTAAAAAAAATAATCTCCTGGATCCTGAAGCCTGCGAAAATGAACTGCTTTCCTTTAATCCTTTTGAGAGCAAAGTATTTTTCCATCCTGTGGGCAAGCTCCAGAAGCTGAGGGATGAAGCGTATAGAGTTTCGATGCAGACGAGGCTGAAAATGAATAAACTTTTGAAATACAACAAGTGAAAAAGCAAACAAGCTTCAGATAGTATATCAGGTACACAAGCAATTGATCATTTTAATCAGGTTTTAACCTATGCAAGAATAATTTCCCTGTGCAAATCCATTTTAACCTGGTGCAAAGAGCTATTAACCTTAAATAACAGCGATTAACCTAGTGCAAAGAGCAATTTCCCTACTGCAAATCCATTTTAATCTGGTGCAAAGAGCTATTAACCTTAAATAACAGCTATTAACCTGGTGCAAAGAGTAATTTCCCTACTGCAAATCCATTTTAACCTGGTGCAAAGAGCTTTTAACCTTAAAAAATAGCTATAAACCTACTGCAAAGAGTAATTTCCCTACTGCAAATCCATTTTAACCTGATGCAAAGAGCTATTAACCTTAAATAACAGCTGTTAACCTAGTGAAAAACAGTATTCATCGAGGTGAATGATTTAGCGCTTGTCATTCATCGATTTCGGATCAATAAAAAGGCTCTACGCAATGTAAAGCCTTTTCTGTTTATATTAATTTAAAAAAATTATTCTTCTTCTTTTTCTTTCTCATCTTCCTTTTTATCAGGGAAAATAAGCGAAAGAATCACAGAGATTACTAAAACGCCCCCAACGATTCCCAGGGAAACCGGAGACGGAATATGGATCCACGGCGCGATGAGCATTTTCACCCCGATGAATGAGAGGATCACCGCCAGTCCGTATGGCAGTTTGCTGAACATGTGGATGAAATTTGCCAGCAGGAAATAGAGAGACCTTAATCCTAAAATCGCAAAAATATTTGAGGTGTACAGGATAAACGGATCATTGGAGATGGCAAAAATGGCGGGAATGGAATCTACGGCAAAAAGGACATCGGTAAATTCGATAACGGCTACCACCACCAATAGCGGAGTCGCCATTTTCATTCCGTTCTGCACGGTGAAGAATTTATCGCCCACGTAGTTGTCGGAAACTTTCCAGAATCTTTTGATCAGTCTCGCTCCTGCGGTATTGCTGTAATCTTCCTCGTCATCATCATCGCCGTCCCCCCAGGATTTGATCCCTGCATACACGAGGAATATCCCGAAAAGAGCCATGACAATATTGATTTTCACAGGTTCCCCGAAAATATTCATTTCAGGAAGATAAGTAAGGTTAATTAATCCTACTCCCGCAAAAATAAAGATCGCCCGGAAGATCAATGCGCCGATAATCCCCCAGAACAGCACTTTGTGGTGCAGGTATTTGGGAACTTTAAAGAAACCGAAGACCAGGATAAATACGAATAAATTGTCTACCGAAAGTGCCTTTTCGATCCAGTAGGCCGCCTGATACTGGGTAAATTTTTCTACTGCCAGTGCATGGCTTTCCGGGCTGCCGTCCGTATTGAAAACCCAATACACCACTCCCGAAAACACCATGGACAGCGAGATCCATACGATTGACCAGATGGTAGCTTCTTTGGAAGAAACTTCATGACTTTTTTTGTTGAACACCCCTAAATCCAGGAGCAGCATGATAACGACCGTTATCGCAAATCCCACCACCAGACCGGGATGGAGATCTAAAATACCTTGATGTTTGTCCACTTTTTATATGTGCTTATTATACGATAAAAGCAATAGTTGTATGAGTACAAATATTGCCATTAGTTGATTGTAAATAAATTGGCTTTGGATTTTGGCTAAAGCCGTTTGAAAATCATTCATACAGACGGGCTAAAGCCCCGTCCCATTGATCTTAACCTACAAATATTGTTGTTTTACGGTTTCAATGGTTTCCTGCAGTTTTCTGTCTTTCGTAGGATCTCCAATGGCGTTGAACTTCCACTCGCCGTTTCTTTTGTAGAAAACGCCCATCACCATGGCCACGTGTCCTCTGAAAGAGGCGTCGTTGGCAATGTCATATTTAGCGAAAACCTCTCTCACATTCGTTGGAGTTCCTTCATAAATTCTGATGGAAGCAAAAGGAATGGTTCCGAAATCCTGGCCTTTATAGCTGTTCAGGACAAGGGCTACATGTTCTACATTAGCATCCAGGCTGCTGAAATCTACAGTAATGACTTCATTATCCAGGCCGTCATTTCCGTTGATATCCCCTGTCAGGTCATCGCCGCTGTGTCTTACGGCTCCGTTTTTAGATTTCAAATTGCCGAAATAAATAACTTCCGTTGCATTTTTGTTGGAGTCGTACAAAATACAGCTTCCGTCAAGATCTACTGCTTCCCGGGTGATGCCGCCGAAAAAACCTTTTTTCTCGATTGCTCCCCAGTTGATTCCTACACACGCTTGGCTAAGCGTAGTACCGTTTTCCTTTGTAAGGTTGATTCGCTGACCTTTCTGTAAGTTAATAGCCATCTTTTTATGTTTGTTTTGTTATTTGTTGTGATTTATTTTAATTATTCAAATTTAAATTCAGCATGGCGCGGAGAATATTTGTTTCTTCGTTGATGTCAAATATCCTGCTCATGATGTCTGTATTTTCAAGATTTTTAATATAATCTTTTAACACGTTCTGTACCTGATCGGGCAGTATTCTTTTTCTTTCAGCCATTGTATTTTCGAGCTCTTCGTTTTTCCTTTTCAGCTGATTGATGATGGCTCCCCGATTTGATTCATTGGGTGATGTATTGAGCTTTTCCAATTTTTTAGCATCGGCTAAATACATTTTTTTACCTTCAACATCAAAGATAAAATAATCATCGGTCTGAAAAATCTTAAAAAGCTCATATTCATTTCCTGAAATGGCATAGCCACAGATAAAACGAACTTTAAAGTTCTGAATATTGAGCCGTCCCAGCAATTTTCTTTCAATCTGATAATCCTGATATGGGTAGGCCGGAAAAGCTCCGGGTTTCAATATTTCTTCATCTGCTTCAGAGCGGTAGAATTCTGCTGCGTATTTTTTATGAAAATACAGAATATTCTCCCAGTTGAGCCGGAATTTACTTTCCGTAAGATCCTGATAGAGATTCTTCAGGTGTTTAGAAAAGATACCGCTGTACATTCTTCGATCAGTATCAAAACCGTCCAGCTGTTTTTCTTCAAAGCCCGAAATATATTTGTTATTAACATCAATCTCGTTGATCACTGCGAGCATCTCATTTTCCTTCTGCCTTTTTATTTTGGTTAAAAGCTCAATAAGGCTGTCGGTGTACTGGAGATGGAAAAGTTCAAGTTTACTGTAATCAAGTCCCTTATTTTCCTGAAAAAGAGTATGGATACTATCGGTCTTAATGTAGATCGAAATAATATCAACATTCTCAAAAAAATTCGCAAGAAGCTTAAGTTTCGTTATTCTTCTTTTGCTTTGGGACATTATGTTTACGGCATCCTCATTCACTTTTATATCAGTATTATCCTCTTACGTTTGCTTTTAATTCGTGCTCCAAAGTCATCAGATCCTGATCCAGCTTTCTTCTTCCTTCCGCGCCCTGTTTCTGAATCTGTTTTACCTCGTTTAAGGTATTGATCAGTTTCGAAGTTGTTTCCCTCAATGTTTCAATGGAAACCACGGTTTGCTCGTTGGCTCTTGCGACATTGATTGAATTCTGCCCCAGACGCTCAGCATTTTTCCGTAGAATTTCTTCTGTGGTGGAAGAAACTTTCTGCTGAATTTCAATATTCTGCTGCTGTCTGTACATGGCAACAGCTAATGAAAGCTGGTTTTTCCAGAGCGGAAGTGTTGTTGTTAAAATCGTCTGTGCTTTTTCGGCGATCGAAACATTGTTATTCTGAACCAGCCTGATCTGCGGAAGCGACTGCATCATGATGAGGCGAACCACTTTAAGATCAGCCAGTCTTCGGTCTAATCTTGCAATAAAATCCCTTTTATCAGCAATCTCGTAATCCTGGTAATTCTGTGGAGCGGCTTCCATGGCAGCGAGCTCCGTTCCGGCTTTTTCCATTCTCAGGTTTCCGGCGATCACCAGTTCTTCGATTTGCTTGATGGCCGTGATGTTGCTTTCAAAAATCGTCTGCAAAACCGCGTTATCTTTCGTCGAAGTAATAATTCCGGCGTTCACCTTGTATGAAATCTGATCGATATTGTTGATGATCTTGTCATATTTTGCAAATAAATTCTCAATCTGCGTCATAACGCTTTTCATGAAAGGCAATTTGCTTAAGAAGCTTTTGAATTTATTCTGATTCAGCTCTTCCACATCTACGTAATTCAGCTCTACCAGTAGATTATTGATCAACTCACCCACTTCTCCCGAATTGGATCTTCTTACATTCCCGAGAAAGCTGTCACTCTGGTTCGACAAAGTTCTCTGCAGATCAGCACCGAAGTTGACGATGGATCCGGGATTGGTTTCATCGATAGAATTGGCCAGGCTTTCGTATTTCTGACGGTCTTCGGATGGCAGCTGGGTAAGATTTACGTTTCCTTCCCTGTCTACAAGCGGAGCGGGAGGCGTATTCTGTGGTGCCGTGTTGGGCGGTGGTGCCATCGGCGTAGGTTCAAACGTTTTTAAAGGTTCGATGGATCCCAGCGGATCTATATTTTGATTTTCCTGATTGTCCATGATTGATTATTGATAAATTTCCACAAATTTTTCAAGGCCTTCTCTCTGTCCGGCTCCTACGGCTTCAAATTTCCATTCTCCGTTTCTGTTGTAGATCCTTCCGAATTCTACAGCAGTTTCGATAGAGAAATCTTCATCCAGTTCGTATTTTAAAATCTCCTCATTGGTATCCGTATTAAAAATTCTGATGAAGGAATTTCTTACCTGTCCGAAATTTTGTCTTCGTGCATCTGCTTCGTGAATGGTCACTACCACAGTGATCTCCTTTACAGCAGGATCTATTTTGGTTAAATCTATTTTAATCTGCTCATCATCTCCCGAACCTTCACCTGTAAGATTGTCGCCCGTGTGGATCACGGCTTTATCCGGAGATTCCAGGTTGTTGTAGAAAATAAAGTGATTATCTGAAACCAGCTTTTTATTTTCTCCCAATAAAAATAAAGAAGCATCAAGGTCGAAAGCCGTTCCTGTAGAGGTATTATTGGTATCCCAACCTAATCCTACGGTGAATTTGGGTGCGTTTATATTTTCTCTCTGTCCTTTCTGTAAGTTAATAGCCATAATATAATTCGGTTTGTGTTAAAGTGTTTATATTGTTTTCGTATTCTTTTATTAAATGATAATTGTTGCTGATGGCCAGCTCCAGGAGCTGCTCCATCTGTTCTCTTTTTACTTTAGACGTAAGATAGTCAAAATTACCTGAATCGAGGCCTAAAATATATTTTACGATCCTGGTATTGAACTGAAAACTGGGTTTTACCATTACTTCTGCGATATGTTCAACATTTTTTACGGCATAGTAATTAAAATAATTTTCAATTTTCGGGTCCAGGTCAAAATTCATCAGCTCGGCATAGTACATGAATAAAAAGTCTGCTTCCACCTGGTACTCATCCAGAATTTTATTCACGGTAAACTCATGGCTTCCGGTAATTTTAATATCATCTATAAAAATACAAAGTTTTCCCCGAAGAAAATCTTTATCCAGGTAATAAGTGTCATTGGCGATCAGATTTTTACGGTCTTCAAAGCTTAAATTACCATAATCCGTCGTATACGTATGATTCCTGTTGATTTTCGATAAGATACTTGATCTTTTTCCTTTCTGAAATAAATAGAAATCCAGATGTTTCTTGAAGTAAAAACAAAGGAAATTGGAAGCGGTAGGAATCGCCATATACGGACTTGGCAGCACGACGATCTCTTTATCCGTATCTAAAATATTTCCGTGTTCTGCAATAAATCCTTCAAAAAGTTCTTTGGCAAATTTCCCGGCATACGACTTATCGCCATACTTGAAAAAGCTGTATTCGGCGGGCGAAAAGGTGAATTCATCTGCCGAATGAATGTGGTGTAAGCTGTACCTTTTGTTCATAATTATATTTTGTGTGTGAGTAAGTGTGCATTGAACCCGAAATCCCTGGCGCCTTTATAATCAGCGATGGGATTGTCTCCGATGTGTAAAACCTGATGCAGTGCGATCTCCTGACCGATCAAATTCTTCACCTCCTGGAAGATCTTCGGATCCGGCTTCGAAAAGTTGATTTCATCGGAATAGATGTGAAAGTCAATATAGCGGTCGAGGTCTTCACCGATCAGAAATTTTCTCATCGTTTTTCCTTTGATGAAGCCTGTATTGCTGAGAATATTTATCGTTTTACCCTGACTTTTAATCTCATCAAAAAAGCGGTGAAGGTTTTCAAAGATCACCACCGGCCTGTATTCCAGGAAGAGGTCTTCGCTTTTCCGGTAAAACTGGTTTAAATGTTCTTTATTTACCTGTTGTAAATCTACCTGTAATGCATTTAAAATGAGCAAATAGATCTCAAACGTATCTACGTTGCCACCGATGATCTCATTCATAGAATTGCACAGGTCGTCATAATATTTTACAACTTTTGTCACTTCGGCAAGCGGCTTTCTGATATCAAAAAACGAAGCAAAGAGCTCAACTCTTTTTGCTTTAAATTCAGGGTGAGATTTTATTAAGGTAAGCCACAGATCGAAAGAAAAATGTGAATGACCGTGGATGTCTATATCTGTTTTCAAAATGGTTTAGTTAAAGTTTTTGTTTAGCTTTTTTCTTGAAAAAGATTTTTAAAATGGTTATTGTTTGCTATTGGCAATTCGTAAAAAAATATCAATTACACCCAAAGATAGAATTTTTAAATCAATGTGTAAATGTAGTTTGATGTTTTAAGAAATTTTTATGATTCCAATTACAAGTAAAGTTATTTTAATGCAAGGACAGGCAAATTTATTTAACCTTAAAAAATTTGGATCACAAAGACTCTGCACTAAAACTTTCAAACTCTAAAACCCTCTTACCTTTCCGGCATCACTTTATACGTCGGATCTTCCTCGATATTAACATCGATGATGGCTTCGGCGTTTTTCAGCATCGTAAGGCAGTCTTCGCTGAGGTGTTTCAGGTGAAGTATTTTATTTTGCTGAGCGTATTTTTTAGATAATTTGTCTAAAGCATCGATCGCACTCATGTCAACAACACGGCTTTCTTTAAAATCCACCACTACCTGCTCAGGATCACCCGCCGGATCGAATTTATCCATAAAAGCAGTGACGGAACCGAAAAACAGCGGTCCGAAAATCTCGTAATGTTTGATTCCGTTTTCGTCGAAGTGCTTTCTGGCGCGGATTCTTTTGGCATTATCCCAGGAAAAAACAAGAGCGGAAATCACGACTCCCACGAGAACCGCCAAAGCAAGATTGTGCAAAATAATGGTGATCAGCGCCACCGTTATTCCCACAAAAATATCTGACTTCGGCATCTTATTGACAATCCGTATGGAAACCCATTGAAAGGTACTGATGGCCACCATCATCATAACCCCGACCAACGCCGCCATCGGAATTTTTTCAATAAATGGCGCCCCTACCAAAATGATGATTAGAATGGTAACAGAGGCGATGATCCCGGAAAGTCTTGCTCTTGATCCGGCATTTAAATTGACCAGGGTCTGTGCTACCATCGCACAGCCTCCCATCCCTCCGAAGAAGCCGTTGGTGATATTTGCTAAACCCTGAGCTACCGATTCTTTATTGGCATTTCCTTTTGTATTGGTAATTTCATCGACCATCGATAGTGTTAAAAGTGATTCAATCAAACCGACCCCCGACATAATCAATGCATAAGGAAAGATGATCTGTAAAGTCTCCAGAGAAAAAGGAAGATCAGGAATATGAAAACTTGGGAGATTTCCGCTGATACTGGCAATATCCGCAACTGTTTTTGTCTGAATTCCAAAACCCATGACAACTGCGAATACAATGAGAATGGCAACAAGAGAAGACGGAACGACTTTTGTGATTTTCGGAAAAAAGTAAACGATCGCAATGGTAAGTAAGGTCAATCCCAGCATGACATACAGCGTTGTTCCGTGAAGCCATTGGGTAACTCCGTTTTGGGTAAGCTTAAACTGCTCTACCTGCGCCATAAAAATAATAACCGCCAATCCGTTTAAGAAACCATACATTACAGGCTGGGGAATCAATCTCACAAATTTCCCCCATCTGAAAATCCCGACCAGCATCTGAAAAAGACCTGCTAAAATGACGGTAGCAAAAAGATATTCTACGCCGTGGGTTTTAATTAGGGCGATCAAAACGACAATCGTAGCACCGGCACCCCCGGAAACCATTCCCGGACGGCCTCCGAAAATGGCAGTCACCAATCCCATCATAAACGCAGCGTACAACCCCGTCAAAGGAGAAAGTCCCGCAAGAATGGCAAAAGAAAGCGACTCCGGAATCATGGTCATGGCCACTGTAAATCCTGCCAGCAACTCATTTTTATAATTTATTTTTTTCGAGAAATCGAATAAGGCAATGGTATTTTTCATTTGACGGCAAAGGTAATCACTGGAACCCTTGTCTCCAATTTTAAAACGATGAATTCAAATACCCGTCAGAAAATACTGAAACAAATTGCTTTTCTATAAAATATATCTATCATGCGCTTTGCCTAAAAAAATCAATCGGCACTGATATTAAAAATCACATTTTATAGTTTTGTGTAATAAATTTAAGGTTATGATTAAAGGTTTATATGAAACACATGTCCAGGTAAGTGACCTTGAAAAAGGTATTCAATTTTATACTGAGATTTTAGGACTGGAATTGGCCCACCGGGACGAAACCCGCCCTATTGCCTTTCTGTGGATCGGCAAAAACAAAGAATCCATGCTGGGATTATGGGAACAGAAAGAAAATTTGGAGACACGGCATTTTGCGTTTACGGCAGATAAAGAAGACATCCTGAATTATTCGGTAGAATTTCTGAAAAATAAAGACCTGAAACCGTACAACTTCCTGAAAAACGGCACCGAAAAGCCTATGGTTTTTGCATGGATGCCGGCACTGGCGATTTACTTTAACGATCCCGACGGCAATCAGCTGGAATTTATTTCCGTACTTGAAGGCGAAGGAAAACCGGAATGGGGCGTGCTTTCTTACGAAGAATGGCTTGAAAAAACGTCCTGAAAAGCGATCCGGGCTTTGCTTCAGCAAAGCCCGGATCTATAATGACGGTATTAGTTTTTTATTTCGCAAAGATTTCCTTTAGCTGAGACACAATATTGCTGTTGCCTGATACGGTGATGTCTCCGATCTTGTCGGCAATTTTCTCCATGTATTCCATTTCTTTCAGTTTCCAAAGGACTTCGTTTTCTTCCATAAGTTTTGCCGTGTTCAACAAGCTTCTTGTGGAAGCGGTTTCCTCACGCCTCATGATGCTGTTGGCCTGTGCCTTTTTTTCAGCAATCAGGACCTGGTTCATGATTTCTTTCATTTCTCCGGTCAGAATCACATCCCTGATTCCGGCATCTGAAGCTTTCAGACCAAGATCTTCTGCTTTATTTCCGAGATTCTGAAGAATTTCTTTTCCCACGGAATCTTTCTTAAGAAGCAGCTCATCGAGGGTTAAAGCTCCGACAAACTCACGCAAAGCCAACTGCATCAGGATGTATAATTGCTTATCATATTCCTTATTATCCATCACCGCTTTCACTATATTTTCCACCTGGAAACGAACGTAAAAGTTGATTCTTAGCATGGCTTTATCCTTCGTCAGAAGCTCCTGTCCTGCAATTTCCATTTGCTGCATTCTCGTATCAATAGCTTTCACCTCAATAGAAGTTTCGTTGTTCCAGAAGTAATAAGTTCCGGCTTCCAAGACTTTTGAAAACTTTCCGTCAATCAGCAAAAGACCTTTATACTGGTTGGTGATGACAAACTTTCTTACAAAAGTCTTCAGCTTAGCATTTTCAAGAATCGTCTTGGAGATATTTTCTGTAATCTCGACTTTTGTTAAATCAATTTTTTGAAATTCCCTGTTGAAAACACCCTTCCAGAAAGCATATTGTCCTACATTTAATACTTCTTTGAAAATTCCGTTTTCATAGACCAGAACGATTTCTCCATCTTTCACTTCAATCACTTCAAGCATGGATTTCAGTCCTTCATTTTTCAGCAAAAGACTAAGATCGGTGTTGGATTTAAATAAAACTTTCATATCATAAACCTCTACAGATTTACTTCCGAAAATCCAGAAATTCCCTTCATTCAGAATCTCGATCAGGTTTCCGTTTTTGAAAATAAGCCCCCTTTCATAGGCTTTAATTTGTACATTTTTTATCATTGTTTTTTATTTTTAATGGTTATTGATTCAATTAAAAATGGAAAATCCGTGATTTCTTCTTCCAAAAACGGCGGAAGAAAAGTATCTCAGAAAATTTTTTGCTTCAGAAGCTATTTTTTCCAGCGTATTTCCAAACGTTCAGATTTTTTGGGCGTGTCCCTTGCCCGGCATCACCAGCGGCTCGGGTCGCTACGTTCACTTCTATCTTTTTTGCAGGCAAAAAAGGATATCCGTTACCATCGCTCACGCGGAAAACCGTCCTTTTCGGAAACATCTCTGAAGACCATAAGCTCTTCACGCAATTTCAGTTTCAGAAAACATCTTTTCTTGCAGGCTTTTTCAGAATGTTGATCCAACAACTGAAAATATCCCGGATCTTTCCATGAATATTTTTGGTGAGAATATTCAAACTCGATAAAAAAATAGATTTTGAGTCTATTTCAACCTACGTTAATGGCGTAGTGCTCTGACCAGACTGAGCTACCTCATTCGAAGTGAGGATGGGATTCGAACCCACGCACTATAAAATTTCCATTGCTATACCGTTTAGCTACTGTGTCATCCACAGGAAGGACTCGAACCTCCATACATAGAAAATTGACAGAAGTTTTTTGGAAAACTCCTCAAACCTTCAGATCAAGCTGAACAGAACCAACTGATGTTTCTCAACAAGTTCTTCTGCAATGGTGCCGTAAACCGAAGCACTCAACAAGACCTGCCTGATATTTTAACTAAAATTTATTTTTCAAAACTTCAGTATTGTTTCATTTTGATGATGCAAAGTAAAACTGCCGTTGCGCAATCTTTTTGCGCTGTAAAATAATTTACAAAAAAATAGAACTCTGTTTCCATATCATCCATTAAATTGTAATACTGCCAGATTGCTACATTGTTACATTATTACACTGCTACATTATTACATTGTTACATTTGTTCCAAACACCAATGCAGAATCTTCGCAATATTCTTCGCATCATCTACTCCACGGTGATGAGTGCCTTCAAGTTTAAGATTTAACTCGCTTAATGCTCTTGCCATTCCCACACTTTTGCGGACAGTCGGATGCAATTCACCAAATAATGTTTTCACATTGATATGGTCATCGCTTAAAGGATAATCTACTTTAAATCGTCTTGCCTGGTTCTGAAGCATATTCAGGTCATAGTTTCCGTAACTCGCCCAGGTGAGACTTTCAGCATCATATTCTGCCCTGAGGATATCCAAAGCATCTTCTAGCATAATCCCTTCATCATCCAGCATTTGTTGAGTAATGCTCGTCAGTTCCGTACAAAACGGACTCACTTTTGAGAATTGAGGTTTCACTAAAATCCCTTCGTTCTGTGAGATCTTCCCGGTTTCTGCATTCATGATACAGACTCCTATTTCAATAATCTCGCTTTCCTGGCCTCTCGGCGGCCGGTCATTCCAGCACGTTGCTTCGAGGTCTATAATTAATATATTTTCTGTTGTTTTCATTTGTTTAAAATTTTAAGGTTGGGAAGTCTGGCGATGGAACCCGGAAGTTTTGCAGTTCCGGCCTCGATCTCCATCTTCTGTGTTATTTAATTTCTTGGCGCAAACGGCGGCGTCCATTTTTTCTTTTTCATAATTTCCTTTACTTCTTCGTAAGAAACAGGATAGAAATTATGACAATCTACTCCCACATCGAAACTAAGCTTCATTTCATCATCAGGTAAAGTACCGTGCGAGTGGCCGTAAAGTTGCCATATTCCGCGATGCGAGCCATTCCAGGTTCTCATGGCGTAATGAAAAAGAATTATTTTTTGCTTGCCGTTGCTGTTTTCGGGCTCATCAATCCTTAATTCGTGATAATCTCTGATGGATTCGAATCTTTTGGAATACGTTAAGGCCGCACCTTCATGATTTCCCTTTATCAGATGGATATTTCCGTTGAGGCGATCCAGGACTTCTTTTGTAAAATCAGGTTTGCCTAAGCTGACGTCACCTAAATGGTAGACGACATCGTTTGTTCCGACTTTCTCGTTCCATCTTTTAATAAGTTCTTCATTCATCTGATCCAAAGACTCAAAAGGCCTTTCGGAGAATTTTATAATATTTTCGTGACCAAAATGATGATCAGCGGTAAAAAATATATTGGGTTTCATTTTTAGTTTAATTTATAATGTTTTTGAAATTTTTTAAAAGGCTTTCAATATTTTCCTTCCCTACAGGATTCATCGAATGGCAATAAAATTCCGGTAAATCTAAGTCGTTATCCATACAGTAATCAATTAACCATTTTGCACAATCGTATCCTGTTTTTTCGACAAAACTACCAGCATCATTGTTCCAATAATGTTCATCAGCAAGATCATGGTCTAAAGAGATCATTTCCGGAAGTCCATTTCCCAAAATCCTATTGACAAATTGTTCGTAATTTCGAGCAATATGCCAGTCTTTTCGAAGGTAAATATCCTGTTTTGTGTAATGATATACATCAATCGGATATCTGATATCATCTAGAAACAATAATCTTTTTGTTAGTTCCATGATTTTACTATTTTAACATAAAAAACTTAATGACAAATATTGCTTAAACTTCCAGCTTCCTTCATCCAGCTCCCGTCTTATTACACCATCATATCAGCACAGTTGGAACTTGCGAATGCAAAAGGTTTTGCTTTAAACACATACCCCATTCCCAGAATGTATCCCATCGCATCCTTTAATGCGACATTGGATTTGAAATCCGGATCGGTATTGATATCTGCGTGCACCTCCATTTCCACACCATAAGCATCCAGCACTGCGCATATTGCATAAGCAATTTCTACAGATTTGTTGACCTCATTCAGCATTCGCTCTTTGATACTGATATTTTGTATTTCTCTTTCTTTTCTGATAAAGGTAAACGCTCCTTTTCCTTCACGGATAAAGACAACTGCCGTAGCATAATTAATGGCGTTCCCGTAAACGTGAGAGTCGGAACCCACACATACCTTCAGCCGGTGGCCATTAGTCTGTTCTCGGATGATGGCTTCTTCTACCAGATGTGTGATCGGGCTTTGGAAAACTTTTCCATTCATATTCTGCCATAGTTGTTGTTGCGTTTCCATTTTTTCTACATTTTTTAAGTTTTATATTTTTTATAATTCATAAATGATTTTAAATATGGTTATTTTCTAACCAATGCATTATTTCCTGCACTCCGAATCAGACTCGAACCAATACCCTCAGTTTTGGAGACTGAGATGCTACCATTACAACATCGGAGTAGTTTTGTTGATTCATCAGGACTCGAACCTGAACAACAAGAGTCAAAGTCTTGTGTGCTGACCAATTACACTATGAATCAGTTGATAAGTAATGAATACTCGATAAAGAGAAATTAAACCATTTTTGTAACGTGAAGATCACCTACAAAGCTGTTTTATTTTACTCTTTTATTGAAGAAAACAAAGCCTGTCTTAATTTTTGTCTGATATAAGAACTTCTGCGCTTTGACAGGCTTTTCTTTTCTCCGGAACTAATCTCATTTTAGTTATTTGAGATGGTTGTGGGATTCAAACCCACTCAGCTTACGCAACGGTTTTGCAGGCCGCCCCGACTCTTCCACTTCGGCGAACCATCGTTTTGATGAGTAATGAGTAATTTTCCGCTTTACTAATCATTTATTTTAAGTTTCATTTAAAAATAAAGCCTGTCTTAATTTTTGATTTGATATAAGAACTTCTGCGCTTTGACAGACTTTATTTATCTAAAATTTATATTATGTTAAAACTTTCAATTCCTTTATTACAGCATCAAATTTGAGTTGAGAAAAGCCTGTCTTTATTTTGTGTTTTTGGCTAAAGACCGTCTGCGCCTGACAGGCTTTTCCTCTTTTCTCTTTGAAATAATCATCTTCATCATCCTTGCGGTCTATGCAGGAATCGAACCTGCAGTTCCCGAGAGACAGTCGGGAAGGTTGCCTTTACCTCAATAGACCTTTTTTTGTGAATAGTCAATTGTCAATTCGCCTTGCTGTCAATTTTTAAATTCACTTGTGAAACAGATTGACCATTGACCATTCACATTTTGGGGTATCTCCGGGGATCGAACCCTGTTCTCCTGTGCCACAAACCGGTGTTTTACCAAATAAACTAGAGAAACCTTAAAGCACAAAAAAACGCCTCTTTTAGGGAGGCGCTTTATATTTTAAGACGTGTCAGTGTACTAGCTGACCCCTTTATAGAAGCACCTTTTATTTAAAAATTTATCATGAAGAACACATGCACAAGCTGATCCTACAGGATTTTGTCCGTGTAATTCTGAATGCTGATGAAATATGTTTCTAAATTGTTTCATTGTATTATTTTAAAAAAGTTTTTGAATATGTGAAAACCTGTTGCTTTCAATTTTCGGTTGCAAAGTAAATATGATTTTTTTTAACTCACAAATTTATTTTTCAATCAAACACTTGAAAATCAATAATTTAAACCTTGTCTTAAAAATAGGAAATACCCGTCTGCAATAGGTTGCAGATTCTTTATTTACCTAAATGACTGTCTCTCATCGGTTTACTTATCACTTTCTATTTTCTGATTAATTGTTCATTTTTTTATTAAAAATTTTTCACTTTTATGGTTATTTTTTTTCATTCTAAATAATTTCTGCCCTAAAAACACAAAAAACGCCCCGATAATCGAGGCGTTCCTGTAGTATTTTGATTTAATTTTTACGAGATTATTGTAAATATTTTTCAAAGCAAGCACATTTCGCCTCATTCAATACCATCCATTCATATCCAAACGAT
>JBMDXW010000337.1:0-1654 GCA_048594965.1 Chryseobacterium sp.
GGTTCCCAACATCACTTATAATTTTAAATTTTAAACATGAAAAAAACCTGCATCCTTATATTATCAGCCATTGCCCTCGTTTCCTGTAAAAGGGAGATTGACCTTGACCTGGAAGACCAGAGCGGAAATATCGTTATTGAAGGAAATATTACTGATGAGCCGGGACCTTATTTTGTAAGAATTACGAAATCCGTCGCATTTACGGAGTACAACCAGTATCCTTCGGTTGACAATGCACAGGTGATCCTCAGCGACAATGCGGGACATACGGAAACCCTTGAGCATATCGGCGGTGGAAATTATGAGGCGCAAACCTTTACGGGAGAACCCGGAAAAACCTATACTCTAAGCGTAAGTGTTGATGGAAATGTATATACCGCCAACAGCACGATGCCCCAGCCTGTTGATTTCAATGGCCTCGAACAGGATTCTTTTTCCATAGGAAGCGAAACGACCTATACGCTTTTACCGGTGTTTACGGATCCGCCTGCTTTAGGCAACCGCTATCTTTTCGTTTATACGGTGAATGACAGTGCGCAGAAGTATTTTTCAGAGTTTTCGGATAATGTGAACAATGGACTAGCCAACCAGAGACCCTTATTGCTGCCCAACGATGACACGGATCCGGGAGATATCAAAGTGAAACCCGGAGATACCATCAATGTGGAAATGCAGTGTATCGATCAGAATATATTTACCTTTTATTCTGCCCTTCTCCAGCTTTCGGGAAGCGGTCCCGGCGGAGGAACGACTCCAGCAAACCCGCCAAGCAATATCAGCAATGGTGCTTTGGGATACTTTTCGGCCCATACCGTAAAAAAGCTAAGTGCTGTCATTCAATAAAATGAATCAGCACTTAACCAAAAAATATTAATATATGATAGATTTTCTATGCGTACATTTTGTATTCAATAGGCAGGCACAGAAGATTTTTCTTTACAATTAAAAAAAGATCGTCGAAGTAAAAACGGATGGAGATATCACCAATTTCCGTAAGCACATTTCCGTCTTCATCCTTACAATACAGCGTGAAGGTATTTCCTTCTACTCTTTTAAAATGCCAGTGCTGGATTTCACATGACAGTTTAGGCTGTTCATTTAAAATAATTTCAAGTAACCAGGTGCAGTCTTCCTCACTGGATACGTCAAAAATCCCTTTTGTCAATTTATACCCTTGCTTATATTCGTATAAATCTTCAGCTGCCTTATATGCGTCGTAAAGCGTGTTGGCAGAGTTTCTTTTCTTGTTTCGTTTAATAATACTCATGAGATTTAGTTTATAAATTATAAAGGTTTTTAATTCAATTCTGTTTTATCGTCACTATTGTGATAAGGCTTTGAGCCCGTTTCATTTCTGATGTGTTTTACAAATTCATTATATTCACTCGGCAGGATCAGGTAATTTCCCATTTTCCAAATCACGATTTCCTCAAATAAAAAATCCGGAGAGACAAATGTCTTTTCAAAAATCATCTTACCGTGGCTGTCCTTACCCTGCAGCAGATATTGTAGTCCGTCATTTCTTTTCAGTGTCCAGGATTCCAAAAGTGCTCCTTCTGATGCTTCAGGCTGAAAACAGATGATCTGTAACAGCCAGGAGCATTGCTCTTCAACGGATATTTTATAAATCCCTTCGGAGAGGAAAAACCCTGAA
>JBMDXW010000338.1:0-2658 GCA_048594965.1 Chryseobacterium sp.
CGGTGAAAAAAGTGCAATTCACGGCGAAGACCGTCCATTGATCGCGGGCGGTTTTTGAGAGAACTTTGCCTCATCAGACAAACAATAACAATTTAAAAATAAAAACAATGAAAAAATCAGCTTTAATTTTAGTAATGTTAGTTTCAATTTTTGCCAACGGTTTAAGAGCCCAGATCCAAAGAATCCCGGCGTCTGCAGGAAGAGCGGAATTTATTGAAGTGGAAAAAGGAGTAAAACTTCACGTAACGGATATCGGTGAGGGAAAACCGATTGTCCTCATCCATGGCTGGCCTCTGAGCGACGAAATGTATGAATACCAGTATCAGTATCTTTCGAGAAAAGGCTTCAGGGTGATCGGCATTACCCTTCGCGGATTTGGGAAATCGGACAAGCCTTACGGAAAATATGACTTCGATGTTTTTTCGGATGATATCAAAGTGGTTTTAGACAAGCTGAAAATAGAAAATGCCGTGATGGGCGGTTTTTCCATGGGTGGTGCGGTCGTGATCCATTATATCACCAAGTATAATGCTGCCCACGTAGGCAAACTGGCATTGTTCGGGGCCGCAGCCCCTTCATGGAGACAGAGAGAAGGGTTTCCTGAAGGAATTCCTGCCGACGCCGCTGAGAACCTCATCAAAGCGACAATGACAGGCAGACAGGATCTTGCCGCAGGTCTCGGAGCTGCATTTCAGGCAAAAGAAGGGAATATTTCTAAAAACATGGAACGATGGATTGAAAGAATCAGCCTGGATGCTTCTCCATACGCGACAACAGAGGCGATCACCGCGCTCAGAGATCTGGATCTGAGGCCTCAGCTTTCAAAAATTAAAATTCCCGTTGCCATATTCCATGGGATGCAGGACAAAAGCTGCCCTTTCGTATGGGCAGAAAAACTTCAGAAAGGAATTAAAAATTCACAGCTCATCCGTTTTGAAAACAGTGGCCATGCTTTATTTCTGGAAGAAGCTGATAAATTTAACACCGAACTTGAGAAGTTTGCAAAGTAAAAATAGATTTAAATTGAATCCGTCCCACAACAAAAAGTGAGACGGATTCTTCTGATTAGCCTGTTACGCTGTATCTTTAAAAGTTTCTATATTTGTGATCCACGGCTTTCCTTATTTTTTTATAAATTTAAGCTTACTCTCCTTACCGTCGGAGTCTTTTCCGGCAATGATGTAAACTCCTTTTTGCAGCGCCGTTACAGAATGTTCACGTCCTTTAAGATTCTTTATCACTAATTTTCCGGATAAATCATAGATGTTTGCATTTTGCAGGTCGCCGGAGAGTTTAAGCGTATTTCCTACCGGATTTTCCAAAACAGAGGTTTTATCGTGGCCTTTAGCACCTTCTGCAACAGAGAGAATTTCATCGGGAAGAAGTATCCTTTTCAGGAAAATATCGTTATCGCCAATTCCGGAGAAAACATTATAAATGCTTCCATTGGGATTCATCATATTATCAACATTCGATTGAAAACCTGCCGAGGAAGGGACTGTTACGGTAAAAGTTCCGCCCTGCCCAAATGACGTATTGAGGCTTCCGTTATAATTCAGTCTTGTATAAGTGTAGGTAGACTGCACATTTGAGCTGGCGCTGGTAAAAATAATGGTACTTCCACCCGGCTGAAATAACAGTCTTCCCGTATAAATCTCAATGGGTAAAGATACTTTACCGTTAGTACCAAAACCGGCCACCGGAGCAAGATTAGCATCTAATTTCAACAATTCATGTACTATAAAATCATTCTTGTCTATAAAAAAAGTAGAATTGTTCTGGTAAATTCTTCCAAGACCAAAATTATGTGAAGCAGAAACTCCTGAGCTTTCGTTGAGTAACTTGTATAAAGTTCTGTTACTAGGGGTAGCCGGAGCGTTTCCATTGATATAGATATTCTCCCCGCTTACATACACATCATTGATCTCGAACGTGATGATTCTTTTCCCATTTGTACCATAAGACGTATCAAGACTTCCGTCGGCGTTAAACCTCATCATATAATTAGGGCCAAACGCAAGATATTTGCCTGAAGAAAGGAGTCTGACATCAATAATGGCATTATCAAGATCAGTAGTCGTATCAGACCATGGACTTGTAAAAGTGGTATCCGGCGTACCATCAGCTTTAAGTCTTACGAGATTCAAAGTAACAGATTCAGGATCTATACCATTGTCGAGCTCGCTGGCATAGCAGAAGAATAACTTCCCGTCATTCTGAACCAAAGCCTGTGAAAAACCCTCATAATGATCTGTCCCGGCATGAAGATCCATGGTAAAGATACCCGCTGTAGCAAAGCTCTGATCTAATGAACCGTCAGGATTCAGTTTCAGGATTACCGCTTTATTGGCAGTGGAACTTTCATAATTTCCACTTAAAATCATTTTACCGTCCGGTAAAACCGTAGACTGGAAGCCTGAGATTTTTTCAAGATGGGTTACCGTACCGCTATTGCCAAAATTACTGTCAACCGTCTGGCTGAAACCCAACTGCACACCCAATAAAATTCCTATAGAAAAGAAAGTTTTTTTCATGTATTAATTTTTTTTTGCAAATATATTATAATAAATGTCTGGTAACAAATTCCGGAATTTGAAAGGAGATACTTTTAACAGTCCTTAATGGCGAAGCTGTTTAGAAGGTTTTGTCTGGTTTATC
>JBMDXW010000339.1:0-12982 GCA_048594965.1 Chryseobacterium sp.
GAGAGTAACGCTTCTGCAATTTGCCCGAAGGTTAAATCTTTCTCAAATTGCTGCGGATTTTGCAGGATTTCCTTTAAAAGAGCTTTCACATGATGAATATTCTTCGTCGCAAAGTTTCTTTTCATGACTTCCAAAGCGATATTCACGCTCTGATTATTCGGATATCCGATTTTTAATATGTCTTTTCCTTTTAGTTTTAAATTTCCCATTGTGGTATGATTAAAAATGTTGATTCAAACCTCATCGGTTTTGAAGCCGATGAGGTTTAAGACGGAACTTTATTCCTAGCCCAGATTGCAGCGGCTACCCCACAGCGCGCCTGAAAGGCGGGCGAGGAGTAATAGCGGAAAGCTGGAAATAGCTCCAAATAAAAATGATGCTACTGGAAAGCTCCGGTTTTTTTTATAAATAGTATTTCGGGAAAACTGTTTTGAGTTTGAAATATTGCGCAATAAAAAACCCGAAATCTTTCGGCTTCGGGTTGTGATATTTCAAATACTTTTATTCTAAGAATGTACCAAACCACGAAGCCTTACCACTAAAAGCGGCAATCCAACGGTAGAATTCTGATTAAATCTGAACATTGTACTTCGGGTATTATTGGGTTAAACGTAATTTTCAGCTGCAAAGATAAAATAATTTTCTTTAGAGACAATCTAAATTAGCCTGATCCTCATGAGATTAGGTATTAAGATTTGAAATAGAGCAAAAAAATAAGCTTGCAGATCGTTTCGGCAAGCTTACTTTATATTAAAATCGTCGGCTGATTAGTCCTTGGATCCGAGATCGTCCATCGGGTCGTCCATTCCTTTGATAACGTTTGAGTGATAAACCCTTTCCGAACCGAGGAAGTAGATGTTGTGTCTCGCTTTGGCGATGATCCCGTTGTATTCTTCTTCAGTCATTCCTTCGGGAATCTCGGTTTTGTCTTCTGTCGGCTTTCTGTAGACCTCCAGAGCTCCTTTCTTATTTAAAACCGAGTTGGCGGTCATTGCCTGCTCGATGTTGTCGGCATACACGATGACGTTGTTTCTGCCGATGCTGTGTTTACGGTATGCATCAAGCATCTCCGCATCGTGGGCAAAGGTATATTCGAAAAACCCTTTCGTCTGCTCGTCTTCCTGGTAATGGTCGGTCGACAAGCCACTTTCCACACTTGATTTGGAAACGATAATATTGGCTTCACTGAAACCGTTTTCTTTTAAATCATTTTTAATTTCCTCTGTATCTACAGTCACCGGAAATACTGAAACTACTGTATAAGCCATAATGAAAATTTTCATTAACCCATACAAAAGCTGTGCAATAATTTACTATCTTAAAAAATATTTGCATTATAATAATGAAATAAAAACTTGTGATATTTTTTGTAAGTTTGTAAAATAAAATTTTAATCATGAAAAAGCTCCTACCGTTTTTACTTTTATTTTCGATTGCTTGTATTGAAGATACCACAGAAAATGAAAGTCCATTACCCAATACCGGAGGTGATCCCACTGAAACTCCGACAACGTATAGACTACCTACAAAAATCACATATACAACATCAAATAATTTAATTCCATTTGTCTCTATTATTAATTATAATGGCAATAAAATTACAGATATCCGAAAACTTAACACTAATGAAGTTCTTTATGAATTTACTTATAATGGAAATAATATAACAAAAATAAAAAGTAATATTTATGAAGGTTTTTCAATTCCACAGTATTATACATTATCTTACGAAAATGAAAGATTAAAAAATATAGTAAAAGACACTCCTAATGCTTCAGATCAAGAATCTTATACGAATTACAATGTTACTTTAGATTGGATAAGTAATACTCATGTAAAGTTTAAAGTTCCTTTTACATCTAACGCTGTTGGAAATAGTTATGTTTATTACGAGTTATTTTTCGATGACAATGGTAACCTAATTAAGAGTACTTCAGATAGAACCAGTTCTCTCCGGACTTACAATACATATATTTATACATATAATGATCAAATTAATGCTCCTTTTAAAAATCTAGAAGGTTTCAGCAAATTAAATGGTATCGTATTCCTTTTTGCAGGAATTACAAAATACTCTCGAATTTTTCCGGGTGAATTTTTCTTTAGCAAGAACAATCTAACTAAAATAAATTTAAATACAAAAAGTTATAGCGCGAATGGTAATCTTTTAAATAGCTATGATTATGAATATAATTATTATTTTGAAGCAAATAATGAAAATTATACCAAAAGCTATAAAGCAAGTCTCCCCAGCAATTTTACAACTACTATTGATTACGAATATGGCTTTTAATTAATAAGTTTTTCGAGAATATCTACCGCACACTTGGGAAGATTGGTACCCGGCCCGAAGATAAAATCGGCTCCGTTGGCATAAAGAAACTCATAGTCCTGCTGTGGAATAACGCCTCCCACCACGATCGTGATATCATCAGCACCGAGTTTTTTCAATTCTTCAACAACCTGTGGAACCAGTGTTTTGTGTCCTGCAGCCAATGATGACACTCCAAGAATATGAATGTCATTTTCGACGGCCTGTTTGGCAACCTCCTCCGGAGTCTGGAACAAAGGAGCGACATCGACATCAAACCCCATGTCGGCAAACGCGGTGGCTACTACTTTCGCTCCTCTGTCGTGGCCATCCTGACCCATTTTTGCGACCATTAATCTCGGACGGCGACCTTCTTCCTCTTCAAATTTCTGTGTCAGGTGTAAGGCTTTTTCAAAATATTCGTTCTTCCCTGCATTCATGGCATAAACTCCTGAGATTGTTCTGATGTTGGCTTTATATCTTCCGAAACTCTCTTCCATGGCATCGCTCATTTCGCCAAGCGTGACTCTGCGGCGTGCTGCTTCGATACACAATGCGAGCAGGTTTCCTTTTCCTGTTCTGGCAGCATCGCGGATTTTATTCAGAATTTCGTCTACGGCTTCAGAGTTTCTTCCGGATTTTATTTGATTTAATCTTTCGATCTGCTTTCTGCGTACTTCCGTGTTGTCGATATCCAGGATTTCTATGGCCTCCTGCTTCAATGCGGATCTGAACGAATTGACTCCGATGATGAATTCTTCGCCACTGTCGATTTTCGCCTGTTTTCTTGCTGCGGCTTCCTCGATCCTCATTTTCGGGATTCCGGCTTCGATGGCTTTGGTCATTCCGCCTTCCTGCTCCACCTCATCGATGTATTTCATGGCTTCTTCGATCATTTGCTGGGTAAGGCTTTCCACTAAATTGCTGCCTCCCATCGGGTCGACCACATCACAAATTCCGCTTTCCTGCTGAAGGATGATCTGGGTATTCCTTGCAATTTTCGCAGAATAATCCGTTGGAAGCGCAATAGCCTCGTCTAATGCATTGGTATGAAGAGACTGGGTGCCTCCCAATGCTGAAGACAACGCTTCAATCGCTGTTCTGGTAATATTGTTGAAAGGCTCCTGCTCGGTCAGTGACCAGCCTGAAGTCTGTGAGTGTGTTCTTAAGGCTAAAGACTTCGGATTTTGCGGATTAAACTGTTTTAAAAGGGTTGCCCAGATGTATCTTGCGGCGCGCATTTTTGCAATTTCCATAAAATGATTCATTCCGATCGCCCAGAAAAAAGACAGTCTCGGCGCGAAATCATCAACATTCATTCCTGCTTTGATTCCGGTCCTGACATATTCCAATCCGTCTGCAAGGGTGTAAGCCATCTCCAGTACGGGTGTGGCACCGGCTTCCTGCATGTGATATCCGGAGATTGAAATGGAATTGAATTTCGGAATGTTTTGTGAAGTATATTCAAATATATCCGCAATGATTTTCATAGAAGGCGCCGGCGGATAGATATATGTATTTCTCACCATAAATTCCTTCAGAATATCGTTCTGTATCGTTCCTGAAAGCAATTCCTGGGAAACGCCCTGTTCTTCGGCAGCCACTATATAAAAGGAAAGGATTGGTAAAACCGCTCCGTTCATGGTCATGGAAACTGAAATCTGATCTAACGGAATTTCATTGAACAAGATTTTCATGTCTTCCACAGAATCGATAGCAACCCCTGCTTTCCCAACATCGCCGACCACTCTAGCATGATCCGAATCATATCCTCTATGGGTCGCAAGATCGAAAGCTACGGAAAGTCCTTTTTGTCCGGCCGCCAGATTTCTTCTATAGAAAGCATTGGATTCTTCTGCCGTAGAAAAACCGGCATACTGACGGATCGTCCAGGGTTTCTGAACATACATGGTAGAATAGGGGCCTCTTAAATAGGGTGCGATTCCAGGGGTAGTATGTGTTAAATCTTTATCTTTAACATCTTCCGCCTTGTAAGAAGATTTTAATTGCAATCCGTCCTTTTCAAAAGGATATATTTCGGTCTGCTTTTCAGCTATCTTAAATTGAGGAGTTTTATTCTGAACTTCCCGTCTCATAATTTCAGATTTATTATAGCGCTAAAATTAAGCATTTTTGAGATAACAATCATTCGTGATTGCTTTATGATTAATTACCGTTATCCAGTGTATGATGGATGCCACGTAAAACAAATTATACAGTCTTAAAAAATTTAAGATATCTCAGCCATCAGTTTTATAAAAAACGAATCCGGACGATGTGATCGTCCGGATTTCAAATTTTGATGTGAGATTGCTATTTCTTGATAAGTTTAGTATTAAGGGTACCTGAATCCGTTTTCACGGTTACAACATACACTCCTTTTACCAATCCTGAAACGTCAATTCGCTGACCTTCTGTATTTCCTGCCTGCGCTAATCTTCCATCTGCCGTATAAATCTTATACTCTCCTTTCCCTTTAAGATTTTTAAATTCAATATAAGTATCTGCCGGATTCGGATAGATGGAAATTTCGGATTTTGTGCCTTTTATTTCATCTACTGCAAGGTTTGATTCGGAAATTTTCACAGCGAAGTCCTTCGAAGATCCTCTGGAAATCACTCCTCCGCCGCTGGTCGGAACAAAAGGACTGTCGCAAGGACCTGAAGCGGTATTAAAGAAGGAATTGGCGACTCTCATTCGCAGGAGCTTATCTCCTGAATAGGCCGTAGTAGGAACAGTAAATGTAAACGATCCTGTATATTGTCCGCTAGCTGGAGGATCAGTACTTACAGACCCTACTTTTTCAGAAGTTTCAAAAACTCCATTTCTGTTAAAATCAATCCATACTTCCATGTTATCTTCGTATGAAGAGGTAGTGGTGCCTACATTAAAGTAAGAAAAAGTATACTGTGTGCCTTTTGTTAAATTAATTAATTTAGTCGCGTCTTCGGTAAAATCCCTGTACGTACTAAAAATAGTACTATAATACAATTCCGAGTAAGATAGATTGCTAAGGACAAACTGTGCCAACCCACTATTATAAGCAAAAGTGGCAAAACTATTTCCTCCGGTTGCCATTAAACAATAATCCACTCCTGTCTTTAATCCTTTTGTCTTAAAAGTATAGTTTGAAGAGAATGTTCCTACAACAGTATTTACCACAGCAGCAACCTGTGCTTCATAATCAGACTCATCCTCGAGTCCTGTCAGCAATACAGAATTTAGAGCACTCGTTGTACCCGACCAATTGGTTTGTCCTACTTTTCTGTATTGTATTGAATAGGTCGCTCCCGGTACACTGTTCCATGACAGCCTGGCGGTTGTCTTTGTTATTTCCGCGTTCAGTGCAGCTATGCCTGTAGGTGCTGCGGTGGTGGATATCGGAGCTGTACCGATAGTTACCTGAGGGGAAACGGCATAGAAAATATTTCCGATAGCAGATATTTTAAGTTTAACCGCTCCGGTAAGGTTGGAAGGCATTTGCAGCGTATAGCTTCCTGTGTTTGGGGTGGAGGCGACCAACTCGGTCCACGTCGTCCCGTTTGCAAGGTCAGTTGTATACTCAATTTTTACATTAGCAACATTATATGGTGCTGCATTGGTGTTTGCGACGTCCCAGGTTATGGTATTGGTTGCATTATTATACAAAACGGTAGCAGGTGTAAGTCCGGAAAACTTAAACGGTCCGTCGTTGCCGACAGTCACTGTAGTTTCGGATGATATAAGCAGCGGTCTGGTTGCATTTTCATCTCTTACGGTAACTGCGTAATTCAGGGTCCTTGGGATGTATGAAACCGTTTCCCATTTTGCTTTGTCTGTTAAATTTCCGGCCATGACACTAGGAAGGCTTGGAAAATACCTTCTCCCACTGGCTGTTCCGAAATAGGATCTTGCTAGAGTACCCTGTGTATTGTAGCCCCATCCGCTGTCTCCGGAAATAGAATTGTAGGAATCAACGCTATCGTACTGTTCCCAGGCATATTTAATAGGATCGGCATCGGTCGCAGCCGCTTCCAGATAATAGGCTGTCCCCTTAGGAATCGTGTAAGGCATCAGGGGAGAGATTACCGGTGGGACATTTGTTGTAATCGTTTCGGATGTTCCGCAAGAGGTCTTGCTTTCGAGGCTGTTTAATATCTGGTTTATTGAAGCATAATGAAAATACGCGTCAGAATGAGTCTGTACATTATCTCCGGTAATTCCTGCATATCCCATGATGGTTGTACCTCCTCCAGGTTCCACATTTACACCGGATCCTTCGGAAACATGGGAAAAAGTGTGATTGGCTCCGAGCTGGTGTCCCATTTCGTGGGCTACATAATCAATATCAAAAAGATCGCCGGTAGGATCTGTGCTTTGAGTAAAGGCAGAACCCTTTGCCAAAGAGGTTGATGTTGCCGGGTTTACACATGTCGAACCGATAGATCCTGCATTCCCATTGCCTCCTGAAGCATTGAAAACATGCCCCATATCGTAATTAGCATTTCCCACAAGTGATGTTAATGTCTGCTGTAACTGCAAATTTAAACTATTAGTGTAGGGATCTGAAGCAGGATCCGTATAGATAATATCCGGCAAGTCCTGGATAATCAGTTTAATGCCAAATTCTTTTTCAAAAACACCGTTGACACGTGTCATCGTGGCATTCATTTGTATCACCGTGTTTGTGATTCCTCCGGAAGGGTCAAATTTCTTTGTGTATTCACCGGTAGTTGATAGTGCGAGTCTGTAGGTCCGGTATTTTGTCGTAGCCGGTCTGCTGGTGATATTTATATGAGACAGACTGTTCTTCCCATTCTTCTCCAACGCTTGAATGTCTTCCATATTCTTTTCAGACGTCGTACATTCGAAGCCGTTGTCACTATCGGTTTTTTTGGTTTTATAAAATACACCATACCTTTTTTTATCCTTGGATATAGGCTCAATAAACTGAAAAACACCATCTTTAATCATCATGACCTGAATCTCGGTCGGTGCTGTACTGAACCGCACATATTTAGAAAGATCATCAATTCCGACGCCTACATAAGATCCCAGCTGGTACCGGTCTGCCATTGACTTTTCCACCACAGGATTGCTGTAGACGGCGAATTTCTCAATTTTTCCTTCTGCTGTGGGCAGGGAGATTGTCACTGGCCTGGCTCCGGCGCCTGTTTCTACGGCATCTGAAAGGATATTTCTTAGCGCCGATATATCAAATGTGTAGGCGTACCTCACATCCACACCTTTTCTTATTTCAGAAAATTTCTGTGATGCAGGCTCCCATTTCTGTGCACAAACAGCAGTACTGAGACTTATGAATGAGCAAATTAATAAAGCTTTAGATTTCATATTCGTGAATATTAATCTTTCAAATTAAATGTTTACAAAAGTTTTAAGCAAAAAAAAACGGATGCTTTTAAAATAAGCACCCGTTTTCATTATTTTTTGCAATTTTTACTTTAAATTTTTAACCCCCATTTCAAATAAAGCGAAAGAAATTAAGTCTGCATTTTCTCCGATCACCTGATCTGTAGATCTTCCGGCACCGTGCCCGGCATTTTTTTCGATTCTTAAAAGGATCGGATGATCACACGCCTGCTTTTCCTGAAGCTCAGCTCCGAATTTGAAGGAGTGTGCAGGAACCACCCGGTCATCATGATCGCTGGTGATGATCATAGTGGAAGGATAGCATGTTCCGGCTTTTACGTTGTGAACGGGAGAGTAGGATTTTAAATATTCAAACATTTCTTTGCTGTCTTCAGCGGTTCCGTAATCGTAAGACCAACCTGCTCCCGCTGTAAATTTATTATATCTCAACATATCCAGCACGCCAACTCCCGGGAAAGCTACCCTTGCCAGGTCGGGACGCATAGTCATTGTTGCCCCCACCAACAGTCCGCCATTTGATCTTCCAGAAAGAGCCATAAACTGTTTTGATGTGTACCCTTTCTGCTGTAAATATTCTCCGGCTGCAATGAAGTCGTTGAATACATTTTTCTTGTTCATTTTTGTCCCGGCATCATGCCATTTTTTTCCGTATTCCCCACCGCCACGGATGTTCGGTACAGCGTAGATACCACCGTTTTCCATCCAGATGGCATTCACGACAGAGAAGGCCGGCTGCAAGCTGATATTAAAACCTCCGTAAGAATATAAAATGGTCGGATTTTTACCGTTGAGTTTTGTTCCTTTTTTATAATTGATCATCATCGGAACTTTCGTGCCATCTTTTGAGGTATAGAAAACCTGCTCTGAAACGTAATCTTCCGGATTAAATTTCACTTTCGGCTTCTGATAAACTTCCGATTTCCCGGTATCTGCATTGAATTTATACGTTGTTCCCGGCGTAATATAATTGGTGAATGAAAAATACAATTCTTTCTCATCTTCCTTCCCTCCAAAACCTGAAACATTTCCTTTTCCGGGAAGTGTAATTTCACGGATCACTTTTCCTGCTCTGTCGTATTGTTTCACCTGATCAATAGCATCAATCATATATGTTGCAAAGAAATATCCGCCGCCGGTTGTAATTCCCAGTACATTTTCCGTTTCCGGAATAACATCTGTCCATGTTTCAGGGGCTGGATTTTTAATGGTTGTTTTTACCAGACGCATATTCGGTGCATCTTTATCGGTAAAAATATAGAGATTGTCTCCCTGTGTGTCGACGATGTTTGCATTGATATCAAAACCTTTATTAATCTGCACAAAATCTCCTCCGTTTTTAAGGTCTTTTATATATAATTCGTTTCCGTTGGTCGCATTCGCCGCAGAAATTATCAGGTACCGCTGATCTTCAGATACTCCTGCCCCGAGATATCTTCTCGGTGTTTTATCTCCTCCGAAAATCAACTGGTCTTCCGATTGTTTTGTTCCTAACTTATGGAAATAAACTTTATGCTTATCGGTCATTCCCGAGAGTACGGTTCCCTCTTTCGGTTTGTCGTAGCTTGAATAATAAAAACCTTCATCGCCCTGCCATGAAATTCCACTAAATTTTACATCTACCAGCGTTTCATCGATCTGTTTTTTGGATAACGCATCCACGATGATGATCTTGTTCCAGTCGCTTCCTCCTTCTGAAATAGAATAAGCGGCCAGGTTTCCTTTTTTATTGAAAGATAACTGGGAAAGGGAAGTTGTGCCTTTTTCAGAAAATTTGTTAGGGTCTAAAAAGACTTCTGTCGCCTTTGTTTTATTGTTGGTTCTGTAAAGTACAGATTGTGCCTGTAGTCCGTTATTTTTGTAATAATAGGTATAATCGCCTTCCTTGAAAGGCGCAGAAATTTTTTCGTAGTTCCAGATATCGGTCAGTTGTTTCCTGATTTCTTCTCTGAAAGGGATTTTGGCAAGATAATCCTGGCTGTGTTTCACTTCTTCGTCAACCCATTTTTTGGTGGCTTCAGAATCATTTTCAAGATCTCTGAACGGGTCTGCCACAGCAGTTCCGAAATAAGTATCGGTTTGATTTCCTTTTAAAGCTTTGGGATACATCATTTTTTGTGAATAAAATGTGGCCGAAAACAAGACTCCGGCGGTTAGTAATAGTGGTCTGAATTTCATATTAAGCTATTTTCCCAAAAGTAAGGAATCTAAATCAAATACTTTACAGCAACGATTATTTGAATTAAAAAATCCCCGGCTTCCCAGGGATTACAAAGATTTTATGATAAAGATTTTATAAATTTTCTTCTTCGCCTTTCATTTTTTCGGCATTTTCCGCCATAATCACGGCATCGATCATCTCGGAAATGTCACCGTTCATGTAGGCATCCAGGTTGTACATAGATTTATTGATCCTGTGATCCGTAACTCTTCCCTGAGGATAATTGTAGGTTTTAATCTTGGCGGAACGGTCTCCCGTAGAGACCATCGATTTACGCTGGGCGGCAATATCGCCTTGAACTTTTTGAAGCTCAATATCGTAGAGTTTGGTTCTCAGCATTTCCATTGCCAGTTCACGGTTGGCCAGCTGGGAACGCGCCTGCTGACAAACCACCACCAACCCTGAAGGTTTGTGGGTAAGCTGAACTTTCGTTTCAACCTTGTTTACGTTCTGACCTCCGGCACCTCCCGATCTGGAAGTCTGCATTTCGATGTCCGCCGGATTCAGTTCAAAATCTACCTCTTCGGCTTCCGGAAGAACTGCCACTGTAATAGCGGAAGTATGAACCCTGCCCTGGGATTCTGTTTCCGGGACACGCTGCACCCGGTGGACACCGGATTCAAATTTCATGATTCCGTAAACACCCTCTCCTTCCACTTTCATGATGAGTTCTTTGTAGCCTTTCGCCGCTTCATTGGAATCGGTCACCTCATGTCTCCAGCCTTTTGTTTTAAAGTACATGGAATACATTCTATAGATGTCTTCTACGAAAATTGCCGCTTCATCGCCACCTGTACCCGCACGAAGTTCCACAATGACGTTTTTATCATCAGCGGGATCTTTAGGAATCAACAATACTTTTAATTCTTCTTCCAGGCCGGGAATTTTTTCCAAAGCTTCGTTTTTCTCGATTTTTGCCAATTCTACAAAATCTTTGTCGGATCCGTCTGCAATGATCTCGTCGGATTCTTCAATCGTATCCAAAGTACCTTTATATTGATCGTAAACTCTTACAATTTTACCCAAATCACTATATTCTTTGTTCAGAGAAGAATATCTTTTCTGATCTGAAATAACATCAGGCTGGATAATAAGGTCTGCCACCTCATTATATCTCTGTTTTATAGCTTCTAATTTTGGAATTAAACTCTTAGACATAGTAAAAATTTAGTTGGCAAAGATACGGATTGATTTGTAGATGTGCTAATTTCGAATGAAATGAATATTCCATTGCCGCTCTTTAAAAAGAAAAGACCGCAAAAATGCGGTCTCTAGAAATTTTACCTGACAATCATTTTCTGGATAGCGACTCCCGAATCGGATTTCAAATGAACAAGATAAGTTCCCGGAGGATAATTTATTTTTAATTCATAGGTTCCGTCTTCATTTTTAAGTGTAAAGCTATCAAGTTTTTTACCGCTCATTTCATAAATGGCGATTTCTCCGTTTTTCGCTTTATGATAGACTAGTTTTGCCAAATTGTTTTTTATAGGATTTTCTGCAACCCGTAAAGATAATCTGGATGCTGCATTTTCATCAATTGTTGACAAACTTCCTGTGTAGTTTCCAAAAATCCTGAATTCTCCGGGCTGCAAGGTGATGGCGGCGGTCGTGGAAGTAATGTTTGAAACCGTAGTATCCATAAGGTTTTGCCATTGTCCTGTATACGGGAAATAAGGAACCACGTTTTGTGCAGCGGTGGTATAATTTGCCAGTACTACAATGTTTTTCACTCCGTTTGTAATGGTATTGTCGTACACGTAAATCCTTGTAATCAATCCGTCCGGATCATTGGTAAGGTTATTAGATTCTATAGTGTAAGTTTTTGATCCGAAAACCGGATATGTATTTCTGATATTGATCATTTTAGCCCATGTATCGTACACTGCTTTTCTGTTTAGATCCGTATCATATCCGAGAGTGAACGCTATTGGTTTTTCATCCGTTCTGCACCCGTTGTTGATGGTACCGTCCTGGCATCGGTTGATGCTGAATTCATACCCCAGCTCCCCGAACTGCCAGATCATTTTCGGACCAGGAATGGTAAAGAAGGTCGCCCCGAAGGTTTTCATTCTTTCAAGCGCCGTATTCAGGTTTTTCACATCGTAGCTTCCGTTCACCGCACCGTAGGCCAGGTTTTTGAACATCAATCTTTCTTCATCATGGCTTTCTCCATAGCCTACTGCAGACATATTGGTAAAGCCGTGAAGCGAATGATTCATCCTGTCGTAGTTGCTGTTTTCCTTATAGCCCATGGTGTTCTGGTTGTAAGGATCTGTCTGTTTATTCCATAGCAATACTCCTTTTCCTTCAGCGATTCTATAGTTCGCCCACTGTTGCTCTTCCGCATCCGTTCCCAAATGTTCAAAGATCATGTAAGAATTCGGATCAAGCGCCCACTGTCTGTCGGCATAATATTTTAAGATGTCTACCCGGTCCTGCTGATAGGCATTGGTGCACGTTTCATCATTTTCGGAGCAGCTTTGGGTAAAGCCTTTCGTTAAATCCCAACGGAAGCCGTCGATACGGTATTCCGTCAGCCATTGCTGAAGACACCTTTCAACGTAATATTTCGTTGAAGCACTGGTGTGGTTGAAATCGTTAAAGACATTATAGGAATGTTTAGGCACCTGATTGAAGTAAGGATTATTGGCTGCAATATCACCGTAACCGTCTCCGTCCGGGTCGATGTTCCACAGTCTGGCCAATGGAGAACGCCCTGTAGCATGGTTGAAAGCGACATCCAGAATCACTGCGATCCCGTTTTGGTGGCACAGATCTACAAATTCCTTAAATTTTTCCGGGGTTCCGTATGCTTTATCCAATGCATAATGGAAAGAGGTATTGTAGCCCCACGAAAGGTTTCCTTCAAATTCCATGATCGGCATCAACTCAATGGCATTAATGTTCAATCCTTTTAAATAAGCGATTTTATTAATAAGCGACTGCCAGTTTTTCTCCTGTGTAAAGTCCCTCAACAACAATTCATAGACCACCAGATTATCTTTGGAAGGCCGCTGGAAGTTGGTCACCTGCCAATTGTATGGCGTTTGTCCGGTTTTAAACATAGAAACTTCAAAGCC
>JBMDXW010000034.1:0-2825 GCA_048594965.1 Chryseobacterium sp.
ATTGCTCCGCCGGAGCAAATCCTATGCTGTGCTGTAAAATCATTGTTCAAATCAGATAAAGTCTTGGCGATTACAAAAAAGGACTATCCAGACTTTTAGCACTTGAACAGATAATTTTTTATGCTCCGTAGGAGCAACATCTGTGTAGAAGAAAAACAACAGCATATCGGAAGCACGCCGTAGGTGTGCTATGATAGATAGAACTCCGACGGAGTTCCGGTACCAGATGCTGATATTGAGCTACACAGATATTGCTCCGCCGGAGCAAATCCTATGCAGGGCCGTAAAATCATTATTCAAATCAGATAAAGTCATTTCGATTACAAAAAAGGACTATCCAGACTTTTAGCACTTGAACAGATAATTTTTATGCTCCAGCGGAGCAAATCCTATGCTGTGCTGTAAAATCATTATTTAAATCAGATAAAGTCATTTCGATTACATAAAAAGACTATCCAGACTTTTAGCACTTGAACAGATAATTTTTATGCTCCGTAGGAGCAACATCTGTGTAGAAGAAAAAACAACAGCATATCGAAAGCACGCCGTAGGTGTGCTATGATAGATAGAACTCCGACGGAGTTCCGGTACAGGATGCTGATATTGAGCTACACAGATATTGCTCCGCCGGAGCAAATCCTATGCTGGGCCGTAAAATCATTAATCAAATCAGATAAAGTCTTGGCGATTACAAAAAAGGACTATTCGGACTTTCAGGACACTTTCTTTTAATTTATCTTTAAATTATTTAAGAATACTCAAATTTTCTGACTGCTTCCAGGGTCATATCAATTTCCCGGTCTCTGATGGCATCACTGATGAAATACGTTTCATAGCCGCTTGGCGGAAGATAAATTCCGCTGGTGAGCATCTGGTGGAAGAAATTATTAAACAGAGCATGGTTGGCTTGCTGTGCTTCATCAAAATTGGAGACTCTGTTGATATGGAAAAATACCGACATCATCGATCCTTTCCGGTTGATCTTATGGGCAATTCCTTTTTCATTTAAAATTTTCCCGATTTCAAAATCTAAAGTTTCCGTTGTTTTGGCTAGTCTGCTGAAGAATTCAGGATCATTTTTAATGAGCTGAAGCGTTTTCAGTCCCGCCCTCATCGCGAGTGGATTTCCGCTCAATGTTCCTGCCTGGTATACGCCGCCTTTAGGAGCCAGGTGATCCATGATCTCGTTTCTTCCGGCAAACGCACCTACCGGCAATCCGCCTCCGATTACTTTTCCATAAGTTACCAGGTCCGCTTTCACATTAAAAAGCTCCTGTGCCCCGCCAAAAGCAAGCCTGAACCCGGTCATTACTTCATCAAAGATCAATAAAGCGCCGTTTTCGTCGCAGATTTTTCTTAATTTCTGAAGGAATTCATTTTCAGGAAGGACACACCCCATATTTCCGGCTACCGGTTCGATGATGACCGCAGCAATTTCACCCTGATTGTGTCTGAACAGATCTTCAACCTGCTCAAAATCATTATACCTTGCCAGCAAAGTATCTTTGGCGGTTCCTGCCGTTACCCCCGGAGAATTGGGATTTCCGAAAGTTGCCGCACCACTGCCTGCTTTAATCAGGAACGAATCTGAATGGCCATGGTAGCAACCTTCAAATTTTACAATTTTATCTCTTCCTGTAAAACCTCTTGCGAGTCTCACGGCACTCATACAGGCTTCCGTTCCTGAAGAAACCATTCTGATCTGGTCGATATTCGGAACGTTTTCCACGATGAATTTAGCGATCTCCGTTTCCAGCTCTGTGGGTGCTCCGAAGGAGAAGCCTTTCTCTGCCTGGATCTTTAATTCTTCCAACACTTCGGGATGGGTATGGCCTAAAATGGCCGGCCCCCAGGAGTTGATGTAGTCGATATAGGTATTGTCGTCGGCATCGGTAAGATAGGCACCTTTTGCAGATTTCATAAAAACCGGCACTCCGCCTACAGATTTGAATGCGCGAACAGGAGAGTTTACCCCTCCCGGAATGTATCGGTACGCTTCATCGAATAAAGCTGAACTTCTTTGGTATTTCATTTCTAAATTTTCTTTTATTTATTAATCCTCAAAATAGAGGGTTCCGTCTTCACCTGCATAATTCTTTTCCCCATTGATCACCGTTTCGTAGATACTGAATTCATGACCGTCTTTTAATACGGTTCCTGCCGGCTGATAATGACCATTCAAAACCCTGCTGTTGGGCAGGACCGTTTTAAAAATCTCCTGGTTGTCATTTGCGGGATCCGGCTCTGAGAGGACAATCAGACGATCTTTGTCCAGTAAAGAAATGGAGGTATATTTCATCGGATAAATTTCGTTTGAAAATTCATCGGCCATTCCGTAGAGATTTGATGGTCCGGTCGTGAGAATGTAGGGCTTTTTATTATAAAACTGCCATCCTATATAGGCTATTTCGGGGGTACTTCTGTACAATTTTTTAATCTGTGGAATATAAATTCCTATATGGGAATCCTGTGATACGATCTCAAGAAATGTAGTTTTAAAATTGATACGGTACTGCTCTTCGTCTTCGTACGGCTTTATCATTTGCAGATCCTCGTCATCCAGATCCTTCCAGGTCAATACTTGATCTCCGGGATTTTCATTTACCAAGTGAGAACCTTCCCACCTGTCTCTTACTTCAAAACTTTCAGGCGGCACGTAAGGACCGATCCTCATTTTAGTTTGAATGGAATAATTGTAGTAATCGAATCCGTCAAAAACGACATAAAAGCCATCGTTTACAAAAATCGGTTCCTCAGAGATAAAAGGCATGACCAATGCCGCATTGCGGTCGACAATCCCAAACTTTCCGTTCCGGAGTGCATGA
>JBMDXW010000340.1:0-17732 GCA_048594965.1 Chryseobacterium sp.
ATCTCCGGCAATCCAGACTTTAGAAATATTTTCGAAAACGGTATCTTCGGCAATATCTTTAGGGATCAAATGATTATGATAATCAATGATGGGTTGTTTTTCTGCATATTTGAAGTAGAGTTCTTCAGCATATTTATTCTGTAATAAAAATTGATCTGTTATAAAAGGTTTCATTCTGTCTGATTCTGGAGTTATTCATTAGCGGGCTTCCCGATGGTTGCGAGAATTCCGCCGTCAACGTAGATGATCTGCCCATTGATAAACTTGCTGGCTTCAGAGGCCAGAAAAATTGCAGTTCCGGCGAGGTCTTCGGGATTTCCCCATCGTCCTTCGGGTGTTCTGCTGATAATAAAATCGTTAAAAGGATGTCCGTCCACTCTTATAGGCTCTGTCTGCGAAGTGGCAAAATATCCGGGACCGATGCCGTTTACCTGGATATTGTGTTTGGCCCATTCGGTGGCCAGGTTTTTGGTAAGCATCTTCAGACCGCCTTTTGCAGAGGCGTAGGCCACCACATTATCCCGTCCCAGCTCACTCATCATTGAGCAGATGTTGATGATCTTTCCGCATTTTCTTCTGATCATATATTTTCCGACAAGCTTAGACATAATAAAGGGCCCTGTAAGGTCTACGTCGATGACTTTTCTGAAGTCTTCCACCTCCATCTCAATGGCAGGAATCCGTTTGATGATCCCCGCATTATTGACCAGGATGTCTATTTTTCCGTGGGTGGCTTCCATTAAAGCAACCTTCTGGGCAGCTTCCCGCTCATCAGTCACGTCGAAAAGATAACCGGTTGCCTTATATCCTTTATCATGATAATACTGAAGGGCTTCTTCTAATTTCGATGGCGTCGTACTGGTGATGGCCAATTCGGCTCCTGCTGCGGCAAGTCCTTCTGCCATTGCTATTCCCAGACCGTGCGTGCCTCCGGTAACAACCGCTACTTTCCCGGATAAATCAAATAAATTCATAAGAAGATTACTTTAATTCATTCGTTCTAATTCCGTCCATATCGCCATAATCCATGTTTTCACCGGCCATTCCCCATATAAAGGTATAACTGGAAGTTCCCACGCCTGAATGGATGGACCATTCCGGGGAAAGTACGGCCTGTCGGTTGGAGATAAAAATATGGCGTGTTTCATGAGGCTGCCCCATAAAATGACTTATGGTCTGGCCTTCCTCAAGGTCAAAATAAAAATAAGCTTCCATTCTTCTGGTATGGGTGTGCGCCGGCATGGTATTCCAGACACTTCCGGGCTGCAGCTCGGTCATCCCCATCTGCAGCTGGCAGGTTTCCAGGACGGAATTCACAATCAGTTTGTTGATGACGCGTTTATTGGCATATTTTTCGTCTCCCAGCTCCACGATCTCGGCTTCGTTCTTCGTGATTTTGCGGGTCGGGTACGCGTGGTGTGCCGGAGCAGAGTTGAGGTAAAAATACGGTTGCTCGTTTCCTGATTTTTCAAAAACAATTTCCTTTGCGCCTTTCCCGATGTACAAAGCTTCTTTATTCGCTAGTTCGTAAGCTTCACCATCTACTGTAACTTTTCCTTTACCGCCCACATTGATGATCCCCAGCTCTCTTCTGTCGAGGAAATATTCGGCTTTCAGATCATCGGTAGGTTCAAGGGCCAGGGCTTTCCCGGAAGGCATCGCTCCTCCAACGATCAGCCTGTCATACATCGAATAAACCAATTTGATCTGATCTTCATTAAACAAATCATCGATCAGAAACTCCCTTCTGAGATCTTCCGTCGTATATTTTTTTACATCTTCGGGATGATGGGCATAACGAAATTCTGATTGTGCCATACTTCTTTTACTTTTCTTTTATGGTGGTTTTCATTAAACCTGTTAAACATTGCGTAATCGATTGCATAAAATTACACTAAAATTCACAGAAATACTTGTGGGATAAATATATCATTATTCTTCAATTCCTTAACAAAAAATTAATTTAAATTTATAAATAACTGATATTCAACAATATTAAATTTAAAAATAAAGTGTATTTTCTCTGATCATCAGGAAATTCATTCCCGAATTTTTACCAAATTTGGTTTCTGAAACGGGCAAAAATATAAAATCATGCCAAAAAATTAAGATTTATTCTATCTTAAACAGAAGCAAAATTGTTCCTAATCTGAATGCTTGTCCTTTTTCACACAAGAAATCACGGTAAAGTTCTTAATTCAATATCCAATCGTGCCACAAAAAGCTGACAAAAATCAGTAAAAAAAGATTAAATTCAGATTCTCGCCATCATTTTTGGTAAATATTTTATCGGAGTATAGTGATCATTTTAAGTAAATTTTAAGGCAAATTACTGACTCACCCTTAAACTTTTATTTATTTTTTAAAGTAATGAATTAAAGCTGAATTATATTTTAACTAATTAATAATCAAAATATTATCTTTGAATCCCATTCATTTCATTTTGCTTCATAAACCATCATTTAACACAAATTAATGAAAAAATAATATTTTTTTCTTTGCATATTGGAAAATAATATTAGTTTAGGAGCCAGGATATTTATATAAAAAATTACGCAATCGATTGCACTATGATAAGCGTCAATTTTAAAGAATATTTTTCCACTACAAAACAACAGAATACTTGAATCCGCAAAAAATAAGATTGAAAAAAAAATTTCAACCAAAAATTAAAACTATAAGGATACAAAATGGATAAAAAAGTACAATCAGTAAAGTGGTTATATTTAACTGTCTTTCTACTTCCTGTCCTGGCCATGGCTCAAGAGAAAGAGTCCCGAAAGGAAAAAGAATCCAAGATCGACGAGGTGGTCCTGGTGGGTTATACCAAGGTTTCTAAAAAGGATGTTACCAATGCGGTTTCTTCTGTAAAAGGGGATGCGATCAAAGATATGCCCTCCACCAATGCCGCGGAGGCGATACAGGGACGTCTTGCCGGAGTGCAGGTTTCTTTAAGCGAAGGATCTCCGGGAGCAGACGTAGACATTGTGGTGCGGGGAGGAAACTCTATTACAGGAAGCAACGCACCCTTGTATATTGTAGATGGCATTCAGATGGATAATGCTCTCACCATCCTTTCACCGAAGGAAATAGAGTCTATCGAAGTCCTTAAAGATGCTTCTTCTACCAGCATCTATGGTGCCCGTGGCGCGAACGGCGTTGTTCTTATCACCACCAAAGGCGGTCGCAAAAGAGCCAAAACCTCGATCAATTACAACGGATTTCTTGGCGTAAGGTCAATCCAGAAAACAATCGATGTTCTGGATCCCTACCAATATGTGCTTTACCAGTATGAGATTTATAATAAAGGGGGCGTGCAGACCGATATTGATGCCTTTAATACACGATACGGAAGTTTCCAGGATCTTGCCAAAAATTACGGAAGTCTGAAAAAGATCGACTGGCAGGATGAGGTTTTTGGAAGAGAAGCCTTCAATTTTACGCACAATCTTTCAGTGACGGGCGGCTCTGATAATTCATCTTTCTCATTGTCACTGAACAATGTTCAGGAAGACGGGATCATGATCGGTTCGGGACTTAAAAGAAATATGGCCAACTTCAAATATGATTATGATCTTTCTAAAAAGCTGAGCCTTACGCTGAATGCAAGATACAGCCGGCAGACCATTTTCGGTGCGGGAACCTCTGCTACAGGATCCCAAAGCACCAACCGCCTGAGAAATGCAGTGAGATATCAGCCTTTTGAAGGAGGACCGGCTAAAAACATTGATGAATTTGATCCGTTATTCGCCAACGAGACCAACCTGGTAAATCCCATCATCCTGGCAGATAATGAAGTAAAGGAAAACGGCAGGAATGACCTTTTACTGAATGGAATCATTGAATACAAGATTAATAAAGATTTCACCTTCAGAAGTGTGATCGGCTATGTCCAGCGGGATGAATTTGTAAACCAGTTTTCCGGAACGGTGACAAGTCTTGCGCGACAGAATAACGATCAGCCGGTTGTTTTTTTAAGTAAGGCACAATCAAGGAGAATCACCAACACCAACACGCTAAATTTCAGAAAAACATATGGCAGTCATAAAGTCGATTTCCTGCTGGGCCAGGAAACCGTGAAGACCGATGCCGAATCTTTAATGATGAACATCAGATGGCTCCCGAAGTCTATCAGTGCACAGGAAGCATTCGCCAACATCCAGTCGGCAGATCCTCCGTCGGGACAGGTACAGGAAAATCCGAAAGCGGATATTTTACCGGACCGCATTGTCTCTTTTTTCGGAAGAGCCAACTATATCTTTAAAAATAAATATATCTTAACAGCATCCATGAGGATAGACGGTTCCAGCATTTTTGGTCCCGGAAACAGATGGGGATACTTCCCGGCAGCTTCCCTGGCATGGAAGATCAATGAAGAAAATTTCCTGAAAGAAAGCAGGGTCATCAGCGAACTTAAGCTGCGTGCCGGCTACGGTCTTTCCGGGAACAACAGGATCAAAGCCTTTTTATACGATACGTTCTTCACCACATCCTCGGATTACGGATATGCGTTCGGAACGAATGTAACACCTGGTGCCACCACCGGAAATATCATGTCCAACCCAGGAGTAAAATGGGAATCGGCCTCTTCAAAAAATGCAGGTCTTGATTTCGGCTTGTTTAAAGGGAAAGTGTATGGCTCCCTTGACGTTTACCAGACGGATACGAAAGATCTTTTACTGCTGGCCAAAATCCCGCAGACTACGGGATATGAATACCAGTACCAGAATTCAGGAAGCACCACCAATAAGGGAATAGAATTCTCCATCGGAAGCGCGATCATCAATAAAGACAACTTCACCTGGAAGATCGATGCCAATATTTCTTCCAACCGCAATACGATCAAAAGTCTGGGAAGCAGTGCCTCGGCCAGCTCCAACTTTTACCTGTTTCCATCAGGATGGCAGAATAACCTGAATGACTTCCTGGTACAGGTAGGGAAACCGGTAGGAACCTACTGGGGATATATGACCGCAGGAAGGTATGAGGTCAGCGATTTTGATTACAATCCTACCACGCAGGTATACACCCTGAAGACAGGCATTCCGAGTTCCGCCGCAGCGGCGAACGGTGCAAGACCTGTACAGCCGGGTGATCTGAAACTCCAGGATCTTAATGGCGATGGTATCATCGATAACAATGATATGACCGATCTGGGAAATGCCCAGCCGAAATTCTACGGTGGTTTCAACCAGACTTTCCGATACAAAAACTGGGATATGAGCGTTATGTTCAACTTCTCTGTCGGCAATAAAGTGTATAATGCGAATAAAATAGAATATTCCACCCAATACCTTTATCGGGACAACAATATGCTTGCTGAGGTGGCCGACCGCTGGAGATGGTTTGATGACAACGGCGTTAAAGTAAATGATCCGGCTGCTCTTGCTGCCATGAATGCCAATACCACGATGTGGACCCCACCGGCCGGTGCGTATTTCCTGCATTCCTACGCCATTGAAGACGGATCTTTCCTGAGACTCAATAACCTTACCATCGGCTATTCACTTGGAAAAGACTTTACCAGCCAGCTTGGACTTTCAAATTTCAGGCTTTATTTTACGATGAACAATGTATTCACCATTACGGGTTATTCGGGATACGATCCGGAAGCCAATACCAGAAGAAACCCATTAACACCGGGAGTCGATTATGCTGCCTATCCGAGAAGCAGATTTATTTTGTCAGGTGTTGATATCACTTTTTAAATCTAATATTATGAAGAAAAATAAATTTTTAACAATTGTTTTTTCCATTGCAGGGCTTATCTCAATCAACTCCTGCGAAGAGTATCTGGATGTAGAAAGCTTATCCAATACTGCTGAAAAGCAACAGTTTGATTCCGTATCAGATACCTTCTCTGCCCTTGTGGGTGTCTACAACAGCACGATGGGTGACAATACGTACGGACAGAGAATGAATCTCATCCTGTCTCAGTCCGGTGATGACCTCAGGACTTCCGGAGATTATAATGCCAATGACCGGAGAGGAATAAGCTGCTTCGGGGCCATCCCTACCAATACGGAACTTTTACGTCCATTTTTAGACACGTATACCGGAATTGAAAGAGCCAATCTTGTCATTAAAAACATCCCGCTTTCCCCGGTGATGCAGAACGGTTCTGAAGCAGATAAAAAACTAATGAACAGATACCTGGGAGAAGCGCTCACCCTGAGAGCGCATTTTTACCATGATCTTATAAAAAACTGGGGCGACGTGCCTTTTCATGATGTGCCATCATCCGATCTTCCCAATCTTTATGAAGCTAAGACAGACCGGGATATCATTTACGATAAAATACTTGATGATTTGTTGAAAGCAGAAAGTCTTGTGCCCTGGAGATCGGAAGGAAATACCACGGCACAGAGAATTTCTAAAGCGGCAGTCAAAGGCTTAAGAGCAAGAATAGCGCTGGCAAGAGGCGGCTACTCGTTAAGAAGAAATCCACAGATGATGATGCAGGGTACCAATCCGCAGAAATATTATCAGATCGCTTATGATGAATGCAGGGACATTATTAATTCCGGTCAGCATCAGCTTAACCCAAGCTATGAAGGATTGTTCAGGTCCCTGCACACCAATACTCCGGATGCAACCAATGAAATTATCTACGCAATCGGTGCTTTTGGAGGAAACTCAAGAACAGACAGCAAAATCGGATATTACAATGGTTTGAGACACGATGATACCGACTGGAAATCCTCCGGAGGGATCAATGCTATTCCGGTTTACTTTTACGAGTTTACAAAATACGACCTCAGAAGAGATGTGAATATCGCCATCTTCAGAGTGAATACCTCGAAGCAGCAGGAGCTTCAGACTTCCATCAACTGGAACGACGGAAAATTCAGGAAATCATGGACGTCAATAGCGGGAACTGCTCAGAATTTAGGAATCGACTGGCCTCTTTTAAGATACTCGGACATCCTTCTGATGTTTGCGGAAGCTGATAATGAAATACATAACGGCCCATCCCAGGAAGCCATCAATGCGGTAATGGCGGTGAGGCAGAGAGCTTATGCCGGAAATACCGGACAGGTAGGAACCATCCCAACCGACAAACCCGGGTTCTTCAGCTTTATCGTAAAGGAACGAATGCTGGAATTCGGAGGTGAAGGCCTTAGAAAATATGACCTCATCCGTTGGAATTTACTGGAAACAAAAATTAACGAAACCAGACAGAAACTGACCCAGTTTATGAACGGAACAGGAATCTACGCCAACGTACCGGAATATATTTTCTATAAAAAACCGGCTGCCGGAGTTGCGAATTATACACCTTCGAAAACAGCGCAGCAAAACGTTTTAGATATTGACTTCTACCTCAACGGAATTGCAAAAACGGATATCTTCTACAGTCCGAACCAAAGTGTTGCCACACCGTCAGGATACACGAAGGTCAACTGGAGACTGGCCATGACACAGCCTTACATCAGCGGAGATCCCGTGAAAAGCTATGCCTATTATTTCCAGCCCAACCGTAAAGAGCTTCTGCCTATTGCTGCAGATGTCATCAACTCCAATTACAACCTTACCCAGGATTACGGGTACTAGGATAAAGCCAAAGATAAACATCAATACAGACTTCCGTTTTTGAGACAGAAGTCTGTATTTAAACCAAAAAAAATTTAATGAAAGGATTCGGTATTTTTAAAAATCTTCATCTGCTTTTAACTGTCCTGATAGCATTTTGCAGCCTTCTTTCTTTTAAAACCGGCGAGCGACTGATCGTGGTTTCAAAGGACGGAAAAGGCGATTTTGTGACCATACAAAAAGCGATCGACGCCGTTGGAAACAGTGCTGCCGGAAGAACGAAAATTTTTATCAAAGCCGGAGTCTACAAGGAAAAGATCATCATTCCTGAAACCAAAGGACCGATCCTTCTGGAAGGAGAAAAAGCAGAGAAAACCATCATCACTTTTGATGATTTTGCCTCCCGGAAAAATGCAGAAGGAAAAGAAACAGGAACTACAGGTTCGGCGACCGTCTTTATTTTTTCCAATGATTTTACCGCAAAGAATATTTCCTTTGAAAACAGTGCAGGAAAAGTAGGCCAGGCCGTAGCGGTTTTAACGACAGGCGACCGGATTGCGTTTGAAAACTGCCGGCTGCTGGGAAACCAGGATACGCTTTACCTGAAAGGAACGCAGGATCTTGAGGATAAGACCAAACCTTCCAGAACCTATTTTAAAAACTGCTATATCGAAGGAACAACCGACTATATCTTCGGGGCCGGGACCGCTGTCTTTGAAAACTGTATCATTTATTCCAAAGAAACGGCAAGCTATATCACAGCCGCTTCAACCCCAAAAGAAAACCGATTCGGGTTTGTTTTTCTGAACTGTATCCTCACCGGGAATGCCGCCGAAAAATCCGTATACCTCGGAAGGCCATGGAGACCCTTTGCCAAAACAGTATACCTGAACTGCCAACTGGGGCCGATGATAAAACCTGAAGGCTGGCACAACTGGAATAAACCGGACGCCGAAAAAACGACCTTTTATGCCGAGTTCCGATCAACCGGAGCCGGAGCCGATCCCGCTTCAAGATTCACATGGTCTCACCAGCTCGGATCCGAACAGGCCAAAGAATACAATACAGCATTTATTCTGCAAGGAGGAGATAACTGGAATCCTTCAGAAAATTTAAATTAAAATTTTATCTAAATTAAAACAATTCAACCGTATGACCTTCCATTCCAGGAAAATAGCAATGACCGGCTTTTTATGCCTCCTCTCCTATCTGGCAGAGGCTCAAAACGTCAATAGCTTTCCCGGTGCTGAAGGTTTCGGACGCTACACCACCGGAGGACGAGGCGGAAAGGTATACCTCGTAACAAAATTAGCCGATGACGGCTCCGAAGGAACTTTACGACATGCATTAGAGCAGAAAGGACCTCGGTACATTGTCTTCAGGACCGGAGGAACCATTTTCCTGGAATCTCCCCTTAAAATAAAGGAAGGAAATGTAACGATAGCAGGTCAGACCGCTCCCGGAAACGGAATCACAGTTGCAAATTATGAGACTTTCGTCGCAGCCGACAATGTGGTCATCCGCTACATACGCTTCAGGATGGGAGACCTGAAAAATTACGAAGGAGACGCTTTGGGAGCAAGGTTTATAAAAAATTTAATCATCGACCACTGCTCCATGAGCTGGTCTACGGACGAAACGGTTTCCGTCTATGCCAACGAAAATACAACTCTCCAATGGTGCATTATTGCAGAAAGTCTCAGAAATTCGGTGCATCAGAAAGGCGCACATGGGTACGGCGGTATTGCAGGCGGAAAATTCGCTACTTTTCACCATAACCTTTATGCCCACCATGATAGCCGAAATCCGCGGTTGGGTGAGTATGCAGGAAGTAAATTTGCCCTCACCGACCTCACTGATTTCAGAAACAACGTCCTGTACAACTGGGGGCACAACAGCATTTACGGCGGCGAAGGCATGAACGTAAATATCGTTAACAATTATTACAAACCGGGACCCGCAACCATTCCCAGGCAGAGAATTGTAGCCATCGATAAAAATAAAAACCCTGAAGCAGAAGTTTACCAAATCTGGGGCAGATACTACATTAGTGGAAATGTAGTCGAAGGAAGCCCGGAAGCAACCGCCGACAACTGGTCTGAAGGTGTTTTTAACCAGATGAAACATTACAGTCTTACCGATACGGAGAAAAACCAAATCAAAAGAGACCATCCGCACGATATACGGAATAACGTTGATACCGATTCGGCTACGGAAGCTTATCAAAAGATTTTAAAAACAGGCGGTGCCAGCCTCAAAAGAGATCCGGTGGATCTGCGGATCATCAAAGACGTGGAGAACGGCAGCTTCAGCTACGAAGGATCAAAAGGAAGCCGAAACGGAATCATCGACTCACAGAAAGATGTGGGAGGCTTTCCCGATCTGAAAAAAGGACAGCCGGAAAAAGATTCCGATCACGACGGAATGCCGGATGAATGGGAAATCAGGCACAAGCTGAATCCTCACGTTTACAATTCAGACGGAAGAGATTTAGATAAAAACTATGACAATATTGAGGTGTATTTTAATGACATCGTCATCCATATAACCAACGCAAAAAATTAATAACCATGAAAGCTTTATTTAAACAAGTTATTTAATGAAAAAGTATATGAAACTGAGTTTGTTTAAAATGATAATGGCAGGAATCTTTGTTAATACGACATTGATTGCCCAGACCGCTGTGATTGAAAAAATCAGGAAAAATTCTGACGCACCCTTTTCCTATGCGGAACTTTCCGTAAAAGAAGGCGGAAAGTGGGAAGGAAATAAATACATCGGCGGAACCTTTAAAAATAGACAGGAACTGACGCTGCCTGCATCCCACACCGACCATTCCACCTATATCCGCTATGAAGGAATCGGCCTGGAAAACAACCAGATTGGCTACCGGCTCTACCTCGACTGGAGAAATGCAACCGATATTTTCGGTAAAAAGGTAAAAACAATCGTTCTTCCGGAAGTAGGACAGGATGGCTTTGAATCCTATCATCATGACGCATCCTGGGGACAGGACATCCTAAAATCAGGGCGCACCATCGGTATCGGATCATACGGCAGGTATGATGAGCAGAACGATTATGTGGAAACTTTTAAGATCGTTCAAAGCACGGTGGCCCAAGTATTTAACGAAAGAAATAAATCCTACGCAACGATCGATTACACTGGCTGGAAAACGTGGGGAGATCCCATCGACCTGAAATCAAAGCTTACGATTTTCAATAAAGACCGGTTTGTAAAAGTAGATTTGACCTTGAGCAATTCTATTTCAGGATTGTGCACCGGGATCGTTGCCATTAAAAATATCCCGGCAAAACAAGGCATCAGCAAAAACAAAAAATGGGCGTATGTAGCCACCTACGGAAAGCAGACCGAAACCGGAAAAGACGACAATCTCGGAATGGCCATCTTCTATCCTACTGAGCGTTTTGATAAATATGTAAAAACAAAATCAACGCATACGATCGTTTTTAAGAAAGCGAAGAATGTATTCTATTACTTTTTAGGAGCCTGGTCCCTGGAACCGGATGGACTGACGACAGAAGAAGCATTTTATAAAGATCTTGAGCAGAAACTGGATATTTTAGATAAAAACAATCAACTTTAAAGTTTAAAGAGTATGAATTTTATTCAAAACCATATTAAAACCCTCACATTCATCACCTTATGTTCGGGCCTCTTTTTTTCCTGTGCCCAGAAAATCGTAAACCGTGATTCTGAAATACCAACAAAGACCATTGAAAGTGATAAAATATCTGCCGATCTTCCCTGGTCACAGCGAATGCTTCTTTCCGAAATGAAACGCTTTCCCGAAGCCTGGATGCTCGACTATAATAAAACGCCCAAATGGAGCTATCCCACCGCGATTGTTCTTGAAGGTGCCGAAAGAATCTATGAACAAACCGGAAACAAAGAATACTACCGGTATATTTCCACTTTTGGAGAAACCATGGTAAAGGAAGACGGAACCATTGTTTCTTATGATCTTTCAAAATACAATATCGATATGCTGAATTGCGGAAATGTGCTCATTTACCTTTATCAGCAGGAGAAAAAAGACAAATATCTCAAAGCCCTGAAAACCCTGCGATCACAGATCGACGGGCAGCCCAGAACTTCAGAAGGCGGTTTCTGGCATAAAAAAATATATCCAAATCAGATGTGGCTGGACGGCCTCTACATGGGCGAACCTTTCTATGCACACTACACCAAAGAATTCAGCAAAGGAACGGACGCTGAAAAGGCTTACAACGACATCGTCAATCAGTTCGACCTGATCCAGAAACACCTGCTTGACAAGAAGACAGGATTGCTCTACCACGCCTGGGACGAAAGCAGGGAACAGCAGTGGGCTGATAAAAAAACCGGGCTTTCCCCCAATTTCTGGTCCAGGGCCATGGGCTGGTACGGAATGGCCATGGTCGATGTCCTCGACTATTTACCGAAAAGCCATCCCGGAAGAGCAAAATTATTATCATATTTAAAATCATACGTTGATGCCGTGATTAAAGTCCAGGACCATGAAACCGGATTATGGTACCAGGTACTCGATAAAGGCCATGAAAAAGGGAATTACCTGGAAGCTACCGGATCGTCCATGTTTGTTTATACCCTGATGAAATCGGTCAACAAAAAATATCTTCCCGAATCCTACAAAGCTTTCGCAAAAAAAGGATATGAAGGGATCATTAAACATCTGATCACCGTAGATCAAAACGGAATGGTAAACCTAAACCGTTGCTGTGCTGTTGCAGGCCTCGGCGGAAACCCTTACCGGAGCGGCTCTTACGAGTATTACATCAATGAAGAAATCCGTTCCAACGACCCAAAAGGAACAGGCCCGTTCATCCTGGCAAGCCTTGAATTTGAAAAGCAGCGTTAGGAATTGAATCAAAGCAGATCTAAAAAGGTATGAAGTCGAAAATTATTTTAAATATTGCCGCCGTAACCCTATTGTCAGGTTCAGCATTGCTGAATGCCCAGGAAAAAAATTATGTTTCTGAGGTCTGGAATTCCGATCTGGGGAAAAACTATAAAAATCCTGTTCTTCACGCAGATTATTCTGATCCCGACGTCATCCGGGTGGGGAACGATTATTATATGACTGCCTCAAGCTTCAATGAAGCGCCTGGGCTACCTATACTCCATTCCAGAGACATGGTAAACTGGAATCTGGTGAATTATGCCGTTGAAGATGTTTTACCTGCTGATTATTTTTCAGTACCGAAACGCGGTGACGGTATCTGGGCTCCCAGCATGCGTTTCCACAACGGAGAATTTTATATCTACTGGGGAGATCCTGATTTCGGAATCTATATGGTAAAAACTAAAGATCCCCTGAAAAAATGGGAAAAACCTGTCTTAATCATGGAGGGCAAAGGTCTGATTGACGCCTGTCCGTTCTGGGATGACGATGGGAAAGCCTATCTGGTTCATGGATGGGCAGGAAGCCGTGCGGGAGTAAAAAGCCTGCTTACCATCAACACCATGAATCCGGAAGGCACTAAGATCCTGGATAAAGGCATACATGTTTTCGACGGACATAAGGCCCACCCCACCGTTGAAGGCCCGAAAATGTACAAACGAAACGGCTATTATTATATTTTTGCTCCTGCGGGCGGTGTTGCGACCGGCTGGCAGCTGGCATTAAGGTCAAAAAATATTTATGGGCCGTATGAAGAGAAAATTGTCCTTGAGCAAGGGAACTCCAAAATCAACGGTCCTCATCAGGGTGCCTGGGTAGATACGGCGTCCGGGGAAGACTGGTTTTATCATTTCCAGGATGTTGATACGTATGGCAGGATCATTCACCTGCAGCCGATGAAATGGGAACACGACTGGCCTGTTATCGGAAAAGACACCAATAAAAACGGTATTGGCGAACCGGTTCTGACCTTTCGAAAACCCAATACGGGAAAGATCTACCCTGTCGTTACGCCTCCCGAGACCGATGAATTTGATGGTGAAAAGATCGGGATTCAATGGCAGTGGAGCGCCAATGAGAATATCATCTGGTCATCCAAATTACCGGGGCAGAAGTTTTTAAGGCTTTTTTCCATAAAAGTTCCTGATGGAGAAAAAGACCTATGGAAAGTACCGAACCTATTGACCCAGAAATTTCCGGCACCCAACTTTGCAGCGACCACCAAGGTAAAACTTGTTCCCGAAGAAGCCAGGGAAGGAAAAACGGCCGGATTACTGGTCATGGGCATGGACCACGCATCACTGGTGATTACAAACAAGCCTGACGGATTTTACGTACAATTAAGAAAAGCGGAGAAAGCGGAGAAAGGCGGCGAGGAAAAAATTCTGTTTGAAACCAAGCTGAAAGGCAATGAAGCCTATCTCAAAGTGCAGGTGCGGGAACCGAACGGTCTGTGCCAGTTCAGCTACAGTGAGAACGGTCGCGATTTCAAAGAAGCCGGAGAAATTTTCCAGGCGAGGCCAGGAAAATGGATCGGGGCGAAAATCGGACTTTACAGCATCAGCACTACCAAAGCCCCTCGCGGTGGATATGCAGACTTCGACTGGTTCAGGATTACCAAAAAGTAAAGTGCTTTTTAATGAAACAAGATTTAGCTTAAATCATGACAAAAACATCATATATATTAGTTTCTTTTTTAGTCAGTCTTTTGCTGCTGCCGGGTTGCCAATCACAAAACAAAAACCGGAAGGCGGCAGCAAAACCTGATCAAAAGGTAACGCATATTTACCTCATCGGAGATTCTACAGTGGCAGACTACACCGGAGACTATGAACCCGGCAAAGATTATATGAAGGTCCGCTATCCCATCACCGGCTGGGGCCAGGTATTCCAGCCTTTTTTTGCTAAAGACAGCCTGAGACGGCTCAGACCCGGAATACTGACAGATTCTGTGCAAGTGATAGACCGGGCACATGGCGGCAGAAGTACACGAACGTTCTTCCAGGAAGGACGTTGGCGGTATGTCTATGAGCATCTACAGCAGGGAGATTACGTGATGATGCAGTTCGGGCACAACGACAGCTCGGAAAAGCATCCCGAAAGATTTGTGAATATTCAGGGTTATAAAGAATTTTTACGTTTATTTGTTGAGCAGACCCGGCAAAAAGGGGCAAATCCGGTTATTCTTACGCCAGTAGCCCGCAATTATCCCTGGAAAGACGGCAGGCTGGAAAATGTTCATGGCGAATACGGGCAGGCCCCGATCGGTCTTGCCCGCGAAATGAACATTCCCGTGATTGATCTCAATAAACTTTCCATGGAATATTTTACCGGAAAAGGTCAGGATTATACCACGAATCATTACTTTATGAACCTGCCTGAAAACACCTATGAAGCCTATCCCAAAGGCCAGAAAGACAACACCCATTTCCAGCCGGAAGGTGCCCGGGCAGTTGCATCTCTCGTTTATCAGGAATTAAAGAAAATATTGACAACTCAAAAAAAATAATATGAAGAAGTCTCTTAAAGCAATCGGTTTTGCAGCAGCCATGCTGTTTTCTACACAGATGATGCATGCGCAGAACCTGGATATTTACAGGAATATTGAGTTTAAAATGCCCCGGGTGGCGGAAACATCTTTTCCGGCAAATACCGTTTCAATTACCGAATTCGGCGGAGTAGCCGGCGGAACGGTGAAAAATACGGAAGCCTTCAGAAAAGCCATAGATGCCCTCAGTAAAAAAGGCGGCGGCAAACTCGTGGTTCCACGCGGGATGTGGCTCACAGGTCCTATTGTGCTTAAAAGCAACATCAACCTGCATGTGGAGGACGGTGCTTATGTCGTTTTCAGCAAAGATAAAAACGATTATCCGCTCGTGGACGTGAGCTTTGAGGGACTGAATACCGTACGATGCCAGTCCCCGATTTCATCAAAAAATGCCACCAACATTGCCATTACCGGAAAGGGCGTAATCGACGGCAGCGGCGAAGCGTGGAGAGCCATCAAGAAAAGTAAAGTCTCAGAATCCGAATGGAAGGAAATCGTAAAATCCGGCGGCGTTTTATCTGCCGACGGCAAAAACTGGTACCCTTCCGAAAGCTACCGGAAAGGCTTTGAAAGCAGTTCCAATTTTAATGTTCCGGATAAAATCTCAAAGGACGAGCTTAAAAATGTTAAAGATTTCCTCCGTCCTGTGATGGTAAGCCTGGTTGGCTGTGACAAAGTACTCCTGGACGGACCCACATTTCAAAATTCCCCGGCTTGGAACCTCCATCCGCTCATGTGCACCAATGTCATTCTCAGGAATCTTACGGTAAGAAACCCCTGGTTTTCCCAGAATGGCGACGGCGTGGACCTGGAATCCTGCAAAAATGTACTGATCTATGATAACACTTTCGATGTAGGCGATGATGCAATCTGCATCAAATCGGGAAAAAATGAGGATGGCCGCAAAAGAGGAATGCCTACAGAAAACGTCATCATTAAAAACAATGTGGTGTATCATGGTCACGGCGGTTTTGTCGTAGGAAGCGAAATGTCCGGAGGAGCCAGAAATATCCAGGTTTCCGATTGTACCTTTATAGGCACAGATATCGGATTGCGCTTTAAAACCACACGCGGGAGAGGCGGCATCGTTGAAAATATTTACATCAAAAATATCGACATGATCAATATTCCGACGCAGACGATCGGCTTCAATATGTTTTATGAAGGGGCATCTCCCGTTCTGGAAGACGGACAGAAACAGGAAGGCAACAAAACACCCGAAAAAACATATCCTGTAACCGAAGAAACACCAATTTTCAGGAATATTTTCTTTAAAAATATCAACGCTGCAAATTCTTACGAGGCCATTACCCTTTTTGGTTTAGCCGAAATGAACCTTAAAAATATCGTGATCGAAGACTCGCGGTTTGATACGAAGAAAGCCTTAACGATAGGAGATGCCGATGGGATTCAATTAAAAAATGTTACCCTTAAATATTCCGAAGGAACGGGAGCAACCATTTACAACAGTAAAAACATCAACCTTTCAACGGTTACATTTGAATCCGACAGGAAACCTGTGATCAAAGTTCTCGGCGCAAAAACCTCTGCTGTACTTTTACCCAGAGGAGCAGCCAGCGATAAAAGCTCTGTTTCCATCGGATCCGATGTCGCTAAAAATGCCGTTAAATAAATTGATTACACTCTAATATTTTTTTAAGGATAAATTATGAATAATCAATCCATTTGAATATAAGATTTTACGGATTAAAAATTATGACCGATGATCTTTAACAGAAAACATACTTATATTTCTATTTTTTTTATGGGGACCATGGCATTCGGGCAGGTAATCCGTCCGAATGCTACTCCTTATACCAACGAAGGTACCTTTGAAAAATTTAAAAAGAAATATCCTTTTATCAAACCGATCGACAGGCCTGTTCCTAAGAATATCATGATCGATGAAAATGTCGAATATTCCAATATCGGCGGACTTTCATTAAAAGCCGACGTCTACTACTCTTCCGACCGATCGAAAAGCTATCCCGGAATTGCCATGGTACACGGCGGCGGATGGATCTCCGGCAGCAAGGAAAATGAAAAATATATGGCTATGGAGCTGGCTTCTCACGGTTATGTAGTCATGGCCATCGGATACAGGCTTGCTGATGTGGCGAAATATCCCGCCGGCATTGAAGACATTGAAACCGCGATTCAGTGGTTGAGAAAAAATCATAAAAAGTATTCGCTGGATAAAAGTGAAGTCATCATCTACGGCGAGTCAGCGGGCGCACAAATGGCTACACTGGTTGGGGTAAAACCTGGAAACAAGGTCGCGGCGATCATCAATGTAGATGGTATTGTATCCTTTATTCATCCGGAGGCTGAAGAGAGCACTTATGCCGCCTACTGGCTGAACGGCGACCGCGAATCCAATATTAAAAACTGGACGGAAGCATCCCCACTGGAATATGTAAACCGGAGAACACCGCCCACGCTCTTCATCAACAGTTCACAACCGAGGTTTCATGCCGGTAGGGATGACATGATGAAAATACTCAAAAGCTTCGGCATTTATACAGAATTTCACGAGATTAAAGATACGCCGCACTCATTCTGGTCTGCAGAACCCTGGTTTACGGAAACCCTCAATTATATTCTGGATTTTTTAAATAACAGGATAAAAAAGAAAACCGAACCCGAACAGAAATCTTCTCAGTCAGACTAAAATCATTTATCCCTTTAACGAATTTATTAACCTCCTATTCAACCTATGAAAAAATT
>JBMDXW010000341.1:0-3110 GCA_048594965.1 Chryseobacterium sp.
GTGGTAAAAACGTATCCTTTAACCCTCACGATAGAAGCTGCGGGAAATACCAGGACCTACCATTCAAAGATTATTGTTAAGCCGGAAGCTGTTTCGTACAGCAGATATATTTCCAATGTAATTGATTATCGTCCGGCGGTAGGTCAGTTTACCAACGAAATGCCTGAATATGCAGCGGGTGATACCTTTAGCCAGGTCCTTCAGAAAGCTAAGGGAGCGTTGGTGGGAAGCAGTCCTTCTCTGATTACGTTGGGTGGTTTCGGAGGATATGTCGTATTCGGTTTTGATCATACCATCCCGAATATGAACGGAAAGGATTTTAAGATTCTGGGAAATGCTTTTTTCGGTAACGATGCGACCCAGCCACGCTCAGGATCCTGTGAACCCGGTATTATCATGGTGGCCTACGACCGCAATAAAGACGGAAAGCCCGATGATGACGAGTGGTACGAAATTGCCGGAAGTGAATATTTTAAAAATACAACGGTAAAAAATTACAGCATTACCTATTTCAAACCCAATGAAAGTAAGCCTCCTGTCACAGGAAGTGAATTCTGGCAGGCCGATATTGAGTATGTCAAATGGCAGGACAATCTCGGAAATACCGGATATAAAACGAAAAATGCCTTTCATTCCCAGAGCTATTTTCCATTGTGGATCGGCGATACTTCCTACAGTTTTACCGGTACAAAGCTGATGAATAATTACTTTGACCAGAGCGGAACGGGAGATTACTGGGCCGGAAAGTCCTATGATTTCGGATATGCAGACAATGCCCCGAATAATGATGAAGCCTCCAATATTGATATTTCCTGGGCCGTTGACCGAAATGGAAAATATGTCAGGCTCCCCGGAATTGACTTTGTGAAAGTATACACCGGTGTGAATCAGGAAGCCGGCTGGGTCGGCGAGGTTTCTACAGAAGTGGGAGGAGCTTATGATCTCCACATGAATTAACAATCAAAATAATATTTATAATTAAAAAATGAAAAAGTTTTATCTTTTTGCAGCGCTTTTCTTATCGGCATCTGCTGCGAATGCCCAATCTGCTTACACGGACGGATTTTTTATGGTGAATGAAGATTGGTTTGGCCATACCAACGGTTCTGTGAATTTCATTAAAAATGACGGAACCGTCAACTACAGAGTATATAGCACTGTGAACAATAACCAGGCTTTCGGAGCCACCACACAGTATGGAACCATCTATGGCGATAAATTTTATTTTATCTCCAAACAAGCTGCAGACGGCGGAGATACGCAGTATACCCCGGGAGGGAGATTGGTCATTGCCAATGCGCAGACTATGCAAAAAATTGCAGGTTTCAATACCATCGGAGGTGGCGACGGAAGATCTTTTGTTGGTGTAAATGAACACAAAGGCTATATTGGAACATCCAATGGAATTTATACTTTTAATATCGATAATTTACAGGTTGGGAGCCTTATTTCCACGACAGGCGGAGGGCAAATCGGAAATATGATCAGAACTTCCCGATATGTTTATGCCGTGAAACAGGCCGTTGGAATTTTAGTCATTAATCCTAATACGGATGCGGTAGTTACAACCATTCCCGGTTCTTATCATTCCATTGTGCAGGCTAAAGACGGAAGTGTATGGACTGTTCAGGATCAGAAAGTAGTCAATATCAATGAGTCTACTTTTGCTACAACCAATTATAATATTCCTGCCACCAAATACATCGGATCTTGGGGAGCGTGGAATGCGGGAAGCTTTACCGCAAGTGTTCAGAATAATACACTATACTGGATCAATTCCATTAACAGTTTCGTTTCAGGAACGCAGATCGTAAAGTTTGATGTCACCAATAAAACATTTAATGAAAACTTTGCGACGCTTCCCGGCCAGACAGGAACGTATAAACAGATTCCTTATGGTGCCGCTCTCAGAGTAAATCCAATTACCGATGAGTTGATTCTAAATACAACGGAAAGCGGATACGGAACACATTATCAGAACAACTGGATTCATACATTTGACAATAACGGAAATTTGACCAATACCAAACAGCTAAATGATTATTATTGGTTCCCTGCAATGGCGGTATTTCCTGATAATACTTCACCGGTAATCAGCACAACTTTACCAACGCAGATGACAATAAGTGGTACAACAACAATTGATCTTAAAACTGTTATTTCAGATACGGATAATCTGTCCGCAGCCATTGTAAAAACTGTAAAATCCAACACAAATCCCGAAGCTGTTTCTGCGGTTATTAATGCCGACGAAGAGCTTGTATTGAGCAGACAGGGAGCCGGAACTGCTGAAATTGTTTTAAGTTTTAATTCAAACGGTAAAATTGTGGAAAAAACCTTGTCGGTAACAGGTTCTACGCAGGTATTGGGAACAGCTGAAACCCAAAAGATATCGCTCAGTATATATCCAAATCCGGCGACAGATCTTGTGAATATCCGTACTTCGGAAAAGATTATTGATGTGTCTTTATTTGATATGTCAGGTAGAAAGATTGAAGTATCATACAACAACGGGCAGGTTAATGTAAATACACTTTCAAAAGGGATTTATATTTTGAGGGCAAGAACTGAAAAAGCCGTTTATCAACAGAAATTAATCAAGAACTAAATATCTTTTTAGTATATCCAATTTGTGTTGGCCTTCATCTTTATCGGGTGGAGGCTTTTCTGTTTTAAAGAATGAGAAGGAACTATTGCTTCTATGGCTTTTTGGAATGCAGACGGCCTAAATAGAAAAGCAATGAATGGGTTGAAAATAACGCTATTGCCAACATCAGAAACTCTCTTACAGATTCGTATTCAGTAGGGAGAGCCCGGTAGAGTCTTACTAACTGAACATATTTACTGAAAAAACAAAAATTATGAAATTAAAAGAATCAAGCGTATCAGTTACAAAAATTAGGGAGGACCATTCCAAATACCACACAAAAAAGACTCTGATATTAAAAATATCAGAGTCTTTTGATGTTGTCAAGTAGCCCGTAGGGGAATCGAACCCCTCTTACCAGAATGAAACTCTGAGGTCCTAACCGATAGACGAACGGGCCATCTGTCTTCTACTGTTGCCAGCATGTTAGTTTTTTTGTTTTTAGAAGTTTACAACTCTTCGA
>JBMDXW010000342.1:0-6167 GCA_048594965.1 Chryseobacterium sp.
TAACGGTTTTGTGGTTTTTTTTATTTCGGCTTCCTGCGGTTTTATCAGCGCTTCGGTCTTCGGCTGGCTGACGGTTTCCGGTTTTCTTTCTTCCGTTTTTACCGGAACTTTGATTTCCTGCTTTTCACTGAGGAAAGGAGCTAATATTATAAACTTTTTTTTTTAGAAATATCGGAGTTGGCTGTAATAGAAGCTAACTGCATCAATGCGATTTCTACCGTAAGTCTCGGATTCTTGGAGTTCTTGTAGTTGATATCTGCATGGTTACAGATTTCTATGGCATCAATCAGCTGTTGTGCATTCCACTTCTGAGCCTGCAGCACAAACTTTGATTTTGTCTGCTCTCCCACTTCAATAAGATCGATCGTAGCGGCATTCTGAGCCATCATAAGATCTCTGAAATGATTTCCGAGCCCGGCTATAAAAATATGCGGATCAAAACCTTTTTTCACAATATCATTAAATGCGGAAAGTACTTCAGGGATTTTATTTTCTTTAGCGAGATCCACAATCTTCAGATATTGGTCATAGTCCAGAATGTTCAGTACTTCGGCAGCTTTTGCCAAGGTAATATTCTTCTGTGAAAAGGTGGAAAGTCTGTCAAAAATAGATAAGGCATCCCGTAAGGCGCCATCTGCTTTCTGAGCAATAAGGTAAAGCGCATCGTCTTCGTACAGGATGCTCTCTTTCTGGGCAATTTTTCTTAAATGTTCCTGAATGTCTTCGATCGTGATTCTTTTAAAATCATAGATCTGACAACGGGAAAGAATAGTGGGAATAATTTTATGCTTTTCGGTGGTTGCCAGGATGAAAATGGCATGTGCAGGAGGTTCTTCCAGTGTTTTAAGGAAAGCATTGAAGGCTGCCGAAGACAGCATATGCACCTCATCGATGATATAAACTTTATATTTGCCGACCTGCGGAGCGAAGCGCACCTGATCGATCAGTTCACGAATGTCGTCTACAGAGTTATTTGAAGCAGCATCGAGCTCATAGATATTGTAGGCGAAACCGTCTTCTGAAACAGATCCGTCCTTTTCATTGATCTTTCTGGCCAGAATTCTGGCGCAGGTAGTTTTACCCACTCCTCTCGGTCCGCAAAACAATAAAGCCTGAGCAAGCTGATTTTCTCCGATCGCATGTTCTAAAGTATCCGTAATGTGTGATTGACCGACAACAGTGTCAAATTGTTGTGGACGATACTTTCGTGCAGATACGATAAAATTTTCCATTGGCCAAAAATAAGAAATATAGTTGTAATCTGAAAATTTTCAAATTCAAGTTATCCACAAAACTTATTATGGTCAATAGGAAAATTTTTTCTCATCATTTTAGCTTTCGGAATAGGCGAAATCAATGATTTCACTGATTGCTTTTTCAATTTCGTTTCTTCCTTCTTCAGATTTCAGGTCAATTCCGCAAAACAAACTTGCATTATGGGCTGTGTAGAGATTCAGGTAGTAAGCTCCTGATACCAAAATAGCAGCAATGGCACGGTATCTCGTGGATTTTTCTTTGAAATGAGGGTCTACAATATTTTTAAATAACAATTCTCCCATTTCTTCCCTTTCATCAGCGATCTTTTTAAGAAGCGGTTTGCTTTCCGAAAGTCCCCAAAGAATAATCTTCTGAAGTTCCTTGTTTTTTTTGATTTGCTCGTACTGAGTGAGGATTGCCATTTTGGAAAGTTCTTTTCCGCCATCAGAAATATCTACTTCAATATTATCCTGATTCATTTTGCTCCAGTAATCCTGCGTTCTGATATATTCATCAATCAGCTTATCAGTATTTCCGAAATACTCATAAATAAGTTTTTTGTCGAAGCCTGCTACAGCTGCTATCTTACTCACTTTCAGTCCAGGATAGCCTTTTGTCCTTAAGATTTTTCCAACTGCTCCCAGCAGTTTTTGTTTAGTTTTTTCTTTATCCCTAATAGGGCCTTGTACAACTTTTCTAGCCATTTGTAATTATTTTTTCGCAATATGCAACTTTTTATTGATATCCTCAAATGCATTGAGTGTTTTATCGAGATGTTCACGCTCATGGGTAGCGGTCATGCTCATCCTTATACGCGCGTCTTTTCTGGCCACAGCCGGATAAATGATCGGGTTGGTATAGATTCCGTGTTCCAGGAGCATCTTTCCCACGTCTCCCGTAATATGAGGATCACCTATTTTTACAGGAATCACCGCGGAGCACGTCGTACCTGTATTCAGTCCCAGATCATCGAGCCCTTTTTTAAAATAACTGATATTTTCCCAGAGTTTTGCCCGCCAGTGAGGTTCTTCATCAATTAAATCTATCGCCTTTACGATTCCGGCGGCTACGGAAGGCGGCGTAGTTGCGGAAAATATTTGCTGGCGGGACTGGAACCTGACGAAGTTGGCCAGTGTCTTATTGGCAATAACATATCCGCCAAGATTACCGAAGGTCTTACTGAATGTCCCTGTAATAATATCAATTTTGTCCAGTAACCCCGTATTTTCTATCGTTCCCCGTCCCGTTTTTCCTAAAATTCCTACGCCATGCACGTCATCGATCATTAGATAAGCTCCGTATTTTTTTACTAATTTATAAATTTCTTCGATAGGTGCGGTATCTCCGTCCTGAGAATAGACACCATCTATAACTACGAGTTTTGTACGGAATTGGTTTTCAGAAAGTTTTAAAATCTGTTCCAGCGCCTCCAGGTTGTTGTGCGGGAAGGTTTTCCGGTTGGTAAGAAGGCATCCTTCATATACGCTGGCATGTACAGCCATGTCAATAATAGCAATATCTTCTTTCTGGAGCAATATCTGCAAAGTAGCGCTGTTTGCCGTGTATCCGGTGGTAAATATTGCTACTTCCTCCTTTGATCTTCCGAAGAATGAAGCGATTTTTTCCTCTAACTCGGTGTGGTATTCATAATAGCCTCCGATGAGCGGTGTGGCTGCTGTTCCTGTTCCGTATTTCTCAATCCCTTCTATAGCGGCCTGCTTTACTTTCGGGTGTTGGGTAAATCCCAGATAATCACTTGTAACGAAACTTACAAATTCTTTTGTAGAATTTTCAGTTCCCACATTCATGACAGGGCTGCATCCTGTTTTATTCTGCAATCTGTACCTGTGGCCGTTTTTTTTCATATACTCTAAAAAATCGTAGTATATATCTGCTCTCTCCATCATGTCAAGTCCCGGAACATTTTCAAAATCTTTGAATGTTGCCGTCGAAAAATTAATGTTCATCCTTTTAATGTTTAATTGTTGTTATAACAAATATAAGTTTTATTTAAAACAAAATCAATTTTTCATTAACAAAATTACAAAGATTAATCTATTTTATATTAAAAATTCATAATTGATTCTTATATATTTAATAATTCTAACTAAACAGCATGAAAAATATAAAATGATATAAATATTTTATATTTAACATTTTATTCATAATCAATATTTTATAAATTGAAAATCTGTCTGTTTTCATTAAACGCGCTTACCGAATTTTTTACTTTTAATTTCTCAAGAATATTCTGCCGGTGCCTGTTTACGGTATTAATGCTGATGGAAAGGCGGTCCGCGATTTCTTTACTTGTATGTCCTTCGCCAACATATTTTAGGACTTCCATTTCTCTTTTGGAGAGAATATTATCATAGTTCAATTTATCTTCTATAACAATTTCACCCGTTACGGAATTAACGATTAAAAAAGCAGAAGGAGCCAGTTTCGATTGGTCGAAATCGATATTGTAAAGGCAAAGTGCAAACCTGAGTTTCTTATTATAAGGAGAAAAAAAATAAAACATCCTGTGTTTTACAAATCGGTATACCCCATCTTTATCTTTTATTTTTATCCTCGAAAGAACACTGAATTCCTGTCTTTTTTCATGAGTCAGTGATTCCAGAAGTTTGAAAAATCTCATTTCATGGACATACTTTTTCAGTTTGTCGTCTGGATGAATTTTCTTGAGGATCTCTTCTTCCCAGATCGAATCAATAACTGTGGGATAATGCCTTAAATTTAACCCAAGTTCCGATGTGGTTCCAGAATAGAAAATGTAGCTTTTGTCGAGCTGCATATCACTCAATACAGCAATTGAATTTTCGGTTTTTACAAAGGCCTCAGCAATGGCTTTATAATTCCCGACATCCATATTGCATGCCTGACCTTCTTCAGGGTGATTTTGGAGGAGCGTTTTATTAAGGGTCTTAACGATTTTCATAAAATGGTTATTTTTCAGTATTGTCCCGGGTACCATTAAATAATACTTTTGCTAAAATAATAATAATTACACGTAGAATAATCACGGGATTTGGAATGAAGAGAATATTTTTAAGTTTTTTTGCTCTGGGCATGATCGGTAAAAGCCTTGCGCAGACACTGGAAAAAATGACCTGGTTTAATGAACCTGCAAAATGGGAAATCAAAAATAATACATTGAGTATGTTTGTAACGCCGCAGAGTGATTACTGGAGGATTTCACATTATGGTTTTACCGTAGACGATGCTCCTTTTTTGTATTCAACGTACGGAGGGGAGTTTGAAGCGAAAGTTAAAATAAAAGGAAGCTATAAAGCAAGGTTCGACCAGATGGGACTAATGCTGAGAATTGATAAGGAAAATTATATCAAAGCGGGAATTGAATTTGTCGATGGAAAATACAATCTGAGCACTGTCGTTACGCATACGACAAGCGACTGGAGCGTGATCACACTTGATAAAACTCCTTCCGAGATCTGGATAAAAGCAGTAAGAAGGCTTGATGCGGTAGAAATATTCTACTCTTTTGATGATAAAAACTATACCATGATGCGTAATGCTCATCTTCAGGATAATTCTCCTGTGATGGTGGGCCTTATGGCAGCCTGCCCGGACGGCGACGGATTCAATGCTAATTTTGAAAATTTCAGTGTAAAACATTTACCTGATGAGCGCCGTCTGAAATGGCTTAAAGAAAACCAATAGATTGAATTTAAATTTCAATAATCAGTCAATTTTATTAAGAGGCTGCCCTGTAATTTTTGGGCAGCTTATTTTTTTCGCGTCTACATTGAACCATTAATTTATGTCAGGAAGGGCCAATTTTAACTTAGGAAGCTTTGTTTTATTTTGTTTCCGACATATACCTACCACAAAATTGTAATATTTTGTTATTATTTTTTTGTTTTTAATGGTTTTATTATAATAATTTAATATTTTTAATAGAAATAAAATATTTGGTTAGATATTTGAATGAAGATTTTCATGATCTGACCAGAGATATTTTAATCACAAACCACTTTATTAAATTAATATGTCAACACACTTTATATTACCTGAAGACTATCTGACAAGAGATTAGTGGAAGTCTTTCTCCATCCCCGTCACATGATTTCTGATATCATATATTCTTAAGTGTTTTGAACCGATTTTTTTAAACCATAAACTTTTAACGATCATGATTTTTGAAGATGAACATTCTGTTATGCAGGATAATCACAATCTTTCCTTTGTAAAGAATATTGTGAATTTCCACGGAGATAAATCCTTTATTCTTAATTCTTTGCAGAAGATCAAGAATAATACGATGTGTAAGATGAAGAAAAAAACGATTAACAAACTCATTAAAGACTATACGCGCCATCTCAACTATATTGAAAACGAGGACATTCATTCAAAGCCTGACAATTATGAACTCTCCCCTGTTTACGCAAGACAGTCTTATGATAAGGTGCTGAAAGAAGATGAGTATCTTCAGAAAGTTCTGGTATTTTTAATGAATCAGTAAAATTCTTTCTTCCTCCAGATCAATTTTCAGGAGATGCTTTCGGATAAGGTCTTCATCGAAATACTGCTTTTCGTTATGATTCTGTTCGATCAGCCATGCTCTTTGGGCATCTAAAACCTTCAGATAAGCATCTTTGGTTTCGGAGGATAATTTCAGATCGGAATCCTTTTCGATTTTGCCTTTCCATTTTTCCTGTACCTGCTGAAGAAATAAACTTTTATCAAGTAATTTGTTGTGGTTATCCCTTAAATACTGAACGGTCAGTTTCGCCAGTTCACGACGGATGATGTCTTCTGCTTCGTCATCGGGAAGATGGTCGTCATAGTCAGGTAGGTCGGCTTTTTTAATGATATAAGGCAAAGTAAGTCCCTGAACTACCAAAGTGGTCAGGATGACAATAAAGGTGATGAAAAGAATAAGATTC
>JBMDXW010000343.1:0-2623 GCA_048594965.1 Chryseobacterium sp.
TGATAACGGGGACGACTAAGTTTAAAAGAAATCCACAATACCAGGATCTTCCGTTTAAAAAGGGGGATAAAGTTGATCTTATCATGATGAATGAAAGCGAACTAGGCTGGAATGTAGTTATCAATAAAAAATATATCGGACTGATCTACAGTTCTGATGTTTTCAAAAAATTATACCCTCTGTCCGAAGAAACCGGTTATATCAAAGCGATTCGCGAAGATGGCAAAATTGATGTTTCTTTACAGCCGGAAGGCTTTGAGAATATCGATGAATTTAAGCAGAAAATTCTGGATAAGCTTGAAGAAAACTATGGATTGCTCTACCTTTCAGACAAATCTTCGCCTGAAGAAATCAAAGATGAGCTACAGATGAGCAAGAAAAATTTCAAGAAAGCTATTGGTGGACTGTACAAGGATAAAATAATTGATATTTCAGAAGATAAAATCAAATTGTTATAAATGAAAAAGAGCAGAATTTCTGCTCTTTTTTTATTCTCTGTTCTTGATCATCAACCATCCGGTATAGACTCTGCCATCAGATACTTTAATGGTATACCAGTAATTTCCTGTAGGAACTTGGCTTCCATTCAGCTTACCGTCCCATTCAAGTGGTTTTTTGGTGATCACTTCCTTGAAGACAGGTAATCCTCTTCTGTCATAAACATTCACTTCAGTTCCCGGGTAGTTTTCCAATCCTGCAATTTTCCATTTGTCATTGTATCCGTCACCATTAGGGGTAAATGCATTTGGAATATTAAAGATTGAAAAAGGCTTCTGACCAATGATACATCCTTCTTTTGTTCTGACATAGACAATGTATTCGCCGATATTTAAATTCGTAAAAATATTAGAATCCTGCCATGTTATATTATCTAAAGAATATTCAAAATTTCCTGTTGCAGAAAGAATTATTGTAGCTGAATTGTTGTTTATATTGACAGCAGTTATTTCCGGGAGTATTGTGTAGCTTACCTCAACATGATCTGTATTTTGACACCCGAAACTGTTGGTTACCGTTACAGAATAATTCCCCGGAGTCGAAACAGTGATGGTTTGAGTCGTGGTTCCGGTACTCCATAGATAGGATGAATAGCCGTTTCCGGCATCCAGCGTTATATTTTTACCTTTACAGAAATCAATATTTTCGGGGAGATTGAGATTTGGTTTTGGATTTATGGTAAGGCTTAATCGTACAACTATAAAACAACCGTCCGCCGTGGAAACTTTTACATGAATAACCGTTGAGCCCACATTCATTGTATAATTGGATGGGTTGGCGATAGGATTCCCAAGATTGTCAGTATATGTAAACGTATAGATTCCGGGATTTGTAATAAGATTTGCCTGATAAGAAGTAAGATCAATGACTATTGAATTCCCTGTTGAGCTGTTGCATATCGTGGCAGAAAAGTCATTTGCCGGAACATTATTCGTTGAAAGAGTTACTGAAATGGGCAGCTTTTCCGATTCGCAATTGTTTAAAGTTTGTGTTACGAAATAAGTTACTCCATGAATAAGAGGAGTTGTAAGAGGTAAAACATTTCCGTTGGCATCATAAAACTTTATCCCTGTTCCACTGACAATCAGGTTCGCAAGAGTAGGATTGGACGAGGCACAGAAATCCTGTACAGAATTTCCGGCGGGTTCAGGGGTTTCATTTATTGTAACCTGAACAGCAGTTTTATTACTTTCGCAACCGTTAATGGTTTGGGAAGCGTAATAAGTTTGTCCGTTTACTAAAGTTGTTGTAGGTGATAAAATATTCCCGGCTGCGTCATACCATTTAATATTCTGACCTGTAATCTGAAGATTGTCAATCGTAGGATGGCTGCTTGCACAGAAAGTTTGTTGGGTGTTTGTAGTTATTGGCAATGCAGGTGAAGTAACCGTTACATTTTGATTCTGTGCTGAAATATTTCCATTTCCGTCATTGTACGTCCAGTGAATTACATATGTTCCCGGAATAGAGTAGGAAAGCGGATCTGTTGTCGTAGCTGTAATGGTTCCGGCACAATTATCCGTAGCAGTGGGGATTGTTGAAATTACTGTGTGGCAATCGCCGGTGATATTGGGAAGAGCTGTTACATTTGGAACTGGTGCAACGTTATCACCTACAATGACGTTTACAGTGAAAGTTCCGTCGCAACTTCCTGATCCAGATACCTGGCAGCTGTATACTCCGGAATGAGATGCTGTTGCATTCGGAATAGTAGGGTTCTGGAGTGTTGATGTAAATCCGTTTGGTCCGGTCCAGTTGTAGGAAGTTCCCCCTGAAGCGTTTAATTGAAGAATGGAATTAATGCAGACTGGGGAGTTGGAAGTTACCATACTTGCAGATGTACAATCCTGAAACTTTGCAATAAACATATCATTACCGGGATAAGTCTGTTGCTGAAAGGTTCCCGGAGTGGCGATGCCGGTAGTATTATTACTAGACATCCCGGTAAAATAGATATAATCTTCTTCATCTTTTGTCACATATCCTAACTGGGTTGCCCCGTTTCCCCCGTAAAATGTTCCCCATTCCTTGATGTTACTTGCGTTGTATTTGACCATAAAAGACTTAAGGAACGGTCCTGTAGTGGACATATAAGCATTTGGTGTTGCAATATCTGTCTGATTAA
>JBMDXW010000344.1:0-12123 GCA_048594965.1 Chryseobacterium sp.
AGTGACAGAGCCCTGATCGAAAAGCTTTACGAAGCCGCGCGTACCGGTGTTCACGTCAAAATGATCGTAAGAGGAATATACTGTGCTGTAAACCAAAAGGAATTTAAAGAAAAAATAAAAGCCATCAGCATCGTGGATGAGTATCTGGAGCATGCCAGAGTCATGTATTTTTACAACAAAGGTACTGAAGACATGTACATTTCCTCCGCAGACTGGATGACCAGAAACCTGGATTACAGAATAGAGGCTGCCGCAAAAATAAGTGATAAAAACCTGAAAAAAGAATTGAAAGATATTCTCGACATCCAGTTGAAAGATAATGTAAAAGCGCGTATTTTAGACAAAAAATTGAGCAACGAGTATATTCATAACAACAAGGAAGAATGCCGTTCGCAGGTAGAAACCTACCGATATTTACATGCCAAAACGAACAAACAATGAAGATCGCAGCCATAGATATAGGAAGTAATGCAGCCCGGCTCCTCATCAATGAAGTCAAAGTAAACAATAAGCAGCCGGAGTTTATCAAACTTAACCTTTTGAGAATTCCCCTGAGGTTGGGAATGGACGTTTTTACGATAGGAAAAATCGGGGAAGAGCGTGAAAAGATGGTCATTGATTCGATGAAAATCTTCAGTGACCTGATGAGAATTTATAATGTTGAACATTACAGAGCCTGTGCCACGAGTGCGATGCGCGATGCCGCAAACGGGCGGGATATCATTGATGAGGTAAAGAAAACATCCGGAATCAATATCGAGATTATTTCCGGGGACGAAGAAGCTTCCCTTGTCTTTGAAAACCATGTGGCAGAAGGGCTGGATAAAGAATTTGCCTATCTTTATATTGATGTGGGCGGGGGTTCTACCGAGCTTACTTTTTATGAAAACGGCAAGATGCTCTATGAAAAGTCGTTCAACATAGGAACGATCCGCCTGCTGAATAATCTGGTAACACCCGACAACTGGAAAGATATGAAGGAGGAAATCAGGAAAAACATCAACAGCAAAAAACCGGTTGTAGCGATCGGCTCCGGCGGAAATATCAATAAAGTGTTTTCCATGAGCAAAACAAAGGACGGAAAACCGATGTCTCTGTCCCATCTCAAAAAAGTGTATAAGGAGTTTGACGATCTTACGGTAGATGAAAGGATGACGAGGTATAACCTTCGCGAAGACCGCGCAGATGTGCTGGTTCATGCGCTTAAAATCTTCAACAACGTCATGTCGTGGTCGGAAATCAGCAGGATCTTCGTTCCTAAGATCTCTGTGGCGGACGGCCTGATCCATAATATCTACAGTAAACTGAAGGATAAGAAATAATTTTTCATCAGATGTATTTTTAAACCGGCTGATCTTTTCAGGCCGGTTTTTATGTTGATTGATCCGAAAAATCTGTCGGGACGAAAATAAAGGCGTTATACGCAACACACCGACCGTGTAACTTACTGATTTACAACAGTCGAATCCCTTGTTAAAAAACGTCGAGACGTTTTACTGAAAACGTCTCGACGTTTTGGTAAAAACCCTTCGACGTTTTACTTAAAAGGTCCCGACGTTTTTGGTTAAAGATCATGACGCTTTTATCAAACCCTTAAAATTTTAATTTTTATCCCCTGCGATAAAGTAAATCACAGTCCGGATCCGTCATTATGAGTAAATAATATTCGAAAATGAACTCAATTAAAATTATACTGACCGGTGCTACAGGAATGGTAGGTGAAGGTATCCTTCTGGAATGTCTCGAAAATCCCCATGTTTCGGAAATCTTGAGCGTAAGCCGTAAACCCTGCGGAAGGAAGCATGCTAAACTGAAAGAATACATAGTCCCGGATTTTCTGGCCCTTGATCCCCATGATGAAAATTTCAAAGGCTATGACGCCGTTTTCTTCTGTGCCGGCATCAGCAGTGTAGGAATGAGCGAAGAAGAATATACCAGAATAACGTACGACACAACGATCCATTTTGCCAAAACCGCTCTGAGCCAAAACCCGGATATGGTTTTCAATTATGTTTCCGGATTGTATACCGACAAGACCGAAAGCGGAAAAATCATGTGGGCCCGGGTGAAAGGCAAAACGGAAAATGATCTGAGAAAGCTGGGATTCCGAGAGGAGTATAATTTCCGTCCGGGATTTATGAAACCCATTGAAGGTCAGAAAAATGTAAAATGGTATTTTAAGCCTTTTATTTGGTTTTTTCCTAGGGTATTCCCATCAAAATCATTAACTTTACCCGAAGTGGGTAGAGCAATGATCAATGCAGTGCAGAAAGGATACCCTACTTCCACATTAGAAATCAAGGACATTAAAAATCTGGCACTATGAAAGAAATGTTAAAGAGAATTTTTCTGGTTGCTTTTATTTTATTGGTTCTGACCGCTATTTCAGGCTTTTTTTACATGCAGAAACATCCTCTTGAAGGGCGTAAGACAACAGGAAAAAACCTGAACTTTTCAGGACAGATCTCTAAATAAAGAACTAATATTCAATGAAGCTTAAAAATCGTTTTTGGATAAATTCCGGCAACGATTCATGGTTTACGGTTTATATTTTCTTTAGTTCTCTATTAAATAATACGTATTTATTAATCATTTATTAAAATTCCCTTAAAATATTTAAAGAGGAGAAATATCATTTTTGCATACATCTAATATCAGCAGAAAATGATCAATCATTACTTTTTAAAAGGTTCTGTCATCGCCGCATTTTTTCTCCAGGGAGCGGTGTTCGGGCAAACCTCACTGATCCATTACTGGAATTTCAACAACAATACCTCGGTCGCTGCGATCACCACTCCAAGCGTAAGCTTAACGGGCGGATCGATGAGTGCGCTCATCAGCGGAACAACGGAAATCGACTTTTCCGGCGGCACCGGACAGAATTTTAACGTTGAAAACCTTAATGCCAGAAACGGAGATGCTGCGGGCACCCACCTGCGGTACAATCTTCCCATTAATGGAAATCTACAGTTTAATCTTCCCACGACAGGCTATCAGAATGTGGTGGTAAAGTTTACGACAAGAAGATCCGGTTCCGGAGCAGGCACCCAGACGTGGTCTTATTCTACGGACGGCACCAATTTCCAGGTATACCAGACGGTGTCTCCACAGGACGCCAATCCGCAACTGATCACCTTCGATTTTTCAGGAGTGGCAGGCGTTTCCGATAATCCCAACTTCAAGCTGAAGGCGGAATTCTCGGCGACAGGCGGGGGAACCGGCGGAAACAACCGTTTCGACAATTTTACGGTAGATGCCACGGCCATCAGTGGTGCCGACACCACGCCTCCCGCAGTTACTTATCTTCCTTCCAATAACACGACGAATGTCTCAACAGCGGTAAATCCAAGTATTGCGTTCAGTGAAAATGTAAGACTGACCGATAATTCTCCCATCAACGACTCCAATGCCCAGGATCTTGTGGATTTCCGCCTGGGAAGTGCTTCAGGAACGATATTGCCTTTCACGACTACTTTTGCCAATAATAAGATTACGGTCGTTCCGACTTCCGGAGTGGTTCCCAATCAGACTTACTATCTCGCCCTGAAGCCGAATACCGTTGAAGACACAAGTGATAATGCCGTAACCGCTGCCACGTCAGCTCTCTTTACAACAGCCGGCACCTCGGTTTCTTTAGATAAAAATTTTATAAAGGTTAATGAAAATGCAGGCTCATTGGCATTTAAACTCAATATTGCCAATCCTTCGAATGCCACCGTGAACCTGGTGGTGAAGCCCACTCCTTTCAGCACCGCCGACAGTAGTGATTTTACTTTAGCCAACCAGACCATTACGCTGACTCCTTCCATGACAGACTATACGGTGAATATCCCGATCATTGATGACACGCTGGAGGAGCAGCAGGCAGAATATTTCGTTGTAAGTCTTGAAAGTCCGGTCGGAACGACGATTTCCGGTGACAATACAGCAACGGTATATATTATTGATAATGATAAACAGGCTCCTGTGCCGTCCAATCAAATTTCGTTACACTACATCGGCAGCTTTGATCCTTCCGGGAACAACAGCAGCTCTACGGAAATTGTAGTTCATGACCCTGCTACCCAAAGGCTGTTTACCATCAGCTCTCTGACTGATGTTTTTGATATCATCAGCTTCAGCAATCCCAGCTCGCCATCGGTTATCAGTACCATTAATATGGCACCTTACGGCGGCATTACCAGCATTGCCGTGAAGAATGGAATCGTTGCTGCAGCATCCCCGAACACAAACCCGCAGCAGAACGGCTCTGTCGTTTTCTTCGACATCAACGGAAATTTCCTTAAGCAGGTGAGCGTGGGAGCATTACCCGATATGATCACATTTTCTCCTGACGGCACCAAAGTAATGACCGCCAATGAAGGAGAACCTAATGACGCCTACACGGTAGATCCGGAGGGAAGCATCAGCATCATCGATATTTCGGGAGGCATTGCAAATCTTACCCAAAGCAATGTGACCACTCTTAACTTTAATGCTTTCGATTCTCAGGTTGCAGCTTTGGCGGCTACCGGATTACGCAAGGTAAGAACCAACAATACCCTTTCACAGGATCTGGAACCCGAGTATATTACCATCAGTTCCGACAGCCAGAAGGCCTGGGTAACGCTTCAGGAAAACAATGCGGTGGCAGAGGTAAACTTAGCGACAAAAACCATTACGGGAATCTGGGGATTGGGCAAAAAAGACATGAGTCTTCCGGGGAACGGCTTTGATGCTTCGGACAACAACAATGAAATCCTCATTGCCAACTGGCCGGTGAAAACGTATTACACACCGGATGCCGTGCAGAATTACAAAGTTGGGAATACCCATTATATCGTCACAGCCAATGAAGGGGACGAAAAAGATCTTTCAGGATTCAGCGAAAGGACGACGGTAGGAGCAAATACTTACACACCAGACCCTTCCATATTTCTACAGGCGGCTGTTTTAAAAGCTTCTTATAATCTTGGAAGATTCAGGGTTTCCAGTGCGACCGGAAATACGGACGGAGATTCGGATTTTGAAGAAATTGCGGCCCTGGGCGCACGTTCTTTCTCGATCTTTAACGCAGATACCCGACAGATTGTTTATGACAGCGGCGATCAGTTTGAACGCTATATTGCTGCCAATCATCCATTGATCTTTAATGCAGACAACGAATCGAATACGGTAAAGAGCAGGAGTCGCGCCAAAGGCCCCGAGCCGGAAGGTGTGGCTCTGGGAAACATTAACGGACAGACCTATGCCTTCATCACGCTGGAAAGAACCGGAGGCGTCATGGTATACAATATTACAAATCCGGACAACCCTACGTTTACCGACTATAAGCATTCACGGATGACCTCTGCGTACGGTGGTGACAACGGCCCTGAGGGAATCATCTATATCGCACCGGAAAATACAACCACCGGAAAAGGATATGTGATCATTGCCAACGAGATCAGCGGAACATTATCGATGTACGAAATTGCCGGAACAGCTACCTTGGGAACAGGAGAGGTAAAAGCTGAAAAAGCAACCTTTAACGTATTCCCGAATCCGGTTGCCAAAGGAAACACTTTGTATTTTAACAGAGTACAGGATTATGAGCTGTATGACCTGTCAGGAAAGCTAATAGGAAAAGAGAAAAATGCACTGACGATTGATACTTCGAAACTTTCAACAGGAGCTTATCTTGTAAAAACTTCGGAAGGACATGTGAAGAGAGTTATTGTAAGATAGAATATAATATGAGTTGATTGAAAAGAGCTCCGGTATTTCCGGGGCTTTTTCCGTTGTAAGAATCCGGGCCGGATCAAGGATCACCTGAAAAAGTAATCCGGTGATTTTCACCGGAATTCTGTTTTAATGCATATCGTCATAGATCCTTACGAGATCCACTACGTTTTTTACCTGTAGTTTTTCGAATATTTTCTTCTTGTAGGTGCTGATGGTAGACATTTTGAGATTCAGGATGTTGGAAATTTCTATATTTCCGTTTCCCTGTGCCAGCAGTTTAAAGATCTGGAATTCCCTCTTTGACAGGCGCTCTACAGAATGGCTGTCGGTAGAATGGGTCACAAGTTTTTTCATCATATTGATGGTGTAATAATATCCTTCTTCAAACATCGCCGTAACAGCAGCGATAATTTCGGCCTCAGAGGCTCCTTTATTCAGATATCCGGCGGCTCCTTCCTCTACGTATTGAATCCCTACATTATCATCATAGGTTGAAAAAAACAGAATTTTAAGGTGTTTCTGTTTTTTTTTAAGATCTTTTACCATTGCCTTAAAAATACTCCCCGGTATATCGATATCAATGATCAACAGGTCATATATCTTTTCAGAAATCATATCTTTTGTTTCAGAATAAGTTTCTGCAAAGTCTATATCACAATTATACTGAAGTTTCGATTGGAGCACCAGAGCTGTACCTGTCCTTACTACATAGTGACCGTCAGCAATGAGTATATTTTTCATAGAGTTAGTTTTTTAAATAAATTCCCCGTTTTGAATGGGAAACATCTTCTCTTTATTTTACATTTTTCAATACAAGTTACAGACCAAATATCCCTTAGAATCATATTCTTAGCGCTTCTGTCAGGAAGTTCTTTCAAAATCGTGAACACCGGTTTTTCTGATTCCGGGACCTCAGGAATCTGTAATGGAATAATTTTTATAAAATCTCTAAAAATTATCAAACATTTAAATTATATGAATAAAAAAGTATGTTACATGCATCATCCCCATATCAGCAGTGTAAATATTTTCTACAAAAATAATACATATAATATTCACAAGCATGTAGAAATATTACTATAAATTTTCCGCAAAACTTCTAACATTTTCTTAAAAATCCATTGAAACAGGGAAACTTAAGATTGTGTATCACATCATTATATGTAGCCACGCAAATATGCGTCCAAATCCCATCCTAGGAACAATAATTCCATAAAAAAACAGACCTTAAAGTTCCAAGGTCTGCTTAAAAATATATTTTTTTAATACTTTACTCTACGCTTATTACTTTATCAATTTCCGGGGCATACTGTTTAATTGTATTTTCAACGCCGAGCTTAAGGGTTGAAAAATTCAATGAACATCCGGAACAGTTTCCTAAAAGCTTTACATAAACCAGGTTATCCTTCACATCAATCAGCTCAATATCACCACCGTCCTTATTAAGAAACGGACGGATGCTTTCCAGAGCTTCCAGTACCCTTGTTACGGTATCTTCGTGTGTTATATTTGTTTCCATATTTTTCTGTCAGTTGGTTTTCAATTTACTGAATTACTTTGCTTTTGGCGAACATCCGGCCATGGTTGTAATCTTAACAGCTTCTGTAGGAGGAAGATTTTTGTTTCTTTCCACAAGGCTTTCCACCATATTTCTCGCGGTCTCTGTGTAGATTTCTGCAATTTTTGAATTTTCCTGCAGTGCTGCCGGTCTTCCTACGTCTCCTGCCTCCCTGATGCTCTGAATAAGCGGAATCTCTCCCAATACGGGAATTCCAAGATCTTCAGCCATATATTGCGCCCCCTGTTTCCCGAAAATGTAATATTTATTATCCGGTAATTCTTCCGGTGTAAAATACGCCATATTTTCTATTAATCCAAGTACAGGAATATTGATGCTCTCCATCTGGAACATGGCAATTCCCTTTCTTACATCTGCAAGAGCCACATGCTGAGGCGTACTTACGATGACCGCTCCAGTTACCGGAACTTCCTGGATGATGGATAAGTGAATATCTCCCGTTCCCGGAGGAAGGTCGATCAGTAAGAAATCCAGCTCGCCCCACGCCGCGTCACGGATCATCTGGTTCAAAGCTTTGGAAGCCATAGGACCTCTCCAGACCACTGCCTGATTCGCTCCTGAGAAATATCCGATCGACAGCATCTTAACCCCATAATTTTCTATAGGTTTCATAAGATTCCGGCCCTCAATTTCTACGGAAACCGGCTTTTGCCCTTCCGTATCAAACATGGTAGGAACGGACGGACCGTAAATATCGGCATCCAGCAATCCTACTTTGAAGCCCATTTTTGCTAAAGTAACGGCCATATTTGCAGAAACCGTAGACTTTCCAACGCCTCCTTTTCCTGAAGCGATGGCGATGATATTCTGAATCCCGGGAATCTGCTTCCCTTTGATCTGACTTTGCTGAATTTCACTAGGTTCCGGAGACACAATCTTCAATTTCAGATGAACCTCTTCTCCAAATTCGCTGGCAAATGCCTGTTTCATGGCTGCCTCCAGCTTTTTCTTTTCGTGCATGGCAGGTGAATGGGCAGTCATATCAATATATACATCATTTCCCATGATCTGAAGGTTGTTCACCAAATCATCAACCTCTATCTCTTTAAGGAAATCCTGAACCTTTTCTTTCGTCAACATAAACTAATAAATTGGTGACAAATTTACAAAAAATTAACCTATTTAGAATAAGTAAAGACACTGATAGATATTTTCTTTTGTGTACCGCAATTTTATAGTATTTTAGGGGAATTTTAATTTAAATCTATGAAAAGGATATTAATCGTTCTTTTAGGAATCATTTTTCATAATCTGTTTTCACAAAATTATTCGCAATATGTAAATCCTTTTATCGGAACCGGTGGACACGGACACACCTTTCCGGGAGCTATTGTTCCTTTCGGGATGGTGCAGCTTTCCCCGGATACGAGAATCGACGGGAGCTGGGACGGCTGCAGCGGTTATCATTATTCGGATTCGGTGATCTATGGATTTTCTCACACCCATCTCAATGGAACGGGCGTTTCGGATTATGGTGATATCATGCTGATGCCGACCATGGGGAAACCTGGACTTACGCCCAACGAATATTCATCAAAATTTTCTCATAAAAACGAAAAAGCTTCCGCGGGGTTTTATTCGGTGAAATTAGATAAGCACAATATTGATGTACGACTGACAACAACCAAAAGAGTCGGTTATCATGAATACACCTTCAACAATGCGGGAACTGCCAATATCATTTTAGACTTAAATCACAGAGATAAATTATTAGAGGGCGAAATAAAAATTATCGATGACAAAACCATCGAAGTTTTCAGGAGAAGTGAAGCCTGGGCGACCAATCAATACATTTATGCCAGAATTGAGTTTTCAAAACCTTTGAAAATTTCAAAAAAAACAGTGAACGGAAAGGATGAAAACAATCTTTTTACCGGAACACAACTGGCACTCGCATTTTCTTCCAAGGTTAAAAAAGGAGAAAAGATTGCTGTAAAAGTGTCCATTTCCCCGACAGGCTATGAAGGTGCAGGAAAAAATATGCTGGCAGAAGGTAAATCGAATAACTTTGAAGCCGTAAGGAAACAAGCTGTAGCAGACTGGAATAAAGAACTGTCGAAAATCGAAGTGAAATCTTCCGATAAAGATAAACTGACCGTTTTTTACACTGCGATGTATCACGTTTTCACCCAACCTAACATCAATATGGATGTAGACGGCAAATACAGAGGCCGCGACAACAAGTTTTATATGGCTAAAGGATTCGATTATTATTCGGTATTTTCGCTTTGGGATACTTTTAGAGCTGCGCATCCATTAATGACCCTGATTGACAGAAAAAGAACGGCAGATTTCATCAATACATTTATAAAACAATATGAACAGGGCGGAAAGCTTCCCGTTTGGGAACTGGCTTCCAACGAAACGGAATGTATGATCGGTTACCACGCGGTTTCCGTCATTGCCGATGCCATGGCCAAAGGAATCACCGGATTTGATTATGAAAAAGCTTTTGAAGCCTCCAAACATTCTGCGATGCTGGATATTTTCGGGCTGAATGCTTACAAACAGAATAATTTTATCAGCATCGATGATGAGCATGAAAGCGTTTCCAAAACCGTGGAATATGCTTACGACGACTGGTGCATTGCCCAGATGGCTAAAATTTTAGGTAAAAAAGAAGATTACCGGTATTTCATGAAACGTTCCCAGAACTGGAAAAACCTGTACAATCCTAAAAACGGATTTATGCAGCCTAGAAAGAACGGGAACTGGTACGAACCTTTCGAGCCGAGGGAAGTAAACAACAATTATACGGAAGGAAACTCCTGGCATTACTCTTATTCCGTTCAGCAGGATATTCCGGGGCTGATCGCCGCGCATGGCGGAAAGGAAAAATTCGAGCATTTTATCGATGCAATTTTCGCCGCCCCGGACAAAACTACCGGCCGCGAACAGGTAGACATCACCGGTCTGATTGGGCAATACGCACAGGGAAATGAGCCGAGCCACCATATTGCTTATCTGTATAATTATGTTGACAAACCTGAAAAAACAGATGCAAAAATTAAATTCATCCTCGATAATTATTACAAAAATGCACCGGACGGTCTGATCGGAAATGAAGACTGCGGGCAAATGAGCGCATGGTACATTCTCAGTTCCATGGGAATCTATTCAGTGACACCTGGTCTACCAGAATGGCAGACTACCAAACCTTATTTTGATGAAGTTAAAATCCGTCTTGAAGACGGGACCACGCGTACAATCACCAGAAATACAAGCAGAGATGAACTCAAAAAGCTTGGTTTTGAAAATGTGAAATCCTTTAAAGATTTTAAGTACGATGAATTAACAGCTTCACCCGTTATTTCTGCATCCAGGATTTTTGATCTGAATACCAAAGTGGAAATCGCCGCACTGAATCCGGAAGATAAGATCTATTACATGACTTTAGATGCAGACGATGCCAACGTACGAAAGACATTCACTGCCTATAAAGGTCCGTTTACGATCACAAAAACAACACAGGTTTCGGCATATGCAGAGAGAAATGGGGAGAAAAGTTCAATCGTAACCGCAAATTTTAACAGAAGACCCAATAACTGGAACATTACGGTCAATTCTACAGCTACGCCACAATATACGGCGAGCGGAAATTTATCTTTAATTGACGGAATCAACGGCGACACCAACTGGAGAAAAGGGGAATGGCTGGGTTATCAGGGCCAGACTTTTGAAGCAGTGATCGACATGAAGTCTCCACAGCAATTTACCCAATTGTCATCCACCTATCTTCAGGACAGCAGAGCGTGGATTTTAATGCCGAAAAAAGTGGAATACTATGTTTCCAACAATGGCAAAGATTATATTTTGCTAAAAACGGTAGATAATACAGTAGATCCGAAAAACGAAACTGTTCAGGTAAAAGATTTTTCGACTGAAGTGTTGCCTACACAGGCCAGATATATAAAAGTAAAAGCCTATCATTTCGGCAAGCTGCCGGAGTGGCACCAGGGCGCGGGCGGCGAGGCTTATATTTTCGTAGATGAAATTTCAGTAAAATAATTTGATTTTACTCAACAAACAAAACCCTCCGGAAGTTCCGGAGGGTTTTGTTTGTTATGGGTTTTTAAGGATTTCACCCTTTCAGGGCTTTATATAACCTTTCAATTTTAGAATATCATTTTCAAAGCAATTGATTTTGATATTTGCTATTAATCTTACAGACCAAAATAATACGAAACATTTTGAAAGAGCAAAATCATCAGTATTGGTTGAAGCCCAATGACATTGTCGCGTACGCAAAAACGATAACCCTGAAGAATAAATAGAATAGCGAAAAATTTAATTTTCAATCACCATCTTTTCCGGCCAGCTCAATCCGCCTGGCAATTCCCTGTGGGAAAACTCGATATGAATTACCCTTCTTCTTTTCCCATTGGTGGTGCGGTTGGAGCCATGCAGGATCAAAGGTTTCATGATCATGATGCCGCCTTTTTCTACATTGCAGATTTCTTCGGTTTCGATTGTCCAGTCGATGGTTTCCGGACGGTAAATACCTTTGGCGTGAGAACCGGGAACGACTTTCAAAGCACCATTGTTTTCATCCGTGTCGTCGAGATGAATTCTGATGGTGTATATGTTTTCCAGAATATCCAGTGGCGGCTGAACGGCAAACTGGTTCTGCTTGGTCGTCCAGGACCCGAATCCTTCCAGTTGGATTTTTTGATCGACCGAAATCGTCAGATCCTGGTGATAGGCGACGTACCAGTTTGAGGTTTCAGGTTTATCGAAATAAATACTTTTCACCACAAAATATTTCTCGCCGAAAAGTTCGCTGATTACGGCTTTTAAATTATCATTAAAAATCAGGTGCTGCACTTCGGGAACTTCCTTTA
>JBMDXW010000345.1:0-14872 GCA_048594965.1 Chryseobacterium sp.
AAAATAATTAATAGCACAGGCTGTTCACCAGCTTTCGGCAGTCAACGAAAAAAAAATGATCCGGATCAATTGCGCGGCCATTCCTTCAAACCTGATCGAATCCGAACTTTTCGGGCATGAAAAAGGAAGTTTTACCGGCGCTACAGAAGAACGGAAAGGAAAGTTTGAGCAGGCCCGGAACAGCACCATTTTCCTGGATGAGATCGGCGAACTCCCCATCGAATTGCAGGGAAGGCTGCTGAGGGTTTTACAGGAAAGAGAAATAGAGAGAATCGGTGGTGACAGACCCATTAAAGTAAATGCAAGGGTGATTGCAGCAACGAACCGGAATCTTGAAAAAGACGTGACAGAAGGAAAATTCAGGAGTGATCTTTATTACCGTCTGAATGTTTTCCCGATCGAACTGCCGCCATTACGTGAAAGAAAGGAAGACATTCCATTACTGGCGGCCTGTTTTTTACGGAAGCTGCATCTTAAAACCGGAAAGAAAATCAGTGGTTTTTCCCGTAAAGTATTGCACTCGATGCTGGAACACAGCTGGCCGGGAAATATCCGCGAACTGGAAAATACGATTGAAAGAAGTATGCTTACCGCGAAAGATAAAACCATCAGAGAAATGGACTTCGCGACCTTACCTGGCCAGCCATACGATGTACAGGATTTTCAGATCAAAACCCTTCACGAATTTGAAAAAGAATACATTCTGAAAGTGCTGGAGAAGTGCAGCGGAAAAATTTTCGGAGCACATGGGGCCGCAAAATTATTGGGACTGCCACCAACGACATTAATCTCAAAAATGCAGAAACTCGGGATTGAGAAAAGACATTCTTTTAAAGATCATCAATCTTAGGCTGAAATGTTTATTTCCAATTTAATGTAAATCTCTATCTGTATTTAAATTATCTTTTATTTTCCATCTTCATCTCAATTTTCCCGGAGGACAAAGCCCAGAAAATCCAAAGGCCCAGGATAATCATCAGGGCAACAGAAGGAATCCAGAAAGAGAATAGTAATGCGATAAGGTAAATGGGCAAACCATAAAGGTAGTTATTGTGAATTTTGAGGACGGCGGCATCGGAAATTCCGGGACGAAGGTGTTTCTTATTCCGGCTGGCCTGGTACCACAATAGATTGAAAGCCAGATTAATCAAAACAAAAATCCCGGTATAGATGGCGACCACCACAGAAGACGCTTCTCCGTCAAAATACTGTGCCAACAGCGCCGTAGGATAAGAGACTGCCGAAACCAGGAAGAGAATAAGCCCGTTGGCAAACATAATGCCTGTGGTACGGCTGTAGATCTGCTTAAAAATCTTATGGTGATTGACCCACATGATAAAAATACTGAAAAATGACAGAATAAAGGCGAGAAATGTAGGCCACTGTCCTTTGATAAAGAGCAGCAGTTCATTTCCGCTCCTGATCGAATCTTTTTCAGGAACGTGGAGATCCAGCACCAGAAGCGTGATGGCAATGGCAAAAACGCCGTCACTGAAACCTTCGATTCTGCCTGTTTCTTTTTCCATGACTTTTTATTTTATGTAAATGTAATTACCGGTATCCTTTATCAATTCCCAGTTTTTTCATTTTGGAATATAATGTCTGCGGCTGGATTTTCAGTAATTCTGCCGCTCCTCCTGTTCCTGATACTTTTCCGTTACAGCTGTGGAGGGCATTCATGATATGTTCCCGTTCCATCTCTTCCATCGATTTCAACTGACCTGAATTTCCCGTTTGTGATCCGGTGATTTTAGGAAGGTCAAAACTTTCTATCGTGTTGGTTTTTGCTAAAAGGACGCTTCTTTCCATCAGATGTTCCAGTTCGCGGATATTCCCGGGCCACTGGTAATTTAATAATTGTTCAAGCGCCTGGTCGCTGACCGCGGAAACATTCCGCCTGGAAGCCGATGCATATTTATTCAGGAAAAAATTGGCAAGCAGCACGATATCTTCTTTTCTTTCACGCAATGGTGGCAGTTCGATCGGGAAAACATTCAGCCGGTAATACAGATCCAGCCTGAACCGGCCTTCTGCCACTTCCTTTTCCAGCGAACGGTTGGTTGCCGCGACGATTCTTACGTTTACTTTAAGTGTTTTATTTCCGCCCAGTCTTTCAATCTCTTTTTCCTGGAGGACCCTTAATAATTTGACCTGGGAATCCAGGGGCAGTTCTCCGATCTCATCGAGAAAGATCGTTCCTCCGTCTGCCTGTTCAAATTTTCCGATCCTTTGGGTGTTGGCTCCGGTGAAGCTTCCTTTTTCATGCCCGAACAGTTCGGATTCAATTAGGGAATGAGGCAGCGCCGCGCAATTTACCACGACGATGGGCCTGGTTTTCCTGTCTGAAAGTTCGTGAACCGCGTGGGCAATTTTTTCTTTTCCGGTACCGCTTTCTCCGATCACGAGAACGGAGGTATCCGTTGGTGCCACTACTTTTACTTTTTCAACTACGTGCTGAAGGACTGTGCTTTTGCCGACAATACCGTCAATCGCTTCACGGGTCGGGCTTTTCAGGGAGTCATCGCCTTTTTCAACGTCAAAGCGGTACCTGGCAATATCCAGCATGACAATCAGATCGCGCTCACGAAAAGGTTTCACCATAAAACCGTACGGCTGGGTTTCTTTTACAGCCTCGAGCGTAGTCTGGTTAGTATTTGCGGAAATATAAAGAAAAGGCAGCTTCATCTCACGAAGTTCCCACGCCAGATCGATCCCTGTAAGATCGCCTTTGAGCATGATATCAAGGAGCACCCAATCCGGTCTTTTTTCTGCAATCGACTTTCTGGCCTGCACGACGGAAGATGCGATGCCGGTAATGCTGTAACCTGCTTTTTTAAGCATGATTTTCAGATCGTTGGCTACGATAAATTCATCTTCTACAATTAAAATTTTTTCTTTCATTATGATTTAAATCTCCGCTTCCCGGTCGGGGGCTGCAATTTCCGTATTTTTTCTAAAAGTTATTCTGATCCTGAGACCGTTTTTATTTTCGAGTGAGAAACTTCCGTCGAGCTGATCGGTGAGCCCACGCATCAGGTTCATTCCCAGCGAGTCGGTTTCATTTATATCAAAATCTGCCGGCAGTCCGACGCCGTCATCGGAGATAATCAATTCACACTGATCGTTTCCCATATTTTTAAAAGATACGGACACCTCACCTCTTCTGCCGTCAGGAAAGGCGTATTTCGTAGTGTTGATCACGGCTTCATTAATGATGAGCCCCATGGGTACCGCCTGTGCGACATCCAAAAATACCTTGTCGATATCTAAATTAAACCTGATCTTGTTATCAGAAGAATAGCATTCCCTGATATAACCGATCAATTCATAAATATACCAGGACATATCAATGGTGGACAGGTTCTCCGACTGGTATAATTTCTGGTGAATCAGCGACATGGCATGCATCCTGTGCTGGCTGTTCTGAATGGCCATGAGGGCATCTTCATTATCCAGGTACGCCGACTGTGTATTCAGAAGGCTTATCACGATCTGTAAATTGTTTTTTACCCGGTGATGGATTTCTTTCACGAGCCATTCTTTTTCGGCAAGAAGCTTTTTCAGCTGCTCGTTCTGCTCGTCGATCTGCTGACGTTTTATTTCCAGATTTTTATTGGCATTCGTTTTCAGCCTGGAACGGTTGTACAGCAAAGCGGCAAAAAGAAGCAGTACCAAAAGGCTCCCGATAAAGACATACCTCATGATCGTATCGTTGGCGATGCGTGTCTCCTGCAATTTCCCTTTCTGGGTGAGCAACTGTATATTTTTGTCTTTCTTCTCGGTATCAAACTCGATCTGTAAGCTGTTGATCTGCCGGCTTTTTTCACCGTTAAAAACAGAATCCGAAAATCGCTTATAAAGCTGATAATGGTTTATGGCATCCAGGTATTTTCCCTGCACCGAATCTGCCTTGAACCATACGAAATAGTTTTCCGAACGGAGCATATTATTGCCGCTTTTACCGGAAAGTGAATCAAAAAGCCTCGCTTTCGGGTAAAAAGCCGCGAAATTTTTTGTCTGGTAATGATAAAATATGAAACTTCTGAGCATTGAAAGCCGCTGATTGTTTTTCTCTGCATATTCCCCGTAGTAATTGACCAGTTTTTTGTAAAAGACCTCTGCATTTTTAAACTGCTTGAGAATCGTGTAGGTGCTGAACATGATATAGTCTTCCCTTTTTTCAAACTCTTTGTCATCAATGGGATAGAGTGCCCTGTATTCTTTAATCATATCAATCGCCTCCTGAAACTTGCGCTGCCTGATCAGCATGGTAGACATATTATTGGCGATGGTACGTACATAGCTGTTATCTTTATTTTTTTTGGCCACATCCAAAGCCTTTTCCCAGTATCTGATGGCGTCTTCATTTTGCCTGAGGTAATAATACACCATCCCGACACTGCTGTAAACAGAGCTAAGCTGGACTGATGTATCATTAGTATTGACGGCTATTTTCTCTGCCAGAAGTGCGTACTTTAAAGCTTCTTCATATTCAGCTTTGTCGATATAGGCATCAGCGAGGAGCGTATAGACACCCTGTACCTTTTTATATTTAACACTATTATAAACAGCCAGCGACTGCTTCAGTAACCGGATGGATTTATCCGTATTGTCATTGGTTATGTAAATTTCTCCCAAATCTTTCAGTACGGAGCCCTGTTTTAATTTTGCTCCCGAAGATTGATACCGTTGCAATGCCTTTTCCTTAAGCTTAATTCTTGCGTCAAAATTCTTCGGATCGTTATCGTAGGTAAAAGAGAGTTCTTCATATCCTTCGCCGGCCTGTTGGGTGAATTTATTGTTTTCAAAATAAGAGATCGCCTTTTTTATTTCAGAGACCGCCACCGCTTTATTTCCTCTTTCTCTTTCAATTCTGCCATTCAGAAACATCGACTTTCCGATGTTGAGTTTATTTCCGATCTTTAAATTAATCTGCTGCGCCTGTCGGTTAAAAAAGGCAGCACTGTCAAGATCTCTTTTCAGTTCTCCGTGCCTGATTAAGTAATATTCTCCCAGCTTCAGCAATAATGCGGCTTTTTCGTTCGCATTGCGTGATGCGGCAAGCTGTTTTCGCAGAATCCCGGAGTTCTCTCCCGTTTGTGCTTTTACACAGATGCTTAAAAGCATCAGGATCAGTGAAAAACAATAGCTTTTCGGAAGGTTTTTGTGAATAGAATCAGATTTGAAATTCATTTTTTAAAGATACTTATTATCTTATATTTTAAGTTTGATCTTACTTTTTATTGCGGCAGTTCTTTGCTTATCCTGTTCTGACTGAAAATTACATTTATTTTCAATCCATTTTCATTTTCAACGGAGAACGTTCCGTCGAGCTGCCCGGTCAATCCCTTCATCAGATTCATCCCGAGTGATTCAGACTTATCCATATTGACGTTTTCAGGAAGCCCGACTCCATTATCTGCAATCCCGAGATTATATTTATGATGACCGATTTGCTTAAACCAAACCCTTATCACACCATCTTTCTTTTCAGGAAATGCATATTTCATCGCATTGCTTACCGCTTCATTCGTGATCAGGCCGACCGGCACAGCCTGGGCAGCATCCAGAAATACCGGCTGGAGATCTAAAACAAACTGCACGTTTTTTTCTGAAGAATAACATTCTCTGATATAAGAAACCAAGGCGTTCATATACCAGAACATATCAATCACTGAAAGATTTTCGGACTGATAGAGTTTCTGATGGATCAGGGATATGGTATGCATCCTTTGCTGGCTGTTCTGTATGGCAGCCAGGGCATCTTCATTATCCAGATACGCCGACTGGGTATTCAACAGGCTGATGACGATCTGCAGGTTGTTCTTCACCCGGTGATGGATTTCTTTGAGCAGCCATTCTTTTTCTCCAAGCAGTTTTTTAAGCTGTTCGTTCTGTTCGTCAATCTGCCGCCGTTTTATTTCCAGTTTTCTGTTTGCCCGGCTTTTCAATCTCGACCGGTTATACCACAAAACCGCAAAGAGAGACAAAACCACTAAAACTCCGGCGAATACATAGCGTATGACCTGATCATTGGCAATGCGGCTTTCCTGTAACCTGGCTTTCTGCTTCAGCAATTGTATATTTTTATCTTTCTGTTCGGTATCAAACTGAATCCGCAAGCCGTTAATCTGCCTGCTTTTTTCACCGTTAAAAACAGAATCAGAATATTTTTTGTATAACTGATAATGCCTGATCGCATCTTTATATTTTCCCAATGTACTGTCTGCCTTGAACCAAATGAGGTGATTCTGTGCACGCATCAGATCGTTTCCGGTTTTAGAAGTAAGTGAATCAAACAGCCTTGCGCTTTTATAGAACGATCGATACTCTTTTTTATGAAAGCGGTACATTAAAAAGCCATACAAGACGGAAGTACGGTCGTTGGCATCTTCGGCATAATAACCATAGTAATTCACCATCTTTCTATAATATACTTCAGCATTTTTCAGTTCTCTCATTATTATGTAAGTCTTAAAAAGAATACCATTTTCGTACATTTCAAACTCCTTATTTTCATGGGGATACCGTTTCCTGTATTGTTTAATCATACCGATGCCTTCATGATATTTTTCCTGTTCAATCAATCCTACCGCAATATTGGCAGCGGCCGTTCTTATAAATGATAAATCATTACTCTTCTTGGCAATTAGCAAAGCTTTTTCATAATATTCTATCGCTTTCGCATAGTCTCTCAGATAATAATAGACAATGCCTACCTGATTATAAATTGCACTCAGATCTGCCGACTGATCGCCTACTTTTTCAGCTGTTTGCCAGGAAAGATGTGCACACCGTAAAGCTTCCTTGTAATTTCCCTTCTGAACTTGTGCCAAAGACAAAAGTTTGTAAACCATCTGTACTCTCGGGTATCCTGCCGCCTGAAAAGTAGCTAAAGACTGCTTCAGGACAGCGATCGCCTTGTCATGGTCTTCTCTAATGCCATAAATTTCAGCCAGATCCTTCAGAACATTTGCTTTCTTCAGAACTTTACGCGAGCGGTCAAAATAATGGATGGCTTTTTCCTTCAGCTTAATTTTTACGATAAGATTTTCAGGATCGTTATTAGACATGTAAGAAAGTTCACTGTACACATCACCTGCCTGCTCGTCCATCTTATGAGCCAGGAAGTAGTTCAGTGATTTTTTCATCTTAGCGGTCGCTATTTCCCATCTGGCTCTTTCTTTATCAATACGTGCATCCAGAAACATCACCTTTCCCTTGCTTAGCGGATCATGGGTGATCATGCTCAGTTTTGCGGCTTCTTTATTGCACAGTTCGGCACTGTCCAGGTCTTTTTTGTACTCGCCGGCTTTGGTAAGGTAATATTCTCCCAGTCTCAGAAACAAATCCGTTTTTGCCCTGCTGTTTTCCGAAAGTGAAATCTGCCTTAGCAACATGACAGGATTTTCTTTGGTCTGCGCATTTACCTGCACACTCAAAAATATGAATGCGCCGTTAATACATGCCAGCTCAAACCAATTTTTCATGAAGCCCCGGAAAATTAAAATTATTGATTAAAGATAATTGATTATGATTAAATTATATTCTTTTTAGCTTAAACTTTACGGTGATAATAATAACAGAGGATCATGGCCAGTCCGGGAACAGTAAGGGTCACCAGTCCCAGTTGCTTTCCTGCAAATGCGCCTAAAAAGCAGCCGACGAGAAAACCGAGGATCAGAAAAAGCTGCTTTTTCAGACTCGTCAGTGCGTCAGTATCGTTAAACCCGGTTTTCAGGAGAGTCCCGAAATCGAGGGAAGCCTGCGTCACATTTCCGGTCATCATTGTGGTCGGTCCGTAGGTTTCTTTCGCATATAACTTACCGAAAGCATTCTGAAGTCCCATGGCAAAGACCGTCATCATCACCACCGAATACATCATGAATTTATCGAATATTCCAAAATACGTGAGAGCAGCTACGGTAATGCCGCCCGAAAGCAACAGGAGACCTTCCCAAAACAAGATCGTATAATGATTCAGAACTTTCCCGGCAATTCTGCCGCCTGTGATTACCGCCATGATAAACACCGGAAAAGTTAATAATTTGATCCATGCATTCATATCAGAACCTTTTACAAACTGATACGCAAAAACAATAAAGTTACCCGTAACGTGTGCCGAAAAGATAGAATCCGCTGCGACAAACGTTACGGTATCACAATATCCTGCGATCATCGTTAAAAGCAACGTGACAAAGCCAATATTATGTTTTACTTCCATTCTGCTATTTTAAATGTGACCTCAGCATCCACGCCATTTTCTCATGCGTTTCCATCAATCCGGTAATGTAATCGCTGGTTCCCGCATCTCTGAATTCCACGGCAAAATTCTCAACATTTTCACGCAGGTGGATAATAATGCTGTCGTGGTCGGAAAGCAGCTCCCTGATGTAGCTCAGGCTATCATTAGAAGGTACAGGGGATTCAGAGAGATGGGTGAGCTCCAGATATTCTCTCAGCGTGGCCGGAGCATAATGTCCTAACGTCCTGATTCTTTCTGCTAAATTATCGATTATTTCGTCCAGTTGGCCATACTGTGCTTCGAAAAAGAGATGCTTGTTGTAAAAGTCCGCACCTTCCACATTCCAGTGTGCTTTTCTGGTTTTGGTGTAGAGTATAAATTCGTCCGCTAAAGTTTTGATTAATACTTCAGCTACTTTTGCCAGATTTTCCGGCTTAATTCCGATTGAATTTTTCATGTTAAATAAGATTTAATAAATAATAATCAAGTGAATATTTCCCTGCGCCTAAGGCAAGAATTAATAATAAAGATAAAGTGTACATATAAGGAACGTCCCTTACTTCGGGAGAATCTTTTCGGTGTACGACAAAATAGCCTATCGCCGTTACTCCGATCGTTGGCAGCACTGCGAGACGTGTGCCGAGCCCCAGAATAATAAAAAAAGGAACTACCGTATCAGCAAGAGAAGCGACCACAGCATTCATCTTATCGGGAAGACCAAGCGGATTCGGGACTTTTTCTTTCTGCCCGTTTTCCAGTCTGAATTTCTTCAACCCGTGGACGCGGAACAATTCGATTCCCAAAAGTATCCTGAACACTAAAAACGCAGCATCATTGAATGACGAGCCTAGATCTGATGAAAGGATCAGTTTTAAAATTTCCATAGTTTAATATTTAAAAAGCAAAACAAGAACACCCTAATGCGCCCCAGAATGAATGGTAATTATTCACCGGAATATTACTCAATCTGGCCGCATCATGATGATGGTGGTGAATATCACAGCTTCCGGCACAACTGTGAATCTGGGAAGTCAGAGGGACTTTCAACTTCGCTTTTGAATTTTTCTCAATTTTCATCTGAGCATGTCCTCCGACCGGGTAATAGCCATTGTAAAGATTGGTCGGTGACCAGTCGGGCAGCACAGGAACGGAAGGTGGTGCGAATGAGGAAAATTCTCCTTTCGCATATACGATTTTACCGTCCATTACCGTCATTTCAGATTCAATATTTTTGATATCTTCATCATCTACCGTAAAGTAATCTTTATCTAAAACTGCCAGATCTGCGAACATGCCCACCTGGATATCGCCTTTCTTCTGCTGTTCCTGGGAAAACCATGCGCTTCCTTTGGTGTACAGTTCGAGCGCAACATTTCGGTCCAATCTCGTATCGGAGTACAATTGTAATCCGCCCACCGTTTTTCCGGCCGCAAGCCAATACATGGAAACCCATGGATTATAACTGCTCACCCTTGTCGCATCGGAACCGCCGCCGACCGGAACTTCCATCTCCAGCATTTTTTTCACAGGCGGCGTACTTTCCGCCGCCGCCGAACCATACCGGTCTGTAAAATATTCGCCCTGATAAGCCATTCTGCTCTGAACCGCGATTCCGCCACCAAGCTTTTTCACTCTTTCGATATTGTTCTCGTCTATCGTTTCAGCATGGTCGAAAATCCAGGGTAGTCCGTTGAACGGAATATCCTGATTTACTTTTTCAAAAACATTTAAAAACCGGGTGATGCTTTCGTTGTACGTCGCATGAAGCCTGAAAGGCCAGCGGTTTTCCACCAACAATCTCACGACTTTTTCCAGGTCAGCTTCCATATTCTCAGGAAGGTCGGGTCTTGGCTGCAGGAAATCTTCAAAATCCGCCGCTGAAAAGACCAGCATCTCTCCTGCTCCGTTGTGGCGGTACATATCATCGCCCTGGTACAATTTTACCGTATCGATCCAATCGCTGAAATCTTCAAATTCGTGTTTGGGTTTTTGGGTAAAAAGATTGTAAGCGATCCTCACCGTTAACTGTTTTTTCTCATTCAGCTCGTTCACGACCTGGTAATCGTCGGGAAAATTCTGGAAACCTCCGCCGGCATCAATTACGCTTGTAATTCCGAAACGGTTGAGTTCCGTCATAAAATGCCTGGTGGAGTTCAGCTGATGTTCATAAGAAAGTTTCGGGCCCTGCGCGAGTGTCGAATACAGGATCATGGCATTGGGTGTCGCAATAATCAATCCGGTCGGTTCGCCGTTCGCATCCCGTTCGATATGTCCGCCGGCCGGCGCCTGAGTATTTTTTGTAAAACCTACCGCTTTCAGAGCAGCCCTGTTCATAAGCGCCCGGTCGTACAGATGAAGGATAAAAACCGGCGTTTCGGGAGCAATCGCATTGATCTCTTCCAAAGTCGGCATCCTCCTTTCCGCAAACTGGAACTCCGACCATCCGCCGACCACGCGAACCCATTGTGGAGAAGGCGTACGGTCTACCTGGTCTTTCAGCATCCTCAAAGCATCGGCTAAAGAAGGAACGCCGTCCCACCTTAATTCAAGATTGTAGTTGAGCCCGCCACGAATCAGATGGATGTGCGAGTCATTGATTCCGGGAACGACTCTCCTCTTTTTTAGATCGATGATTTTTGTAGATTCTTCAGAAAACTGATCCACCAGCCCGTCGCTTCCAACAGCGATGATTTTTCCGTCTTTAATGGCAACCGCAGAAATGTCCGGGGTTTCTTTATTGAAACTGTGGATTTTTCCATTAAATAAAATTAAATCTGCCTTCATATCGTATTATTTAGCATTTAATTTTGAAATTGCCTCCTGGATTCCTCCTCCTGCAGTCGTAAAAAATGCCGGTCCGGCCAATAAAATCAGCTTTTTTAATTTCATCTCATCCGAGTAATGTTTATCTTTCAGATAAGACTGGGCACGGTACGCGTCGAAAGCCCCCAACACTACATTTTCAGCGACCAAAGCAGTAGGAGAATCAATTCCCGCATCTTTTAGATCGCTCGCAAAAGAGGCTGTTGCAACCTGTAATTTCAGGGCTTCTCTCATGGCCACGCTTCCTACTTCTTTCATGAGTTCTGCGTCGAAAGAATTTCGGTCTCCCAAACCGATCAGCAATAGTTTTTTTGAAGCTAAACTTCCTTTTGGCGGAGTGATTAGTAAAGTTTCCAAAGCGTGTCCCTGGAATTTTCCGCTTTTTCTGACATCGGTAATAATTCCTTTCAAAGCTTCATCCAGGTGAACCATTCCGTTCAGCTCTCTCGGTAGTGCCGGAGAATTGAAAATATCTCCGTCGGTATATTCGAACACACAGGCAATCTGTAAATCGGCCACTGCGGCAGAAGGCCCCTGCACCAATCCAACCACGGAAACGCCATCTACAGTTCCCCAGGTTTTTGTGGTTCCGACTGCTGATTTTGTTTCTGTTGCTGCGGTCTGTGCTGAGACGAAATTAGTCACGGAAGCTGTTAAAACGAATGCTGCAAGCATCGCTTTAGACCAGTTCATATATTTTGTAATTGAATGTTGCATAATAATTGATTTTAGTTTTTGCACAAAAATTTTATTTAAAGTTTAAAAAAGCGATTCTATTTGCTGAGCTTTTCCTTCATTTGCCATTTTTAAACATTTGATTCTGTATCTTTTGTAGTTAAAAGTTGATTAAAATTTGAATCCTAAACGGATGTTATAAAAAATCCCGCTCTTTGCATTGGGAATAATATCTTCGATGAATTCGCCTTTCCGGAAATACTGAAGTCCGCTCACCAGCGAGATATATTTGCTGAAACTGTAGGTAAAATTGGTTAAATAAGCTGTTCCGATATATCTTTTGCCTGAGCTGCTTCCGGGACGGTTCAAAACTCCGCTTGGCCGGTAAACGCCGTCATTCAGGGAATATCGCCAGTTGAAAACCACGTCGACCTGCATTTTGAGTTTAGCAGTGAAATCCAACGTTGCATACGGATGAATATCAATAAGGTTGACCGGGCCGACCTGCGGACTGAAGCCAAAATAACCGCCTTTCGGATACAATGGATTAAACGTATTGAGTTTACCGTCTTCTCTGGATTTGTCCCCTGAAATATAATCGTTTCTCAGATTAATGCTTGGCTTAAATTTTACATTTTCGAACAGATATCCGATATCCACAGAGCCTGTCCACGCAGAAATATCTTCGTTTCCGAAAGTTCCGAACTGATAGGCAGCTTCGAGGTTGTAAATGAATCCGCCGCCATATTTCCAGAACCTTCCGCCGATGGTGTGGCGTTTTTCTTTCGCCGTTCCCGCTTCAAATACAGATTGGTCCCTCCTGATCCCAAGATAATAAAGATCCAGGTTTCCGGCCGCCGGAATAATGATTCTGGCATAAGTACCCCAAAGATTGAGCTGTTTAGAAATTTTATTATCAAAGACACCCGTGTTAATACTGTCTGCCATCATTGCAAAGGCATCAACCGAAAGATTTTCATGAGTAAACATCGCTTTGGCTCCGGTAAAGGAAAGCCTGGCATTCGGTCCTTCTCTTACGGAAATCAATCTTCCGGAACCGTAATCCAATTCCTGCCGTCCAATTCTGAGGGTGAGTCTCTGATCTTCTCTGTGAATTATATCGGCATCAATAAACAAATTCTGAATGCTTAGCTGATCTTCATCAATTCCCCGCGACCCGTTTTTCCGTCCGTTTTGCAGAGCGCTCCGGATTTGTGAAAACACCCTGAATTTTTTTCCTATATGCAGATCCGCATGGAGATCGTAGCGCTGGAGCAGAAAATTGTTGTGACCGATATTCAGCCTTCCCCAGTCTTCATTGTTGAAATCCACGTATTCATACCTTGCTTCGCCCCCGAAAGACAGGTAGGTATCCTTCTTTTCATCAAGAGGAAGAAACTTTACCCTGTTATAAAATGTACCGGCGGAATCCTTTAAATATTCATAATTTTCATCGTAGCGCAAAAGTTTAAAACTCTGTGCCCGGGAAATTCCGGAAAGACAAAAAAAGGCTGCAATTATAATTTTCAGGACAGATATGGAATATGAAGATTTCAACATTGAAAAGGATATTAACTATTAGTGTTTCAACATTCTGTGGGCGTAGTGAATCCCCAGACCGTACGAACTGCCATATTTTTTCATCAGGTCTGTCACCGCCACATAAGTTTCCTGACGCGCCCAGTCTCTCTGAAGCTCCAGAATATACTGAATGGAAGTCATCGGCTTCACTCCCGAATGAATCATTCTCTGTACCGCTCTTTCATGCGCTTCATCGGTAACATCCCCGCAGGCATCGGTAATCACAAATACGTCATACCCTTCTTCCAGGGCCGACAGTGCCGGTCCCACGATGCAAACCCCCGTCCATAAACCGGCAAGAACAATCTTCTTTTTCTGTTTTCCGACGATTGCTTTATAGGCTGCTTCATCTTCCCAGGTGTTCATGCTCGTCCTGTCGATATATCCAGAAGTCGCCATCGGATAAGCTTCTTCAATTTCAGGAAAAACAGGTCCCGAGAAGCTCTCTTCAGCCACCGTAGTGATGACCGTGGGAACATTAAAAATCCTGGAAGCTCCGCAGATTACCGCTACGTTATTACGCAGTTCGTTCATTGAGATGCTTTTTGTGGCAAAGGCCATCTGCCCTTCAAAATCAATTAATACCAAAGCATGGTTTTCAGGAGAAAGTAAGTTGGATGATGGTTTCATAAAAGTTTATTTTAGTGGTTATCTGTAATTAATATTTAGAAATAAAGAAATGCCCGTAACCATTTGCCACAGGCATTCTAGGTTAATTATTGTTTTAGGAATTTTATTAATTCTTCATTGAATTTGTCTTTCTCTTCAAGGAACAGTGCGTGTCCGCTGTTCTCAAAAGGAATGAGTTTCGAGCCTTTGATGGCTTTATTCATTTGCTCTGCGAGTGCATAGGCCACGATCCGGTCCTGTTTTGCCTGCATAATCAGCGTCGGAATTTTTATTTTCGGTAAATCTCCACGCAGGTCTTCGTCTCTTAAAGCGATTAATGCCTGTTCCATGGCATAAGCAGACGACTGCATTTCGATTCCGCCCAGCCACGCTCCGATTCCCGGTGAAACCGACGTTGCAGATAAGACGAATCTTTCACCGATGGTGTTTAATAATCCCGGTCTGTCTACGCTGACGAGGTCTACCCATTTGGTGATCTCTTCCTTTGTAAATAACGGATAAGGATAATCTTTTTTTTTGGTATGAACCGGTGCTGCAGCTGCGAATAATGCCAGTTTGCTGACGTGCGCCGCGTTATATTTTGCAACGTAGTGCAAAGCGATTGCCCCACCCATTGAGTGTCCGCCCAACGTAGCATCTTTGATATCCAGTTTATCCAAAACGGTTTTGATATCGGATGCAAACTGGTCGTAATTATATTTCCCGTAGGGCTTGTCTGATTGCCCGAAGCCTCTCAGGGTGATCCCGATCACACGGTAACCCGCTTTTATCAAAGGAAGATATTGATATTCCCAGGATATGTCGCTCACCGGATAACCGTGGATCAACACCACAGGTTTACCTTCCCCAAGATCGGTTACATGAAGTTTTACATTGGGTTCTACTTCAATGTATTCGGCTCTTGCTTTTGTTGGTTTT
>JBMDXW010000346.1:0-23390 GCA_048594965.1 Chryseobacterium sp.
AAAAACACAAATGATGAAAAAAAATTTTTATAGAATCAATTAATTAATTCTCAGGTAAAGTTAATGACCCGAGCCAACAGATTTTATGATCCGGATCACAAGGGATTAAAAACTTCTGAATCAACAGCAAAAGAAAACTCCTCAAGGGTCGTGAGGAGTTTAAAAAAGGGTATATGGGGTCTAAAAAAGTGTCTTATCTTGCCGAATCACTCCCGCTTCCGGAGCGGTTAGATCCGTTTGTTCCGTCGGTTGCGGCATTATTGCTGTTTCCGGCTCCCTGATTCATGGCGCTGTCTCTTACGCTTGCCGTTGTATCCATTGACGTTCCGGTAGTCGTATTGTCCGGCGACATCGTTCCGGTAGACGTAGAGTCGCTCATGGAATTGTTTTCATTCAGCGTTTCCTTCTTGTTGCAGCTTACTGCAAATAAACTTAGCCCTAGTGCTAAAAGCATTATTTTTTTCATATAATAATTTTTGGTGTGTGATATAAAGTCAAAATTATACACAATAAAGCAACAATTATATGAGCGAGATCATAATACGGTGAAATAAGTGATTTTTTTTGTATTAATTCAATAATATACAAGAGAATACTATTCATCTCATCATAAGCCTTTAAATTAAATACAATGAAACTTGAGAAAGATCATTTTCATCAAATCTCACGAATAAAACCTTGCTATGGAAACAATTCCAAAAAATCACCGAAAGCCATTATTTATGAGAGATTGACAATAATAAACACTTATTTTTAAGACTATTTCTAAAATTTTAACATTTCTTAAATTAATTTTGGCTTCATAATTGAAAATACCATACTACCAAAGTCCGTCTTTGGAACCCTATTAAAATTTGAATTATGAAAAGTATAGTGTTAACAGGGGTATTATCAGTATTCTTACTGACAGCCTGTAAAAAAGATGATCAGATCGCGGAAAAATCACTGGAACAACAGAAAATGGAATTCCAGATGAGACAACTTGAAATTGAAAAGCAGAAATTAGCCATTGAAAAAGAAAAAATGGCTTATGAAGCACAGAAAAAGGCAGACAGCATTGCCGATATAGAGAAAGCCAAAACGGCTGCAGCCAATTCAAAACCTCAGGTAATCCGTGAGACACATACCGTGTACAGAGACCGACCGAGTTCAAGCTCCAGCAATGGTTCGTATGCTAATAACGGAAGTACCGCATCACAGGGAACGACCCAGAAAAAAGGAATGAGTGAAGCGGCTAAAGGTACCATTATCGGTGCAGTGGGTGGTGCAGCTTTAGGAGCCATCGTTAATAAGAAAAGTCCTGGTGCCGGTGCTGCCATTGGTGGTGTCATCGGTGGGGCGACAGGTTATACGTTAGGTAGGGCGCAGGACAGAAAGAGCGGAAGAGTACAGCCACGTAATTAATAATTTTTTATAAATATCTTGGAAAGATTGCTTATTTTTAAGCAATCTTTTTTTTATGTTCCTTATTCTTATTTCCTCGGTAATTTTAATCCCTGCTCTGGCCGGTTGGGGAACCGCACTGAATCTTTTGATGAAAAGTCCCTTCTGCGGTTTTTACGGAAAGGCAGTGTACGGAATTATGGGCATCAGCCTTCTGTGGACCATCCTTGCTTTTTTCATTCCACTGAATGCACACGTAGAGATTCCAACTATTATTACAGGATTGTTATTTTTTTTAAAGAACAGAGCATACAAAAATCTGTTGTCTACCGCATCAGATCAATACATTTTAATCTTTGGTGGCCTATCGGTCATTCTATTTTCCGGATCATTTTATCCTTTTATTTTAGATCATTTCGGATATTATGTTCCTACCATCAAATGGCTCACGGAATTCGGAATCGTTAAGGGAATCGCAAATCTCGATCTTACCTTAGGGCAGATGTCGGTATGGCATATTTTCCAGTCAGGATTTTCAAATATTTCGGATCCCTTTTTAAGAATTAATTCAATATTACTGATTATTTATGCGCTTTATATTATAGAAAATAAAAGTTGTATTCAGTTATGTTTCATCCCTGTGCTACTGTTATTTTCTCAGTCGCCAAGCCCTGACTTACCGGTTATCCTGTTTTCTTTATTGATTTTACAGGAAATTTTAACAGGAAACAGGTTAGCTGCTCAACTATTTGCATTCTCTGTATTTGTTTTTGCCATAAAACCGACGATGATCTGGCTTCCGGCCGTCAGTTTTTTCTATTCATTCCAGAACAGTAAGCCGACCATAAAATCCCTGCTGCCCGGCTTTTTAATTCTGATCCTATTTTTCATTAAAAATATCTGGACCTTCGGATATCCCATTTTTCCCATTGCTGTAGGAGATTTGGCAGTAAACTGGAAACCGAATACTGAAATATTAAACATCTCCTCTCAATTTGCCATCCGGAAAACCTACGATATGCAGTATTCTTACCAGGAGATTTCAAACTTTTCACCGGCCGATTACATAAAAAACTGGCTGTTCCTGGACGGAATAAAGTCGGTCATCAATATTTCTCTGATCATCAGCCTCGTCATCTTCATCGTTTTCAGCATCATAAAAAAAAACAGGATGATAAACCTGATCTGTCTTTCAATCATAATAAAAAGTATTCTGGTAATCTCGTTTTCAGCACAGTACCGATTCTTTATCGATGTGTTTTTTGTTATCTTTTTTATTTTGTTTAAAGATTTTATCGCTGAAAAAATGGCGGTTACCGTGTTTTCGGTATTGAGTATTATTGTTGTAGTACTGCTTACGGTACCGGCGGTTCTTCAAAATTATCTTCCCAGCTTCCGGTTGGGAAGCTTTATGGGGCCCATCGAAAAAGAACAGATATACAGACCTTCCCATTATGCAGATCAGGAGTATAATGCGTACAAAATAGGAAATCTATCCTTTTATGTCTCCAAAAAATATCCGTATAACTTCGATACTAAATTACCTGCCATTTCGGAAAGTTATATCTTTGACGATATAAAAGCCGGAATTTTTCCTCAAATGGCAGATAAAAAAAATATGCGCAAAGGTTTTGTTTGGAAAACACTGAATTCAAAAGAGAAAGCAGAAGCCCGGAAAGTCATCCGTTCCATAGAAAATAGCTATCATGAGAAGCCATAACAGCCATTCTTTATCTGGAGAAAAAGCTGTAAATTTGTATCATGTTAAATACTTTAGGTAATCTTCTCAGCCTTACAACATTTGGAGAGAGTCATGGCCCGGCTTACGGAGGTATCATCAATAATTTTCCGGCAGGTTTAACGGTGGATTTAGATCAGATACAATATGAGCTTGATCGCAGGAAACCCGGGCAGTCAGCCATCGTTACTCAAAGAAAAGAAAGTGACACCGTACAATTTCTTTCAGGGATCTTTGACGGAAAAACAACCGGAACACCTATCGGTTTCATGATCGAAAATGAAAATCAGAAATCAAAAGATTACGATCATATTGCCAGGTCGTACCGCCCGAGCCATGCAGATTTTACCTATGACCAAAAATACGGGCTGCGGGATTACCGGGGCGGCGGAAAATCATCGGCACGCGAAACGATGAACTGGGTGGTTGCAGGAGCTTTGGCTAAACAGCTTTTATCCGGTATTGAGATCAACGCTTACGTTTCCTCCGTCGGAGATATTTTCTGTGAAAAACCGTACCAGGATCTCGACTTTTCAAAAACGGAAAGTAATGAAGTCCGTTGTCCTGATGCTGAAACAGCAGAGAAAATGATCGAAAGAATCAAAGAGATCAAGAAAGAAGGCAATACCATCGGCGGAACCATCACCTGTGTCATCAGAAATGTTCCGGTGGGAATCGGGGAACCCGTTTTTTCAAAACTCCAGGCTGAACTGGCCAAAGCGATGCTGAATATTAATGCCGCAAAAGGTTTTGAATACGGAAGCGGATTCTGTGGCGCCAAAATGACCGGCAAGGAACATAATGATCTTTTCAATGAAGATTTTACCACTAAATCCAACCTTTCGGGAGGGATCCAGGGCGGGATTTCCAACGGAATGGATATTTACTTCCGGGTGGCATTTAAACCGGTTGCAACTATTCTAAGACCACAGGAAAGCGTTGACCGGGACGGAAACCCTGTCACTGTCGAAGGAAAAGGCCGTCATGATGCCTGTGTGCTTCCACGGGCGGTTCCGGTAGTGGAAAGCCTGGCAGCTTTTGTGCTGGCCGATCTTTACCTCATTAACAAAACAAGAAATATCAATCATTTTTAACATAAATTCAAAGTAATGGAAAATTACTGGGCACAAGGGATTTCTTTCGAAGACTATGTACAGACTGGAAGACAGAGATTGAAAAACCCTGCGAACCAACAGGAAACGGACTATAAACAATATTACGAACTTGGCTTACAAAGAATCGACAGAACGTTAAAAAAGTATATTCCGGATGAAAGTCAGCTGAAAGAACTCGAAGCAAAAAACTTTGACGGAAAAATACTGATCATCTCTGAAGTATGGTGTGGTGACGCAAGTGCTACCGTACCGGCCTTGGTGAAGTTTTTCGAAGGAAAAAATGAAGTGAGAATCTTTCTCAGAGACAGTGATAAAAGCTTAATTAATCAATTCCTGACCAACGGAACAGAATCTATTCCGAAAGTGATTATCCTGGATAAAGATTTTAAGGTAAGAAATTCCTGGGGACCACGTCCTCAATACGGAAGAGAATTGCTGGCAAAATACAAAGCCGACCCGGAAACTTACACGAAAGATATGTTTTATAACGATCTGCAGATCTATTACGCCAAAAACAGAGGAAAAGACGCCGTTCAGGAAATTCTGGAATTGCTATAGCTTAAATCATTTAAAATGAAAAAAAATCTCATTTATCTTGTATTGATCGCCGTTATTGCAGTCATTGCATTTGTTCCGGGCGTGAAGGAAAAACTTCAGGACACCTTTTTCCCGATTGCAACGATCGAAAATGCAGTGCATGTCAGTGATGAAGATTACGACATCGACCTTCAGGGAATCAATGTTCCCGATACTAATCTTAAGGCCTTTAAAGACAAGGCCGTATTCCTGAATTTCTGGGGAACATGGTGCCCGCCGTGCAGAAAAGAATGGCCATCGATCCAAAAACTGTATGATACCCGCAAGGACCATGTCGATTTTGTCCTGATTGCCATGAACGACCAGGAAGATGCCATAAGAAAATTCCTGAAGGAAAATAACTACAACGTTCCCGTGTATATCGCACAAAGTCCGATTTCTGAAAAAATTCTCCCGAAAGTATTCCCTACAACCTACCTCCTCGACAAAGACGGAAGAATCATCATTAAAGAAGATGCCTCAAGAGACTGGAATACGGAATCGGTACATCAGTTTATTGATAATATCATTAAATAATTTAACTTTTAATAAGAATCTCTTGGTATGGAATTTGTCAAATAAGTACCATTGAAGAATTATTAAATCAGGCACAAAATGAAATATTCAAAGCTAAGTATAGCCAAAGAGGCTATCAATCATAAAGGTTTTGTCAGAAAGATCCCCGACATTTTCAGAATGGTAAGAATGTGGCGAAAAGGAGAATACCCGATGAGATCCATAGACATTATCCTACCGTTGCTGGGCATATTATACATCATCTCTCCCATCGACCTTCTTCCGGAAGTCGCCGTACCGGTCATCGGAGTTCTGGACGACCTCGCAGTTTTATCGCTTACCATTCCGAAGCTGATCAAAGAGGTAGATAAATTCCTTCTTTGGGAGGCCGAGCGAAAATACAATACCGGCAGTCCGAAAGTGATTGACGCCGAAATCGTAAAATAATCTGAAACATCCTTTGGGATGTTTTTTTATGAATAATGAATGAATTTATTATTTTAAAATTTACAATTCACTTACGAAGTAAAATTCACAATTGACTTTCAAGTTCATTTCCTTAAATTTGCAAACATCTAATAAAAAATAATGGAAAGTAAAAAAGAATTCTTTTTAGAGTGCTATAAACTGGGCATCATCAAATTTGGAAGATTTACATTAAAAAGCGGGATCGAAAGTCCTTTTTATGTAGACTTAAGACCTTTGGCTTCAGATCCTAAAATTTTAAAAAACCTGGCCAATTATCTCCTGGAAATGCTTCCGCTGGATAATTTTGATCTGATCTGCGGGGTTCCTTATGCCGCTCTTCCGATGGCCACAGCCATGTCTCTTGAAAGCTATATTCCATTAATTATAAAAAGAAAAGAGGCCAAAAACTACGGTACTAAAAAACTGATCGAAGGGATTTATCAGAAGGGACAGAACTGCCTTTTGATAGAAGACGTCATCACCTCCGGAAAATCATTGATCGAAACCATTGCCGAAGTCGAACAGGAAGACCTGAAAGTGGCTGATATCGTTGTTGTTCTTGACCGTGAGCAGGGCGGAAAAGAACTTCTCGAAAGTAAAGGATATCGCGTTCATACCTTGTTCAACATCTCTGAAGTATGTACTATTCTCCAGGAGAACGGAGAACTGTCTGACGACGAAGTGAAAAGAATCCAGGATTTTTTACATGGAAACCACATCCAGTTTGAAGAGGAGAAAAGAGCATCTTATGAGCAAAAACTTTCAGCAGGACAGCATTCCGTGTCTAAAAAGCTTCTTGAAACCGCACTGGCTAAGCAATCGAATTTAATAGCTTCCGCCGATGTTACCACCACTCAGGAGTTGCTTGATCTGGCTGAAAAAGTGGGTCCGCATGTGATTGCTTTAAAGACGCATATCGATATTATTTCTGATTTCGAATACGAAAAGACCATTACGCCGCTAAAAGCTTTGGCCGCAAAACATAATTTCCTCCTTATGGAAGACCGTAAATTTGCAGACATCGGAAATACCCAGGAACTGCAGTTTACAAGCGGAGTATTTAAAATTACCGACTGGGCAGATTTTGTGACCTCACAGGTTATCGGTGGTTTTGAATCATTAGACTGCTTTAAAAATGTGGGCGTTGTTGCCATTATCGGAATGTCTTCAAAAGGAACTTTAACTACCAGCACTTACAGAGAAGAGGCCCTGAAAATAGCTGCTTCCCATCCGAATGTCATCGGCGGAGTTTCCCAGAATCCGCTTCCTGAAGAAATGCTGTTATTCACTCCGGGAGTCAATCTTGCCGATTCAGGAGACGGAAAAGGCCAGCAGTACAACACGCCTGAGCATGTATTTAAAACCCTGCATACCGATTTTATCATCGTAGGAAGAGGAATCTACAAATCTGAAGATCCTGCCGAAGCTGCCGTTACCTATAAAAACGAAGGCTGGAAAGCATATCTGAATTCCCTGCCGAAAAACTAACCCAGAGTTAATTTAAATTTCAACAGACTTTCTGCAAAATAAGTTATATTTGAACCATATCACAGTTACTTGAGAAATATTTGTATTGGTCTTGCTTTGTTTTTGGGTGTTGCAGAAGTTTCTGCACAGAAAGACAGCATTTATATTGAAGCAAAACTGTCTTCCGACAAAAAAAGGCTCAGCATCAGCCAGGAAATCGTTTATTATAACAACTCAAAGCATGACCTTGATACGGTAAAGCTTTTGAACTGGGTGTCTGCCTACAATAAAAGAGGTACTTCCCTGGTCTACCGAAAACTTGAAGACCGGAATACAGACCTTCATTTTGCAGAAAAAAGTGAGCTTGGAAAATTATTAACCTTAAACATAAGAAACGCTGATCAGGAAATCACGGTAAGCAATACTTCAGATGAAAACTTTTTCCTGCCGCTCAAAGAGGCCTTAAAGCCTGGCGAACAGGTAAAATTAAATCTGCAGTATGAGATCCTGCTTCCCGATAAAAAATTCACCGGGTACGGGACTTCTGATACAAACGTTGCTTTAAAATATTTCTTTATTGTTCCAGATCATTTTGATCCGGACAATACTGCCAAAAGAGATTATCACGATATTGAAGAGTCGGTGAGCTTTAATACGTACTGGACCGTAAATTTCGATCTCCCTGTCAATTCTTTTATTGAAAGTAATCTCCTGCAGTTCCAGATGAATTCCTTTAAGGGATATCTCGATTCGGATCCCGAATTTCTCATCTCCCGGAACGAATACCCCTCCATCAATATCAATACGGACGAGGTAAAAACCGAAATAAAGTTCGGATACAACCTGAGACCTGAAGAAAAGCAAAATCTGGAATTTTTCCTTCCTCTTCATCTGAAATTTATCAAAGACCGGATCGGAACCATTCCTGAACGAATTTTCATTTCGGATAAATTCAGGGCGAAAGAAGATTTTTTCGGGAATAACGATATTACGTTCTGGAAATTCAGATTTCAGCTGTTTACGGACGAACAAAAAACGGATCTGGACTATTTCGGTATCGTAGCCAAAAAAGTGCTTGATGAAAGCATCATTACAGACAAACAGGATGACCACTGGTTTAAAAACGGATTAAAATCTTATCTGGAGATTCAGTATCTAAAGAAATTCTACCCGGATACGAAATTGCTGGGCTCCCTCCCGGAAACAAAAATCTTCGGGGTAAAGCCGTTAAAGCTTTTTCATGCTTCCGAAGTAAAGCTTATCGAGCGTTACGGACTTACCTACCAGTATATCATGAATCAGAATCTTGATCAGAAAATCGCTGAAAAATATGCGGTTCTGAGCAATTTTAACGATATGGCCATCAGCAGCTTTGAAACAGGAACTCTATTCAATTATTCGGCAGATAAAATGGGATACGAAAACTTTGATGTCCTGGTTCAGAATTTCATTGCAAGACATACCGACAAGCAAACTGATCCGGATGATTTTATCAGAGAATTAGCCGAAAAAGATAAAAGAACCGCTTATCTGTCAGAGTTTTTACAACATAAGAACAGGATAAATTTTAAGCTTAAGAGATTTAAAAAAGAAGGTGATTCGCTTACGGTAAAAATTCAGAAAAACACTCCTTTCAACATCCCCGTAAAACTCGAAACTGAATCGCAGGATGGTGAGAAAAAAGAATATTGGGTAGAAACGGAAGAAAATAAAAAGAATGCCGTGATCTCAATTCCGGACTTTAATACTCATAAAATCACGCTGAACGATGAATATATTTTTCCCGAAGCAAACTACAGGGATAATTTTCTTTATGCCAAAGGATTTTTTTCCAATATGCGAAAAATTAAGCTTAAGCTGATCAAAGATATTCCGAATCCCGAGTTCAACGAAATCTATGTAAGCCCGAGAGTGCGTTTCAACAACACCTACGATAAATTTCTGATCGGATTTAATTTTAAGAATCAATCTTTGTTTGACCAGAAGTTTTTATACTCCTTTACGCCAACGTACAGTACCGGAACAGGGCAGCTTACAGGTTCGGGAGCAGTGGCCTACTCTTTCCTTCCCGCAGAAAGTATCTTCAGAAGCCTGACTTTCGGCGTTTCAGGGTCTTACTTTCATTATGACTATGACTTGGCATACCGCAAAGGCTCCATCTATTCGAATTTTAACTTCAGAAAGAATCCCCGGAGCACGGTTGGCAGAAGTCTCGGGGTTTCATACAATTATTTTGAGCGGGATCTGAGTCCGCTGATGATTGCCAATAACGATTATGACAAATACAGCCTCTGGAGTATCGGCTACGGATACAATGACAGCCAGAGCATCCATGAGAAAAGCCTCGGCGTCAGCACCCAATGGATGGAAGATTTCCATAAAGTAACGGCAGAGGGCTTTTACCGGTGGGAGTTTGCTCCCAGACAAAAACTCAGCGTCCGCCTGTTTGCCGGATATTTTGTAAAAAACAACACGCGCAACAACACTTTTAACTATGGAATTTCCAGGGTTTCCGATTACTCTTTTTCCTACAACCTCCTGGGACAGAGTGCAACCGGCGGAATTCTTTCACAGCAGTTCATCCTTGCAGACGGAGGATTTAAATCTTTTATTCCCGGAACCGTCAACAAATGGATCACTTCAGTAAATGTGGACACCAGCGTCTGGAAAATTTTTCACGTGTATGCAGATGCCGGAATTTATGACAATAAAAATCAGTCGACGAAATTTATCTGGGACAGTGGTATAAAAGTGCGGGTGATTCCTGATTTTCTTGAAATCTATTTTCCCGTGCAATCGTCACTGGGGTTTGAACCGGGTTTTAAAGACTATGCAAAACGCATCAGGTATACCCTGATTCTTAATTTAAGCTCAATCATCAATGCCGCCAGAAGAGGATGGTATTAAATTAGAAAGATTAAAAAAATACCTCAAGCCGCTTGCCCGAGGTATTCATTTGTTAGTTTAAAAATTAATCTTTAAGGATTTTCTGAGAGACTGGCTGATTGTCTACAGTAGCCGTTACGATATAATTCCCTTTTTGCAATTCAGCAACATCGATGGATCCGTTTTCTTTTACAGAGCCGGTCTTTACGATCTGTCCGTACATATCGAATACTTTCACATCTTTAGCTGGTGCTCCGAAAATGATTTCGCCGTTTTTCACGAAAGTATTTTTTACAAGAAAGCCTTTTCTTTTTGTTAAATCATTAACACCGAGACTTGCGGAATAGGAGGTCCAGGAAATATCATCCAGAACAATTTGTTTCGATCCTGTAGATCTGAATTCAATAAGAACATCACCGGAGACGTTTACATTGACCGTTCGGGTATAGTTCGTATTCATGGCTCCCAGGGTATAGGTGTCGACATTCGTTCCGTTTACAAAGACCGTAATTGTCCGGTTGGAGGCACTGCCTGATGTAAAATACGACCGTACGGAATAGGTCAGCGTACCTACACCACTCGTCCCGGAATTTGCGCTGACATTTCTGGTTCCGCTTTCTCCGAATCCCACTGATGTTCCTGTGATGTTGTCGGTACCTGTTACTTTCCGTGCTCCCGAAAAAGCCCAGGTTACTGCATTGTCGCCCAGATAACTGCCGTTGGTGTACGAAGAAGAAGTAGCTGATAAATTAGAGAATGACTCGGAACCTTGGCCGGATAGAAAAGCCGCTATGGCCACAGCCATTAGAGAATAACTTTTTTTCATGTGTTAAAATTTAATAATTATTAATTTTCACTGCGAAAATACATTAATTTTTCAATATTACGCAATAAATAGGTTAATTTTTTGTTAATCATATTAAGACAAATTATCTAAGTAATTTTAAGTATTTTTACCGATTATTTCTAAAGGCTTGCGGAATTACATCCTGATATTCGTGTTTATTTTTATGGGCATATTCTCCGGAAATGCGCAGATTTTCACGTGGAAGAACCCGAACCTGCCGCAGGACAGCATCAGGCAGGACAGCATCCGGCAGGACAGTATACTCGCCGCCAGGTTTGAACAGGATCTTTTTGTAAAAGACACGATGGATTTTGTGAAAACCAGTAACCGGATCATCGTTGACGAAGCGGTTCTGGCCAAAAATGATAAAAAAAGATTTTTAGGAGAATTAAATTCCAAAGGATCCATCATCCGCGGGATTACTTTCGGTAACAACCAGGGCCAGTCGGTACAAAGCTCCATGGACCTGCAGATCTCAGGAAGACTCTCTAAAGATGTAACGATACTCGCCAGCATTTCAGATCACAACCTACCGATCCAGGCAGACGGATATACCCAAACCCTCGAAGAGTTCGACAAGATTTACATGCAGCTCAACATTAAGGATAAATCAATCCTCAGGGCGGGACATCTGGATCTCGTGGAAGCCAAAAATTATTTTGCCAAATATCAGCGGAGAAGCATGGGTCTTGAGTTCCAGACCGAATTCGGAAAAGAGAACAAGACATTTGTAGATATCTCGATGGGCGTCGCACGAAGTGAATTTCACAGGATCCGTTTCCAGGGGGTCGAAGGAAACCAGGGACCTTATCGCCTTACCGGGAAAAATGGCGAACAGTTTATTACCCTGATCTCAGGATCCGAACAGGTTTTCATCGACGGAATACTGATGAAACGTGGTGAAAACCAGGATTACATCATCAATTACAATACCGGCGAGGTTACTTTTACCAGCTTCCGGCCTATTTTCCAGCAGAATTTCATCACGATTTCATACAACTATACCAACCGGAATTATTCAAGATATTTATTCACCGGAAAAGTTGAGCATAAAAGAGAAAAATTAAAACTCGGACTCAACTGGTTTATGGAAAACGATAATAAAAATGCGCCGCTGGCCCTCAACCTCTCTCCTGAAGATCAGCAGATCCTGGCAGAAGCGGGAAACAATCCCAACCTGATGTATGCGCCTTCGGGCGTCGTTACAGAATATGATGTCAATAAAATTCTTTACAGGCTGGTTCAGGATCCGAGTGGAAATTATTATCAGTTCTCAACAGATGCCACCCAGACTTTATATACCGTTTCTTTTACCTATTTCGGGGCCAACCTGGGAGACTATAAAATTACACAGACCACGAATAACGGCCGTGTTTTTGAGTACGCCGGGCCGAATATGGGAGATTACCGGGCCGTTAGGAAACTTCCTTCCCCGGAAAAGTCCCAGGTTTATTCATTAAATTCCGAATATACCTTAAAAGATGGTAAAATAGGTGCAGATATCTCTTTGAGCAATTATGACGTCAATCTTTTCTCCTCTAAAGATGCCGACCAGAACATCGGATACGCATGGCGTATTTTCGGAAATAAAACATTTACGAAAAACAACTGGAAAGGTACTCCGAATTTTGAATACCAATACATCGACAAGCAATTTCACATTCTGGACAGGATGAATGATGTAGAATTTTCCAGGGATTTCAACCTTGCACAGGAATTCAGCGGAAGAACCCAAAACCGGTTTATTTTTAGTTTTTTAAATAAATGGAATAACAAATCTACACTAAACTACAGGATCAATTATCTTGATGAACAAGATTCCTACAAGGGAATAAAAAATGATCTTGATTTCGGATGGATCAGCGGAAAATTCTTTACCAAAGGAAACCTCTCTTACCTCAATACCAATGCCATACTCCAGGATACGAAATTCATAAGAGGCGGCGTTTCAACGGAATTTACAGGCAAGAAAGGGAGCTGGGCTGTCGGGGGCAGCATGGAGCACAACGAGAAAAAATATAACGATACCCAGCTGATGGATGTCACCAGTTTTAGCTGGAGAGAAATTTTTGTTCAGAAAAAAATCGGAGACAGCGCCAGAACAAAACTGCTCACCAAAGTATATATGCGCGACAATGACTCGGTGCGCGACAACAGGCTTCAGAGCATGAACAACATCCTTGGATTTATGGCGGAAAGCCAGATCATCAAAACAGAAAAAACAACCCTGAATGCCCTGCTCCACTACCGTAAGTTCTTTTACCAGAATCAGAATGCCGATGCTTCCAGGAACAATGATTTCGTAGTAGGTAATATCCTGTATAATCAGCAGCTTTTCAGAAACGGTATGCGTCTTCAGGCTTTCTACGAACTCGGAAACGGCCAGGAGGCCCAACGGGAATTCCAGTATATAAAGGTAACGGACGGACAGGGGATTTATAAATGGACCGACTACAATGGGGACGGTGTGCAACAGCTCGACGAATTTGAAATCGCAGAGTATTCAGATCTGGCACAATACATCAGAATTTACACCAATTCTGTCCGGTATATTCCTTCCAACAAAAACAAAATTCAGCTGGCTTTATTTGTTAACCCGTCGATCGTTTTTAATTCGGAAAATAAATTTTTAAAGCGCTGGAATTTTAATATTTCCTTAAATTCCCAAAACTCGTTCTATAAAAAGGATAAAGTCCTGGTTTTAAACCCTTTTGAAAAAAATGATGATCAGATTCTCAAAAATCAGAACATTCTTGCGTCCGCACAGTTCAGTCCGACCGAAAAATCCGGCTGGAACGGTAATTACCGGTTTATTTCAAACGATAATCTCATCAATGCCAATTTCAGCAACGAAGAACGGGAGCAGATCTCACACTTTCTGAATATCGGATATTGGTTTAATAAAGAATTCAGAATCGACTGGGAAAATTCCGTTCATGACATCCGGAATTCTTCACAGCTTTTCACTACCAGAGATTACCGCCTCAACAATTTTGAAACGAAACCTAAAGCCACATATAAATTTACCGATGCCATTCAGGCCGAGCTTTCTTCTGCTTTCCGGCAAAAAGACAGAGTGGACGGTGAGGAACTTCTGAAGGCTTTTGACATTACGGGAACCATTCAGTGGGAACGCAGAAAGACGTCCATCAGAGGAAACTTTTCATTTATCAACAATAACTTCACAGGAAACAACTTCAGCATTGTCGGCAACCAGATGCTCGACGGGCTTAAACCGGGCAAAAACCAGGTTTGGAGTGTATTTATCCAGCAGGCCATCAATTCCTTCCTTCAGTTAAACTTAAATTATGAAGGTCGAAATTCGGGAGACCGCACCATCCATATCGGAAGCATGCAGGTAAAGGCGAGTTTCTAAATTTTAGGGTTGAAGTTAAATATTTTTCTTGTGGCTAATCATCATTTACGCTAATAGATACTATCATCTTTTGAAGTTGCCGGAATTTTGTAAATTTGCGGCATGATAAAAATTGGCAACATAGAACTGCCGGAATTTCCACTTTTACTGGCACCAATGGAAGACGTAAGTGATCCTCCTTTCAGAAGGTTATGCAAAATGCATGGTGCAGATTTGATGTATTCCGAGTTTATTTCTTCAGAAGGATTAATTCGTGATGCGATCAAGAGCAGAAAAAAGCTGGATATTTTTGATTATGAAAGACCTGTAGGAATCCAGATTTTCGGAGGTGATGAGGAAGCAATGGCAATGTCTGCGAGAATCGTCGAAACCGTAAACCCGGATCTGGTAGACATCAATTTCGGATGTCCTGTAAAAAAAGTGGTCTGTAAAGGCGCCGGTGCCGGAGTTTTGAAGGATATCGATCTGATGGTGCGCCTTACAAAAGCAGTCGTAAGCTCTACCAGCTTACCGGTCACCGTTAAAACCCGTCTTGGCTGGGACAGCACTTCCATCAACATCGATGAAGTCGCAGAGCGTCTTCAGGAAACAGGTATCAAGGCATTGACGATTCATGCAAGAACAAGGGCACAGATGTATAAAGGTGAGGCAGACTGGGAGCATATTTCACGAATCAAGCAAAATCCAAATATTGAGATTCCGATCTTTGGAAACGGCGATATCGATTCGCCTGAAAAAGCGTTGGAATATAAAAATAAGTATGCCTGCGACGGGATCATGATCGGCCGTGCAGCCATTGGATATCCGTGGATATTTAATGAGATTAAACATTTCTTTGAAACCGGAGAGCATCTACCGGCACCAACCATAGAAGACCGTTTATTGGCAGTCCGCCAGCATGCCGAGTGGAGCGCAGAATGGAAAGGCGAGCGATTGGGACTTGTTGAAATGAGGCAGCACTACAGCAACTATTTCCGGGGTGTTCCCCATTTCAAGGATTTCAGGAAGAAATTTTTAGAAGTTTTCACCCTGGAAGAAATGGACGCACTGATCCACGAGACAAGAGAATTTTATTCAGAATATTTAGCTTCACAGGCATAAAAAAAAACAAAACCATCAGTAATTTCTGATGGTTTGATTTTTAGTATCCTTCTTCTGCAGTTTTGTTCTTTAGCAACGCCAGAGCTGAGGAAGTCCCGATTCTTTTTACGCCCATGCCGATCATTTTTTCGGCATCTTCAGGAGTTCTTACGCCGCCAGCCGCTTTTACAGGAAGTCCGTCTGCATTGTCGAGCATTATTTTTATCCCTTCAAAGGTTGCTCCGTTCGGCTTTCCGTTTTCCGTTTCAAAAAATCCGGTAGATGATTTCACAAATATATCAGACCACTTGTTTTCCGGAAAATGCTCTTTGGTCCACTGTGAAATATGTTTAGTAAGATCTGCAATCTGAGCATCATTCAATGCTGCAATTTCTATGATCCATTTTGCAATTTTATCATGCTGCATGCATAATTGGGTGCATTGCAGGAACTCATTTTTTACAAGATCCGATTCTCCTTTCAGATAAGCCTGGTAATTGATCACAAAATCAAGCTCATCGGCACCGTCGGCAATTGCTTTTTTTGCTTCTGCCAGTTTTGCTTCCGTGGAATAGATTCCTTCGTGAAAACCGATCACAGTGCCTATTGCAACATCTGAATTTCTTTCTTTAATATACTTTTTGATCTCAGAAACATAGTCCGGCCTGATCATAACGGCAAAAATCCCATGATCGATCGCTTCCTGAGCAAGATCTCTATCTTTCTGCAAAGTCTCTTCACCGGACATTCCTGACTGTTCCGGAGTTTTCAGATAGGTTGAATCTAAGTATTGAGCAATATTCATAAATTTTATACTTTCAGTTGTCGGTAAATACCCTGTTCCAAAGATATGAAAGTTTCCGTTCTTGTCACGCCTTTCAGCTTCTGAAGTTTACTGAGAATCTGCATGAGGTGATCATTGTCTTTACAGAGCACCTTGAGGAAAATCGTATAATTTCCGGTGGTATAATGCGCTTCCACCACTTCATTGATTTCTTTCAGGGCCTTTACCATATCGGGATAATGGCTGGGCTTGTCGAGAAATACACCGATATACGAAATGACTTTATAGCCAATTTTTTTAGGATTAAGGAACGAAATTGAATTTTCGATCACTCCCGCCTGTTCAAGTTTTTTGATGCGCTGGTGTACCGCCGTAGTAGAAATCCCTATAATTTTGGAAATATGCGCCAAAGACGTTTTGGAATTATCCATCAGCATGTAAATAATTTCCTTGTCCATTGAATCGAGCTGATAACTCGTGTTGTCTGAATTTTTCATTCTCTACTAATTTATGTTTTCACATTTGTTTTTTATTTACCGAGGGTCACAAAAACCGGAAAATGGTCACTGTAACCACCCAGATACCGTGTTCCGGAATACGTACGGAACGGCCTGCCCTCAAATCTTTTGTCACGGCTGCTGATCTTCGGAGCGTTAAATACTTCCGCACCCTGAAAAGAAAGCATATGATCTTTTTTAAAAAAAGATTCCGACAACATGATCTGATCAAACAGCAATCCTGACCTGTAATGAAAAGTAGAATAATTTCCTGTAGAAAACAACTGCTGAAAAGGATTTACCAGTATCTTTTCCTGCGCATTGCCATAGAGAATCTTTACTAAATTTTCATCATCTGGGTTTTCGTTAAAATCACCACACAAGATCACCTGTCCGTTATCATGTACGATATTCATGATCCGTTCCCGGATTTCATTGAGGATAAAAAGCCTTTTCGGCCGGTTAACATCTTTTTCGCGCTTAGAGGGAAGATGCGCAATAAATACGTGAATGACCTCTTCTTGATATCTCAGTTTGGAATAAAGTACATCTCTCGTTGTGTCGTAATTTTCTGTGTTTTTATCTTTAATTTCAAAGAAGAACGTAATAGCTTCTGAGTCTATTACCTCAACTTTCTTTTTATTATAAAGCAGGGCTACGTCTACTTTTCTTTCATCCATAGAATTGTAATGGACAATGCCATATTCAGAATTGAACGGATGCAACCTTACAAGTTCCTCCAGAACTTCCTTTCCGGAAACCTCTGAAAGACCGATGACAAAGGGAAGAATTCCTTTCTCTTCCTTTATCATCTGAAAAACATTCGCAATTTTAAGAAGCTTGTTTTTATACTTTCTTTCGTCCCAGTTTCTCAACCCTGAATGGGTAGGATCCAGCTTATGTTTAGGTTTTGGATCCGGCAGAAACAAATTTTCAACATTATAAAAACTAAACAGCTCCATCAGCACGCTTTTCTTGTTATTAAAACTTTCATTTTAATTTCCAGGATGTAAATTTATTGTTTTATTTAATAAATCATTAATTATTTCGTAAAATTTTCACCTTTAATTTTAATTTAAAATAAAAACTTTTAGGTGAAAAATTTAAACCAAATATGGTCGATTATGTTTAATTTTTAAACTTTAATTTCCTTTCCTCAAAAATAATTAAAACAACACAATAACCAAAATTAGAATTTCATAGTATAAATTACTTAAAATAATCTACAATGGTTAAAATTTTAAACTACTTATCTCAAAAAAGCAATTATTATTCCGGTTTTCAATCTTTGATTAAACATAAAATCTTTAAACGGTAAAAAATTCATCCATTCGGATGTTTTACAATAAATCCGGGCGTTTCTCCTGTGTGATTCTCAGAGCTTCATCATGGCGCCATTCTTCAATTTTGGCAAAATTTCCGCTCAGAAGTATTTTGGGCACTTCCAGTCCTTTATAAACTTCGGGTCTTGTGTAGATCGGGGGAGAAAGAAGATCATCCTGGAAGCTGTCGGTGAGGGCACTTTGCTCGTCATTTAAAACCCCTGGAAGAAGACGTATCACGGCATCTGCGAGAACACAGGCCGCAAGCTCACCACCGGTAAGTACATAATCCCCTATTGAGATCTCTTTGGTTATATGAAGGTCTCTCACGCGTTGATCGATGCCTTTGTAATGACCGCATAAAAAAATAAGGTTCTGTTTAATGGAAAGTGTATTGGCTATTTTCTGGTTTAATGTAACGCCATCTGGTGTCAGATAAATGACTTCATCGTATTCCCTCTGCTCTTTCAGCGCGGAAATGCATTTGTCCAGAGGCTCCACCATCATGACCATGCCTGCACCGCCACCGTAAGGTTCATCATCAATCTGTCTGTGCTTATTGATTGCCCAGTCTCTCAGGTGATGAAAATGCACTTCGGCAAGCCCTTTATCCATTGCTCTTTTTAAAATAGAAGTTTTGAATGGGCTTTCCATCAGCTCAGGAAGCACGCTTATGATATCAATTCTCATTGTAAAGTTTCGTTTTTCTTGTTTGGCGAAATGATTAATCTTAAAGAAGAATCTTTATTGAAATAGCTCCACATCCAGTTGAAGAACACGGCCAGCTTATTTCTGACGCTCAAAATTAACATTAAATGCAGAAACATCCAGAAATACCAGGCTAAAAATCCCTGAAATTTAATAAAAGGCAGATCAACCACCGCACGATGCTTTCCTATGGTTGCCAGAGAGCCCCTGTCCTCATATTCATATTCTATCCAGTCGGCCCGATTTTTCTTGAGGAGATTCCGGCCTAGATTTTTCGCCTGATTAATGGCTACGTTGGCCACCTGCGGATGTCCCTGCGGGTACTTGGGCGTTTCCATATAAGCGATATCGCCGATCGCAAAAATATTTTCGTATCCTCTTATTCTATTATAACGGTCTGTTATGTACCTGTTTTTTACCAATATTTCCGGTGGAAAGCCGTCTACAACATTTCCGGTTACCCCTGCAGCCCAGATGACATTATTGGAGGGGATGGTTTTTCCGCTTTTCATGTAAACTTTATCACCGTCGTATTCGGTAACGTACTCCTGGCTCAGGAAAGTGACACCGAGATCCTTCAGGTATTCCTCGGATTTATTCTGCGCCTCGGAACTCATCACGGCAAGAGGCTTTTCCGTGGAGCTCACGAGAATGATCTGAAGATGATCAAAATTCATGTATGGATAATCCCTCGGCAGAATATCTTTTTTCATTTCGGCAAATGCTCCGGCCAATTCTACGCCGGTGGGGCCGCTTCCTACAATAACGATATTCCAGTTTCCGTCGTCACTGCGGCTTTTTTCCAGGATCAGTTTCTCAAAGGTCATCAGTACATGATTCCTGATACCGATCGCTTCCTGTGTATTTTTCATTCCGAAAGCTCTTCCTGCAAGATCTTTATTTCCGAAAAAATTGGTTTTACAACCGGTAGCGATCACGAGTTTATCATAGCTGAATTCCGCTTCATCGGTAATCACCCTGTTATTCACAGTATCGATTTCCTTAACCTCGGTAAGCCTGAACTGCGTATTTCTGGAACGCTGAAAGATTTTTCTGAACGGGAAGGAAATATTGGAAGGTTCGATTCGTCCACACGCTACCTGATAGAAAAGAGGCTGAAACATATGATGGTTTACCCGGTCTAAAACAAGTACTTTTTTGTTTTTGTTGTTTAATGTTTTCGCAAGTTGCAGCCCCGCAAAACCTCCTCCTATGATGATGATCTTTTCGCGTGTTTCCATAGTACACAAATTTACTGATTTTATTTTAGCATTTGGCAGCGAAAAAAGTTAGTTTTGCAAAACTTTATGCCACCCAAAAAGTACAGCAAAAAAACCGCCAAAAAGATTCATCAAAGCCGCCGGAAGACTTATTTTTTCCGACGTAAAGTGGTATTGGGCATCCTTTTCATTGCCCTGATCGGAACCGGTTTCTACCTCAAACAGACAGTAAGCTATTATTACGCGCTGTACTTCAACAAATTTGTCCATAAAAAACTGCACAATACAGAAACTGAAACCCTGAGAATTCAGAAAATCGTATCTGATAATCTGGATAAAACCTACGGTTTCGACATTTCCCATTATCAGAACAAAGAAGACATCAGGTGGGACAGCCTCAGCATAGGCAACAAAACCATTCCTCTGGAATTTGTTGTTATGCGTGCCACGATGGGAAACCGCCATGCCGATAAACATTTTGATGACTTCTGGGAAATGGCAAAGAAACAGGAACTGATCCGTGGGGCTTACCATTTTTACAGAGCCGACGAAGATCCTGTGATGCAGGCCAATAATTTCCTGGAAAATGTAAAGCTGGAGAGCGGAGACCTTCCCCCGATTTTAGACATTGAAAAAATTCCGAAGCGAAAAACGAATAAAAAACTAATCGAAGACCTTAAAGTATGGTGCCGCATCGTGGAAGAAACTTACGGGCAAAAACCTATTATTTACACGTATTATCATTATTATAAAGATTTCCTGAAGGGTGAGTTTGACGGATATCCGCTGTGGCTGGCCAATTACAACGATGTACCTGCTCCTTCTCCGGATTCACAATGGGATTTCTGGCAGTTCACGGAAAATGGAATCGTTCATGGCATCAATACAAAAGTGGACCTGGATATTTATAACGGGAGTTTGTGGTCACTAAAGCGATTGACTTTAGATTAGATTATTTTAATTTGTTTTTAAAGGTTTCGCTGTACCATTCTTTTTTCCGGGACGAATGAGGCAAAAAATAGGTAATCAGTATGTTTTAACCAAAAAGCTTTTTCACCTTTTGAAAAATATCCGCAAATTTTGAATGATTCTGATAAGTCATAAAAGAATAAATGGCTTCGTTATCAACAGAACGACGACAGCACCATGGTTGTTCATAAATGTAACAGGACGTTCCTGCGTTTATTCTGTCGCACTGATCATTCTCAAACCTCCCAGCCGATCAATCGTAACAAATTGTAGAAAGCAGGCTATTTAAGGCCGTGAATGTATTATTACAATTTCGTACTTTTGCGGCCTGATCAAGTTTAATCAAAGCATTAATCCACATGAATTACGTTTCTGCAGAAAACCTCACAAAGTCTTACGGCATCAAAGTTTTGTTTGAAAACATTTCTTTCCACGTCAATGAAGGCGATAAAATTGCCATTGTTGCCAAAAACGGAAGCGGGAAATCTACCCTGCTCAGGATTTTAATGGGAAAAGAAATTGCGGACAGCGGAACTGTTGTCATCAACAAAGACATCCAGGTCGTTCTGTTTGATCAGGAAATTGAATTCGATCAGCAGCTCAGCATTGATGAATTCATGATGACCCTTGATTCTGCACCGATCAGGGCTTTAAAGGACTATCACGAGTCTCTTCATTCTACCGATAATGATTTTATTGAAAAAGCTTTGGCCGGAATGGAAGCTCATAAGGCCTGGGATCTGGAAAATGAGATGAAGCAGATTCTTTCACAGCTGAAAATCACAGATCTTGATGCCAAAATGGGAACGCTTTCCGGAGGCCAGATCAAACGTGTTGCACTGGCTAAGCTTCTGACAGAAACAAGAGCCGAGCACAGGCATACTTTATTAATTATGGATGAGCCCACCAACCATCTTGACGTGGAAATGGTAGAATGGCTCGAAAATTATCTGAACAAGGCAAAAATCACACTTCTCCTTGTGACGCACGACCGGTATTTCCTGGACAGCGTCTGCGACATCATCTGGGAAATGGAAGATAAAAACCTGTATGTTCATAACGGATCGTACGCTACTTATCTTGAAAATAAAATGATCCGCGAGGATAACCTGAATGCCACGATCGATAAAGCAAACAACCTCTACAGGAAAGAACTGGAATGGATGCGCCGGCAGCCGAAGGCACGGACCACAAAATCAAAATCCAGAATTGACGCATTTTATGAAACAGAGAAAGTAGCCAAAACCGACACCAGCAAACAAGGGCTTGAACTGGATTTTGAAATGAAGAGACTCGGCAATAAAATTCTTGAACTCAAACATATTGATAAAAGTTTCGGAAATAAAGTTTTACTGAAAGACTTCAGCTACCAATTTCAACGCGGTGAAAAAGTGGGTATCGTAGGAAAAAACGGTGCCGGAAAGTCCACTTTATTAAATATCATCCAGGGATTTGAAAAAGCTGACGGTGGCGAAATTGAAACCGGGGAAACGATTCATTTCGGGTATTTTTCACAAAAAGGACTTACCTATAAAGAAGATGAGAGAGTGATTGATTTCATCAAAGAAGTTGCGGAATATTATCCTCTTGCCAATGGAAAAAGTCTTTCGGCGTCTCAGTTTTTAAGGTTGTTTTTATTTGATGACCAGACGCAGTACTCTCCTATTTCAAAACTTTCGGGTGGCGAAAAAAGAAGATTGCACCTGATGTACATTTTATATCAAAACCCCAACTTTCTTATTTTTGACGAACCCACCAACGACCTTGACCTTCCCACCCTTACAGTGCTTGAAAACTTTTTACAGCAATTCCAGGGATCGCTCATCATCGTTTCGCACGACCGGTATTTCATGGACCGGATCATTGATCACACACTCGCGTTTGAAGGAGAGGGAAAAATCAGAGATTTTGTTGGCAATTTTTCAGAATATCGCGAAGCAAAAAGCAAAGAAGAAGCGTTGGGAAAATCTGCTTCAGCAAAAACTGAACATCCGAAAGAAAATACTGCCTCAACAGTAAACACACAGATTCCGGCAAAGAAAAAAAGACTTTCATTTAAGGAACAAAGAGAACTCGAAACGATTGAGAAAGAAATGCCCGAACTCGAAGCGCAGCGGGCCAAAATTCTTGATCAGCTGAACAATGAAAGTGACTACGAAAAAATCTCAAAACTATCTGCAGACCTGGAAAATATCTCAGAAAAACTGGAAAACCACGAAATGAGATGGCTGGAACTTCAGGAAATGCTCGGAGAAGCGTAAGGTGTTGGAGGGTTTGAGGGTTTTAGAGTAATTTAAAATGAATATTTAATCTAAAACTTTTATACTCTCAAACTCTTATACTCATGTACTCATATACTCTCAAACCCTTTCCGACTTTACAAGTAAACCACTTTCTCTCCGGCAGAACTTTCTATTGCAGTGTCAATGATCTTCATA
>JBMDXW010000347.1:0-2791 GCA_048594965.1 Chryseobacterium sp.
ACAGTATCAGAAAGTATTTGTAGGAAGCAAAGGTGATTTGCCAAATCAGGACTACAATGTAGGTAACATTGGAGTAGGATTTTCTTACAATATTCCGTTAGGAAAGTAGTTAGATTTAAATATAAGCAATTATCAGCCAAACCTTTTCGAATTTTTGAGAAGGTTTTTTATTTCTAACGAAAATTTACGAAAACTATTATTATATTTGATAAAATTTGAGGTTATGATTTTGAATCCGAAATTTCCGCTTTATTTACCAGGAGTAAAAAACGCTGGCAATGATAACATTTCTATCATCGGCGCCAACCTTCGTGAAGATATGACAACTTTAGGCTATTTTGTTTCTGCGAACCAGGGCCTGGAGATTAAAATCCAACATAATTATCCTACTAAAGAGTATGCTTCTTTTACAGATATCTTAAAAGCATTTATTCAGGATAATCAGCTGGAAAATGTGAAAAGACTTGGAATGGCCGTTCCGGGACCTGTCATCAATGGGAAAAGTACGCCGGAGAGACTTGGGTGGAACCTTGATGTGGAAGATTTTAAAAGAGATTTTGATTTCGAAAGCGTAGATATGCTGAATGACCAGGAGGCTTCCGCGTACGGTATGGGTCTTCTGGAAGACAGTGATCTCGATCCCATCTATACGAGTGGTCATCTTGAAAAAGGAAATGTTGCTATTCTAGCTCCTGGAAACGGGTTGGGAGAAGCAGGGTATTTCTTTGACGGAAGTTTTATAAGACCTTTTGCCACCGAAGGAGGTCATTCTGAATTTTCTCCGCGAACGAATGTGGAAGTTGAATTCTACCAGTTTCTGAACAATATCTACGGAATTGTAAGCTGGGAAAACGTGTTGTCCAAAACCGGTCTTTTTAATATCTACCGTTTCCTGAGAGACGTAAAGAGACATCCTGAACCGGAATGGCTTGCCGAGAGACTGGCAGAAGGAAATTTTGTCCATGAATTATACAGAGCGGCGGTTGAAGACGACGTGCTGATCTGCAAAATAGCCCTGGATACTTTCCTTGAATTCCTGGCCAGAGAAGCCAATAACCTTACGCTGAAATTAAAGGCAACAGGAGGATTGCTCATTTCAGGCGATATTCCTCAGGCGATCCGGGAATATATTGATAAAGATAAGTTCTACGAAAAATTCAAGATCAGTGATAAAATGGAAGAAATGCTCAGAAACATTCCTATTTATCTCAATAAAAATGAAAATACAGCTTTGAATGGCGCAGCGCTATACACCGCTTATTATCAAGACTAACTTTAAGCTCCGGATTTTCCGGAGTTTTTTATTTATAAAAATTATTGCATTTATTGATATACATCAACGGAATCTATCACTTCGGTTGACTACATTTGCACCAGTAAATAATAAACAAGCAATTAATTTTTATTCAAATGAAAAAAATATTCTTATTGGCAGTTTTGGCTAGTGGTTTAGCATTCGGACAGGCAAAAAAAGTAGTAAGCTCTGACGTTCAGTGGTGGGGTTATAAAATCGCAAAGTCTGAGGCAAGCTCTCACAACGGAACGGTAAAGGTGAAATCAGGTGATATGATCATGAAAGGAAACCAGTTGGTTGGCGGTACTTTCGTTTTAGATATGACTTCGATCAATGCGACGGATCTTACCGGTGAGTACCAGCAAAAGCTTAACGGACACCTTAAAAACGGAGATTTCTTCGAGGTTGAGAAGTATCCTACAGCAACTTTTAAAATCACAGGTGTAAAGAAAAACAACGACAAAGTGTACAATTCTTTAGTAACGGGTAACCTGACAGTAAAAGGAAAAACAAACACCATTTCTTTCCCTGCAAAAATTACTTATGCTAACGGAACCGTAAGTTTGATGTCGAACAAATTCTCTATCGACAGACAGAAATTCGATGTTGCTTACAAGTCTACCATGCAGGACGTTCTTGTGAAAGATGATATGGATTTGCTGGTAAAAGTAACGGCTAAATAATTTAATCAAAAAAAGATTGTTAAAAGTGTAGAAGTTCTACACTTTTTTTTATTTTTGTTGAATTGTAAATAAAAAAGAATGAAAAGATTACTATTGTTTGCTATGATGTGTGTCAGCATGTCATTTGTTTTCGGTCAGAAGAAAGGAGATAAGGTGGTAAAAGTAACATCGTCGGAAATCAGATGGTGGGGATATAAAGTAGTGAAAACGGTTCCTACAACACACTCGGGAACGGTAAAGCTGAAAAGCGGAAAGTTCACTTTTGATAAAACGGTTCTGGTAGACGGGGAGTTTGTGATCGATATGAAATCGATTATGGCAGGAGACGTTTCAAATCAGGATGAAGATATGGTAAAGCTGACCAACGATCTGAAAAGCACCAACTTCTTTGAAGTTAAAAAATTTCCGCTGGCAAAATTTCACCTGACGAAAATTATTCCACTGGCAAACAGCGATTATAACTCTACAGTGTACGGGGATGTAACGATTAAAGGCGTGAGAAAAACCATTACTTTCCCTGCAAATGTATATATCACTCAGTTTACAGTAGTTATAGAATCTGCAAAATTCTCATTAAACAGAAGGGATTTCAAAGTATTCTACCAGTCTTCTTTAAAAGATTATTTCATTAAAAACGAAATGGATATCCAGTTTAAGCTTTCCACGGAGAAATTGGATAACGAAAACAGAACGCCTGTTAAAAAGAAAAAATAAAACAGAAGTTTTAATAAAAAAATGAGCGATTTCTTGGGAAACCGCTCATTTTTTTTGTCTCCTTTTTTTATTTTAGTAGTATGAAAATATATGTGGTAAG
>JBMDXW010000348.1:0-14420 GCA_048594965.1 Chryseobacterium sp.
ACCTCTCCGTACGTAAAGCTTGTACAGATGGTTGGCGACGAATTGTACTGCATCACTACTCTCATTCTTGTCGTCGCAGGTCCGTTGTATGCTCCTGCCGGAACAGCGAATGTAGCCGATACCGGATTGGTGGTATTCGGTGGTGTATTCAGTACTCTTTCATTGGCCTCAAACGTACCGTTTCTGTTGAAGTCGATCCAAACACTCACCGCTTCATCGAATGAGCCACCTGTCCAGAATTTAGTAACGGATACAGTGTTACCTGTAGATCCTATCACAAGGTTTACCAAGGTACTCGGATTATTGGTATAGTCGGTGTAAGTAGATCCCGCAGAGTTGTTGTTCATTACGGCTGCACCGACTGGCGTTACGGTAACATTTGAGATGTACTCATCCCCGAAGTTACTTGACGTCATTGTACAATAGTTCAGACCTAAGGTCGTAAAGTTTGTGGAAGCAGAGAAAGGTCCCTGAACTCCGTTACAAACCGTAGAAACCTGTACTTCATACTGAACACCGTCTGTTAAACCTGAAAGGTTTACGGAGTTTGCCGGCGTAGGGACAGTCGTCCAGGTTGTACTTCCCACCGGACGATACTGCACCACATAGGTTGAGTTTGCAGTAGCGGTCCATGAAACTGTAGCAGTGGTCTGAGTAATCGCAGAAACCGTGATCCCCGCAGGAGCGGCACCCGTACAGCTCGCTAAATTGGCTACTGTGGCACTTCCTATTGCGTAGAAAACATTTCCGATGGCACTTACTCTGATCTTAACATTTCCTCCCAGCGTAAGACCTGTAAGGGTTAAGGACTCATTCCCGTCATTAGGAGTAGAAGCAGACGCTACGGTCCACGTTACGCCGTTATCGGTCGTGTAGTCAATTTTCACGTTCGCCACATTGTAAGGAGCCGCTGTCGTATTTACAACATCCCACATTACGGAAGTAGGCCCGTTATTGTATGCCGTCGTAGTGGTTACTTTAAAAGGTCCGTCATTTCCTACCGTAATCTGCTGATTGGCAAATTGGGTTTGTTGCTGTGTAGGAACAGGGTTATTATCTCTTACGGTTACCCTGAAGTTGGTTGTTCTGGCCACCGTAGAAACAGACTCCCATCCGTTATTGGAATTATTCAGAACACCTGCTAACACTGAAGATAATTTCGGAAAATATCTGGTAGGGCTGGTTGTAGGGTTGAATGACCTGAAGGTAGCACCACTGGCAGTTGTTCCAAGGTTGTTTTTATTGATGGTAACATTGGCATTATCTACTTCTTCCCAGCAATAGGTCATAGGATCGTTTTCAGCATCCGTTGCAGAAGCCGTTAAAACAAAAGCCGTTCCTTTAGGAATACTGTAATTAGTCAATGGAGTGATAACAGGCGGATTATTCGTAATCGCGGTTTCCACATCACAGGTCTTGTTCGTAAGGTTATTCTGAACCTGATTAATACTTACGGCGTGGAAGTACGGATCGGAATGCTCCTGAACATCGGTGTTCGCTCCTGTGATTCCGGCATATCCCATAATAGTAGAACCAGAACCCGGCTCTACATTTACTCCTGCCGTTTCCAGGCTATGTGAGAAGGTATGATTCGCACCCAGCTGGTGACCCATCTCATGAGCAACATAGTCGATATCAAAATTATCTCCCTGTGGAATACCATCAGCAGGAGAAGTATATCCAGATCCTTTCTGAGTGGCATTATTGTTTGCCGGATCTACGCACACGCAGCCTATACAACCGGCATTTCCACCACCGCCTGAAGCACCGAATAAGTGCCCGATATCATAGTTGGCACTGCCTACATTTGTGGTAAGTGCCTGTTGAAGCTGGAGATTCCAGTTATTCATCTGTGCAGCCGGAGAATACGGATCGGTTGCAGGATCTGTATAAATGACTGAGGGAAAATTCTGCAGATTAAGATGCAGAGCAAAATCTTTTTCAAATACTCCGTTTACTCTTGTAAGGGTAGCATTGATCGCTGTTAATGCATTGGCTACCGTACCTCCGAAGTACTGAGTATATTCTCCTGTCACAGACATGGCCAATCTCATCGTTCTGTATTTTTTATCAGAAGACTTTGCAAAATCGGTAGTCTGATTATTGAACGCTTTTCCTGCTTTATAAAGTTTATCGATTTCCTGTTTTGTCAATCGGTCTTCATTCATAGAACAAAGGAAGCCTTCGCTGCTCTTGTCAGTTTTCGGGTGCACACCGTAAACTGTTTTATTTTTATCTGCCGGTTCTATAAATTCAGAGACGCCGTTTTTGATGATCATCGACTGAAAATCATCGGGAGCAAGGCTGAATCTAAGATATTTTCCGGGATCATCAATCCCGACTCCGACATAAGATCCCAGCTGATACTGATCTGCCAGTTCTTTTACAACCACCGGGAAGCTGTAAACGGCAAATTTTTCGATTTTCCCTTCTAAAGTTGGCAAAGAAATCGTCACGGGTTTTGCATTTTTACCCGTTTCCTGAGCTTTCGCCAATTGAGACTTTAGTAAAGAAATGTCCAGAGTGTAATAGCTCTTCACATCGGAGCCTACTCTTGTTTTTTCTCCCCTGAATGTCGTGGGACTCCATTGTGCACTGGTAATCACAAACAAACAGAGAAAAAAGAAAGAAGTAAATTTTCTCTTCATAACTTTCTCAATATTATATTAATGACACAAATCTAATCATTTTTTATTATTAATTTTAAAATACCAGTATTTATTTTATACAAATTTCACAACATTTAAGATAAAGCATTAAAAAAGACAAACATAATTATTTATATACCATATTATCACCAATCGCTTGAAATGTTTAAATATCCCGCAATTGCACAAATCAAGATCCAGTCCTGAAAAAACAAAAAAATCCTCAGGTTTCCCCGAGGATTTAAATACCTATTTTTTTGTTGATTTACTTCTTGATGAATTTGGAAGTGAATAAATCTTTTCCTTTTTCTTCGATTGTAATAACGTAACCACCTTTGATCAATTCAGAAACGTTGATCTGACCGTTACTGATATTTCCTTGTCTTACCAATTGTCCGGCAGCACTATAAATCTTATAAGACGCCTTATCGGAAACTTTAGTGATATTTAAAATATCTGATACCGGGTTCGGATAGATCTGAATATCATTTTTAGGACCTGCGATATCGCTGGTTGCCAAAGCTGTGGCTGTAACAACTACATTGTAATCTTCAACTTCTCCATCATTAAAGCTTGTTCCACATGCCCATTCTGCAGGCGCACTCAGTCCTGCATTGGCAGCTCCTGCATAACCAAGCATTACTCTCATTCTGAGAACCTGTCCTTCAACAACACCTGTAGTAGGAACAGTAAATGAATTTGAGAAAGATGACACAGATGCTACAGGGAAGTTTAATACTCTTTCTGTAGCTTCAAATACTCCATTTCTATTGTAATCAATAAATACCATAGCAAAATTATAAGCTGCAACATTACTATTGATTGTCATCGTATACTGTGTTCCTCTTACAAGATTTACCTGAAGAGCAGGATTTGTTGTAAAGTTTGTATATACCGCACCTGTCGAAGAATTATTAATATTCGCAACCTGCACCTTATTAATATAAAGATTAGCAGATGTAACCGATGCAGCAGCACAATAAACGATATCAGGAGTAGAGAAATTCACAGATGAAGAGTAAGCTCCTGTAGTTCCTGAACAAACAGAAGCTACCTGAACTTCATATACTGAAGCATCTGAAAGATTCGTCAGATTAACATTATTTGCCGTAGCAGTGGCTTGTTGCCAAGTATTATCTGATGTTTTCTTGTATCTTATCACATAAGATGCTGCTCCTGTTACCGGCGCCCAGTTTACACTTGCTGTAAATGAAGTAATATTGGTTACATAAACGCCTGAAACTGCAGCACCACAAGCAACCTGCGTTGTCACAAACATCTTTTTAAGCGTATAGAAAACGTTTCCTATTGAAGAAATTCTTAAAGCAACAAATTGTCCATTTAATGAAGCCGGCATATTGATCGCTTCAGAGCCATCATTGGCAGTACTAGCCGATAAAACCGTCCAGGTAACGCCATTATCTGTTGAATAATCGATCTTAACATTCGGTGAATTATAAGGAGCAACAGTAGTGTTTGCTACATCCCAAGTTATATTATTCGATATATTCGAATATAAAAACTGTGAGGTGTTGGATACTCTGAAAGGCCCGTTATTTCCAACATTAATGGTTTGAAAATTATAATTCGCCTGTTGCTGGGTAGCATTTGCATTATTATCTCTTGCTGTAACGGCAAAATTCATTTGTCTTGCAACCAAAGGAACAGATTCCCACGTGTCATTGCTGTTGTCCAAATATCCGTTTATCACCGATTCCAATTTAGGGAAATATCGTGTAGGGACTGTACTTGGAGGGGCAGATCTAAACGATGCTCCTGTAGTTGTTGTTCCTATATTGTATTTATCAATAGTTTCTTCAGCATTATCTATCTGTTCCCATGTGAAAGTCATCGGATCATTTTCTGCATCGGTAGCTGTAGCATTTAACACAAAAGGCGTTCCCTTAGGTATCGTGTAAGTAGGCAAACTGGCAATAACCGGTGGATTATTTGTTATAGAAGTCTCTACATCGCAGGTTTTGTCAATCAGGTTATTGTTAACCTGGAATATGCTTAACATCTGAAAATATGGGTCAGAATGAGCCTGAACATCATTATCAGCTCCCGTAATTCCGGCATATCCCATAATAGTTGAACCAGAACCTGGCTCTACATTGGTTTCCGCACCTTCCAAATTAAATGCAAAAGTGTGAGTTGCACCAAGCTGATGACCCATTTCATGGGCTACGAAATCTATATCGAAAGTATCACTGGCAGGATAGGTGCTTTGCGTAAACGCAGACCCTTTTCCTAATGAGGTGTTAGTGGCAGGTGAAATACACACACAACCAATACATCCTGCATTACCATTATTTCCCGCAGCATTGAATACGTGTCCGATGTCATAGTTTGCGTTTCCTACATTGGCAGTAAGCGTCTGCTGTAATTTCAAATTCAGGTTGACTGATTGTCCGGCATACGGATCAGTTGCAGGATTTGTGAAAATGATTGACGGGTAACTTACAATATTAAGGTGAAGTGCAAAATCTTTTTCAAAAACACCATTCACCCTTGTCATGGTTGCATTGATCTGAGCAAGAGCAGATGCTAAGGTTCCTCCCGTAAAAGCTACATAGGAGCTGGTAGCCGATATGGCCAACCTCATGGTTCTGTATTTTTTGTCGTTGCTCTTAGAGAAATCAGTAGGCTGATTTGCGAAAGAAGACCCCTTATGAGTCAGCGATTCCAGCTGTTTGATAGCCGCAGTAGGTTCATCGGTAGAACACTCAAATCCATGCTTGCCTCCCTGTGTTTTCGGATGGACCCCATAAACAGTTTTATCCGCATTTGCAGGCTCTACAAATTCATAATTTCCATTGGAGAAAATCATCGACTGAAAATCGTTCGGAGCTAGTGAAAATCTTACATATTTCGATGGATCATCCACCCCTACTCCTACGTATGAACCCAGCTGATACTGATCGGCAAGATCTTTTGCAAATACAGGAAAACTATACACCGCAAATTTCTCTACTCTTCCATTGAGGGTTGGCAAAGAAATTTCAACAGCTTTAGCACCTTTTCCCGCTTCCTGAGCGTTTGCAAGTTGAGATCTTAAAGCTGAAATATCCAATGAATAATAGGCTTTTATGTTAGCCTCTTTTCTTACTTTCTCTCCTTTAAATGCCGTTGGGGACCACTGAGCAGTAGCTGCACCCAGCATAAAAAGAGAAAAGAAAGAAGTAAAAATTTTCTTCATAGCTTTTCAATTAAATTTATCGCCAAATATAGTTATTTTAAACATAATGTATTATTATACCACAAATATTAACAATAAAAAGTATTCTTTTTAAAGATATGTGTAATTAAATGAATAATTAAAGAAGTCTAAAGGCCTGAAAAAATTACGACATCCTTAAATATTATCATTTAAATAATTTTAAAAAAAAAGAGAACCAACCTTATTAAATAAAAGATTGATTCTCCAGAATTTTTATTTATAATTAGTTAAATCGACAAATACCTAATAAACAAGATAATATAAACAACCGAGAATTTTAATTAAATTATTAATTTTAACAAGCAATTTAATACACATCCATAAAATACTTGAATCAAAACTTATATGCCAGATTCCACGCAAAACCCATGTTGAACTTGGAAGAGCTTTTTCCAAATCCGGGAACGATCATCGGTTGTATTTCATCTTGTTTTGTCGTAAAAATAAGATATCTTGGCTGCAGATTGACATCAATAAAGAAATCTGATTCAAAAAGCTGTACCCTTCCGCCTATCGTGCCCTCCAGCCAATAAGAAGATTGTGTAGATGACGGAAAACTTACAGAAGAACTGCTTCCTCCGTATCCTCTCACAGGAACAGCCATGTATTCCTGTGTGTAGAATGATCCTCCTGCTTTTCCTCCGGCATAAAAGCCATTAAACTCATTTTCAGGATCCTTTGCAAGCATATAAAAGGCTCCGAGTTTAAGGAAAGGCCCGTTGGCTTTTACATCATAACTATTTTTCTGATAAATATTAGATTCAAATCCTGCCTCAACGATGCCATGGATATTATCTTTAATTTTTGAAGAGATAAACCCCTGATAGAGTTTTCTGTCCGAAAAGAAAGAAACGCCTGCGTTCATGACATCAAATCCAACCATAAAGTTGGGTTTATATTTCCATTTTTCTTTTTCTGTCTTCGCTTTATCCTGAGCAGAGCCCAAAATAAACATTACACTAAAAAAGAAGGTAAAGATTGGTTTTGTCTTCATTCTCTATAAAATTTTGTCCTTCTTGTATGCCTTTTACCGGGGCTGTTGATGACGGGGTTAATACCGAGTTCAGATTTTCATAAGTTTTCTTGATTCCGCATCCCGGTGAAACATAGACCGATTTTGTAGAATAGCTGACCCTTACTTTAGATTCGGCTCCTTTATTTTCTGTTCTGAAGTAAACATCCGTGTAGGGCGAATCATCTACCCGCAATGGAATTATTCTCGAGGTGATGTTTGCCTGCCCTCCCAGCTGTACTTTTCCGGAACCATAATCTACCGCTACATACAGCGAGTCCAACGTTTTCACTCGTTGATCTGCTAAGCTGAGGAATGAAAATTTCATTCTGGGAGTTCCTTCACCACTTTCACAGATGTCGTCATCGGATCCGCATGAAAACAGGAAACTGATAAAACATAAAGCTAACAGGAATTTAAAATATCTCATATCAAAAGGATCGTTTCCAAATTTAAATAAATTATTTTTTAGTCAGCAACGCAATATTTTCAACGTGGTGCGTCTGCGGGAACATGTCGACAGGCAAAATTTTAACCACATCGTAATGTTCTTTCATCAGGGCAAGATCACGGGCCTGCGTTGCGGAATTACAGCTTACATACACTACTTTTTCAGGTGAGAGTTTCAGGATCTGCTCAACCACTTTCTGGTGCATTCCGTCTCTTGGCGGATCGGTGATCAAGACATCTGCTTTCGGATGATTGGCCAGGAATTCGTCATTAAAAATATCCTTCATATCACCGCAATAAAAAGTCGTATTGGTAAGGCCATTCAATTCTGCATGTTCAATAGCTGCATCAATGGCTTCCTGAACCGATTCTATACCTATTACCTGCTTTGCTTTTCTGGCTACATACTGAGCAATGGTACCTGTTCCGGTGTAAAGATCGTATACCACTTCATCTCCTTTTAAGTCGGCAAACTCGAGGGTTTTCCGGTACAGTTCAAGGGCCTGTTTATAGTTGGTCTGAAAGAATGACTTCGGGCCGATCTTGAATTTCAGTCCATCCATTTCTTCCATCAGAAATCCTTCCCCTGAGTAGACATTGATATCCAGATCGTAAATTGAGTCGTTGGGCTTGGGATTGATCGCGTAAACCAGAGTTTTAATCTGAGGAAAAGTTTCGAGCAAAAACCCGAAGAGTTTTTCTCTGTTTTCTTTCTCTTCCCGGAAAAGCTGGAAAAGAACCATCCACTCTCCTGCCGAGTTTTGCCTCATCATTAAGGTTCTCAAAAAACCTTCATGACTTTTAACATCAAAAAAATCCAGTCCGTTTTTTACTGCATAGTCTTTTACGGCAAGCCTGATGGTATTCGAAGGTTCCTCCTGAAGGAAACATTCCTTAAGATCGAGAATTTTGCTCCACATTCCCGGAATATGAAACCCAAGAGCATCCCGGTTACCAAAGTTTTCCTCCGAACTTATTTCGTACTGAGTCAGCCAACGCGCATTTGAAAACGAAAACTCCATTTTGTTCCGGTAAAAATACTGCTCTTCAGACCCCAGGATGGGAACGGTCTCAAAATGATCAATTCCTCCGATTCTTTTAATATTGTTATATACCTCTTCCTGTTTGAAATCCAGTTGTTTTTCATAGCTCATATTCTGCCATTTGCAGCCTCCGCATACCCCAAAATGAATACATTTCGGATCTACTCTGTAAGGTGATTTTTCAAGAAGATCCATTGCTTCGCCTTCATAATATTTGGACTTGGCTTTTTTCACCTTCACATTCACCACATCACCCGGAATCGCTCCAGTCACCAGCACTGTTTTCCCTTCTTCCGTTCTACCGATGGCAACTCCTTTTGCACCTGCATTTAAGAGGGTAATATTTTCAAGAATGATATTTTTCTTATTTCTCTTTCCCATTAAGAATTTTTTCTGTTTAATTTTTAAAGCTTTGCTAAAGATTCAGACTTTGACAAAGGAGCAGGAATCGTACATTCCAATGTGCAAAAATACAATAAAAAAAACCTTATCCGAAGACAAGGTTTTTATATATACTCAATTTAAATTACTTCGTCTGAGCCGGCTGTTGGTTTGCCGGTTCCTGTGACATTTGTTGTCCGGCTGCCGCTGGATCCATTCCCGATCCCGGCTGCAATTGAACGTTTGGATTTACTTTTGGAGCAGAAAGCCCGGTCTGCTTATCCAAAACAGTTACCAATTCGGGATCTCCAAGATTGAAGAATGGCTTGCTGGCAATTTTACCGTCTTTATCTACAATAACGAAGCACGGTAACTTGAAACCGTAAATTCCATATTTTTTGGCGATGTCAGAATTCAATCCTCCTTCACCATATACATTCGTTCCTGTAACTCCTTTCATTAAAGAGCTGCTTGTTTTTACAAACTGATCTTTCGTATCGTCAACATTGACATAAACAAAGTTCATTTTCGATTTGTAGAAATTCACCACTTCTTTTAAAACAGGAATGGTTGCCTCACCAATATAAGGATTCCACGATGCATAGAACATCATCATGTATGGTTTCCCTTTGTTTGTGGAAAGGCTGTATGATTTTCCGTCAGCTTTAATCAAAGATGCTTCAGGAGCCTGCTCACCGATTTTGAAACCGTTGATCGCAAACTGGATCTTCTTCAGATCTTCCTTAATGGTGGCATCTTTAATATCGGTATCGATAATTTTTTTGATTTTTTCAATCGTCTTTTCAGGACTTCCCGGGTGAATATCAGACTGAGCCATTACAAATGCCAGTAAATAATCCTTCGCAGTCTGTGAAAGGTCTTTCTGATTTTTCTTTAAATATTCAGTAAATAATTCTGAAGTGGTAATATCAGTTTTTCCTGCACTGTTTGCCTGTGCATATTTCTGGAAATCAGGACTCATTTTACCTAAAAGATATTGTCTGTAGTAAGGATTTTCCTTTACCATCACGTCTTTATTCTCCTGCAGTTTATTCTCGTAATCCGTGAAAGCTTTGGTCACTTTGAAAGACGGATTATTCCCCATCTGATTATGACTCATCTCATATTGATTAAGAATAGTAAGCAAAGTACTGGATAAATCGTTCTTTTTCCACTGTACAAGCTCATTATCAGGATTGAATTTCTTTACATTTTCTTCGATATTTTTATTGATATCGGCCTCAACTTTTTCCATTCCTTTTAAGAAAGTCTTTTCATCTTTTGCAATAAGCTCACCCATATTTACCTTCTGAGCGTAGGTCGCAAGATATTTTTGTGTAGCGTTAAGGAAGTCATTGTTGTTTTTTGCATCACCCGTAATGGTAAATTCAGAAGGGAAAGTCATTCCGTTTCCTGAAATTTCAAGCTTTTGGCCTCCCTTCAGATAAATAAGGTTCTGCTTTCCTCCGTATGACATCACATACATTCCGCTCTTAGGAGCATCGAAGCTTCCGGCAAAGGTTCCGTCTTTATTAATCCCGATATTAATCAATGGCAAGGTCGCTACTCCCGATGCCTCAATAAATTCGATTCTCTCCAGTGGAGAACCGCCGCTAATTTTTCCTTTTACTTCTACTTTTTTAGAGCAGGACATCGCAAAAACAGCGATGATAAACAATAAAAGATATTTTCTCATTTTAAATTTTATAATTACGCAAAAATAAGTTTTTCGATAAATTAAAAGCAAGCAAATGCTACTTTTATGAAAGATTTAACTAAAAAAATCGCCATCCGTAAAGGAGACGATTTTTTATGATGTAACAGGTAATTTCTACCCTCTGTCAACAAATGCCGACATATATTCTCTATTCATTCTGGCGATGTTCTCAAGAGAAATCCCTTTCGGACATTCCACTTCGCAGGCACCTGTGTTGGAGCAGTTTCCGAATCCTTCTTCATCCATCGCTTTCACCATGTTCAGAACTCTTCTTTTTGCTTCGATTCTACCCTGTGGCAAAAGTGCGTATTGAGAAACTTTTGCACCAACGAATAGCATCGCAGATCCGTTTTTACAAGTAGCTACACAAGCTCCACAACCGATACATGCTGCAGCATCCATTGCCTTGTCCGCATCCTCTTTAGGAACCGGAATAGCGTTGGCATCCAGCGTATTTCCTGAAGTGTTCACTGAAATGAAACCTCCGGCAGCCATTACCCTGTCGAATGCGCTTCGGTCTACCATTAAGTCTTTGATCACAGGGAAAGCCGCACTTCTCCAAGGCTCAATAACGATGGTTTCACCGTCTTTGAACATTCTCATGTGCAGCTGGCAGGTTGTAATTCCTGTATCCGGACCGTGCGCTCTACCGTTGATATAGAGGGAACACATTCCGCAAATCCCCTCACGACAGTCGTGGTCAAAAGCAATCGGCTCTTTCCCTTCGTTGATAAGATTTTCGTTTAGGATGTCCAGCATCTCCAGGAATGAGGAATCTGTAGAAACATCCGATATTTTATAAGTCTCAAACTGACCTTTAGATTTATTATTTTTTTGTCTCCAAATTTTCAGCGTAAGATGTAATCCTTTTTTAGCACTCATAATTGTATATTTATAGGTTGGAGATTATTTTGTGGGTTTGTCTGCATTTTCAAATTTCATGTCTGAACTTAAAACTGCAATTTTATTAGAATTTCTGCTTTTCAGCTCCTGATATTTTTCCATTGCTTTCGCAACATTCTCAGCCTTGTTATCTTCTGACGGCTGATAAGGTATTTTGGTATTCCCTTTTACGATCTGGTAGAAAAGCTTTTTATCTCTGAATTCTGTCGGTTTCAAAGGTCTGAGGTTTACACTCGCTATAAATGCGCCCATCTGCCCTTCTGCGTTGATGACATAGACCGAATTAGGTTCCAGATTGGCCTCAATATAATCCCGGTTTTCAGATGCTGCCCAAAAAACATGCTCACCCGGTTCACATTCATAAACCAAATATTTTCCGCTAGGTATTGCGCCCAGGAATTTATCGTTATCATAAATCCTGAAATTAAGCAACAGTCCCGCTCCCGTTTTAAGGACATAAACCAAAGATTTACCTTCGGAAGGCTTATCAATTGCCTGAGTAGTTACTTTTTGTGCAAAAGCGACGGAAAATCCTGAGAAGATTACAAAAAACAAAAGTACCTTTTTTAAACTCTCCATATGCTTTATTTGTAACTTCTTGTTTTCACTTCAATATTATCGTAGATCAGCTCTTCTTTATGCAATACTTCAGCATTGATATCGCCGCCCTGATATTCCCATGCACCAACATATTTGTAATTTACATCATCTCTTTCCGCTTCTCCGTCTTTCGTAGCATGATCCTCACGGAAATGTCCTCCACAAGATTCGTTTCTATGAAGTGCGTCAATGGCCATCAATTGTCCAAGCTCTAAGAAGTCGGCTACTCTGAATGCTTTTTCAAGCTCGGTATTCATTCCGTCATTATCTCCCGGAACTTTCACGTTTTTCCAGAAGTCATTTCTTACCTCTTCGATCTCTCTGATGGCTTCTCTTAATCCTTCAGGGGTTCTTCCCATCCCTACTTTATTCCACATAATGTTTCCTAATTTTTTGTGGAAATGATCTACGGAATGGGTTCCTTTATTATTAAGGAAGAAATCGATCTTTTCTTTAATTCCTGTTTCAGCTTCATCGAATGCCGGTGTCGCGGTAGGAATAGCTCCCGTTCTGATATCCGCAGACAAATAATCTGCAATTGTGTAAGGAAGTACGAAATATCCGTCTGCCAGTCCCTGCATTAAAGCAGAAGCTCCCAATCGGTTGGCTCCGTGATCAGAGAAATTAGCTTCCCCGATTACGAAACATCCAGGAATCGTAGACTGTAGGTTATAATCAACCCAAACACCACCCATGGTGTAGTGAACCGCAGGATAAATTTTCATTGGGGTTTTATAAGGATCATCAGCGGTAATTTTTTCGTACATCACGAATAAGTTACCATACTTCTCTTCAACCCATTTTTTACCAAGATCATAGATTTGCTGATCTGTCGGGTTGTGAATATGCTTCTCAATAGCAGCTTCTCTACCTTTTTTCATGATCTCTGTAGAGAAATCAAGGTAAACACCTTCCTGCGTATCATTATTTTCGATTCCGTATCCTGCGTCGCATCTTTCCTTGGCAGCTCTTGAAGCAACGTCTCTAGGCACCAGGTTACCAAATGCAGGATATCTTCTTTCAAGATAATAATCTCTGTCTTCTTCTTTAATATTTTCAGGTCTGAGTTTTCCTGCTCGAATGGCTTCTGCGTCCGCGATGTTCTTAGGAACCCAGATTCTTCCTGAGTTTCTCAAAGATTCAGACATCAAAGTAAGCTTAGACTGCTGTGTTCCGTGAACCGGAATACAGGTCGGGTGAATCTGCACATAGCAAGGATTCGCAAAATAAGCTCCTTTTTTATGAATTTTCCAGGCTGCAGAAACGTTTGAACCCATTGCATTTGTCGAAAGGAAATATACGTTTCCGTAACCTCCTGAAGCAATAACAACAGCGTGAGCAGAATGTCTTTCAATCTCACCCGTTACAAGGTTTCTTGCGATAATCCCTCTTGCTTTTCCGTCAACGATTACAAGATCCATCATTTCGTGACGGTTGTACATTTTGATTCTCCCTTTACCGATCTGACGGCTCATTGCAGAATAGGCACCTAATAATAATTGCTGACCGGTCTGTCCTTTTGCGTAGAATGTTCTTTTTACCTGAACCCCACCAAATGAACGGTTATCAAGCTGACCTCCGTATTCACGTCCGAAAGGAACCCCCTGAGCAACACACTGGTCGATAATATTTGCAGAAACTTCAGCTAATCTGTACACGTTTGCTTCCCTTGCTCTATAGTCACCACCTTTGATGGTATCGTAGAATAATCTATACGTGGAGTCACCGTCTCCCTGATAATTTTTAGCCGCGTTGATACCTCCCTGAGCCGCAATAGAGTGCGCTCTTCTCGGAGAATCCTGGTAGCAGAATGCTTTCACATTATAGCCCTGCTCTGCTAAAGTAGCCGCAGCAGAACCGCCGGCCAAACCTGTTCCCACAACAATAATATCAATCTTGTCTCTGTTGTTTGGGGCAACAAGGTTCATATGGTCTTTATGATTTTTCCACTTATCCTTTAAAGGACCCGCCGGAATTTTTGAATCTAATTTACTCATATTAGTATATTGATATTATTGAGTTACAAAGTGATAAATTGCAATAAAAATAAATCCTGCAGGAATCAGGATGGAGTACCATTTACCCAAAGCCATGATCACAGGAGTATATTTAGGATGTCTTGCTCCGATAGACTGAAAAGAAGACTGGAAACCATGTCCCAAGTGCAGCCCCAGTAAAATAAAAGAGATAATGTATAGGACTACCCTCCATGCGTCTGCAAATTTGGCATGAAGATCTCCCCAGAAACGTGATTCTTCGATCGGCAAACCATCTACATACTTGTAATTCATTTCATGAAACCAGAAATCATACATGTGAAGAAAAATAAAAGCCAACACCACCGCACCTGAAATAATCATATTTCTTGACATCCAGGTAGAATTGTGTGAAGGATTATTTGACTCGTATTTAACAGGACGTGCTTTTTGATTTTTGATTTCCAAAA
>JBMDXW010000349.1:0-7781 GCA_048594965.1 Chryseobacterium sp.
CTTAATATTCTTAAGCAGTTTTTCACTTAGCAATCTGGATTTTGCTACGCCCGAGATATCACCTTTCAATAACGTGATTTCGGCGCTTTCAATGGCGACATCGGTTCCCGTTCCCATGGCAATTCCGATGTTGGCCTGTGCCAGAGCAGGAGAGTCGTTGATGCCATCGCCCGTCATGGCTACGATTTTTCCCTGTTGCTGTAATCTTTTGACTTCCTGTAATTTGTCTTCCGGTTTGCAGTTTGCTTTAAAACTTGTAATTCCAAGCTCGTCTGCAACTGCTTTGGCCGTGTGCTCATTGTCTCCCGTCATCATGATTACCTGAACACCCTCATTTGTTAATTGCTGAACGGCTTTTTTAGCATTTTCTTTAATTTTATCGGTAAAGCTGATGAAGCCCAACACCTTCTCACCTTCGGCTACATAAGATACCGTATGAGCTTTTGACTGTATTCCGGCCGCTTTTTTGCTCAGATCATCAGGAACCGGAATTTTGTAAGTGCTCAGAAGGCTTTCGTTTCCGATAGAGACTCTTTTTCCTTTGATGTTTCCTATGACGCCTTTTCCGGATATGTTCTCGAAATTTTCTACTTTTTCAGGTTTAATATTTTTTTCTTTTGCTTTCCTGATGACCGCATTCGATAAAGGGTGTTCGGAATTCTGATTCAAAGCATAGGCTATTTTTAAAATTAAATTTTCATCACTTGCGGCGGTTTCTATATGTTCGACAGACGGCTTTCCTTCAGTTAAAGTTCCCGTTTTATCAGTAATTAAAACATTGACTTTATTCATCTGTTCCAAAGCCTCGGCATTTTTAATCAAGATACCGTTTTTGGCACCTTTACCGATTCCTACCATTAAAGACATGGGCGTGGCAAGACCTAATGCACAGGGACACGCAACAATTAAAACGGCAACAGCATTAACGAAAGCAAAAAGACTTTTCTTTCCCTCCGGACCGAAAAACTGCCAGAGTATAAAGGTGAGAACAGCCACCAAAATAACGGAAGGAACAAATATTTTTGAAACCTTATCCGTCAGTTTCTGTATAGGGGCTTTGCTTCTGCTCGCTTCATTCACCATTTTTATAATTTGAGATAAAAGCGTTTCGTCACCTACCTTTTCAGCTTTCATGATAAAAACCTGATTCCCGTTAATGGTTCCTGATGAAACTTTATCGTTTATATTTTTTTCAACCGGTACCGGCTCGCCGGTGATCATGCTTTCATCCACATAGGAACTTCCTTCCGTTATTTCTCCGTCGACCGGTATTTTCTCTCCCGGCTTTACTTTTAGCAGATCACCGATTTTTACTTTAGAGAGGAGTACTTTTTTCTCTTCGCCGTTTACCATTAGGTTTGCTTCATCGGGAGAAAGATTAATGAGTTCCCTGATGGCATTTCCTGTTTTCTTGTGTGCTGCCGCCTCCATCAGTTGTCCTAAGATAACCAACGTTAAAATGACACCTACTGCTTCAAAATAGAGAGGACTTTCATGATTGCCACCACGGATTTCGTGAGGGATGATATTCGGGAAAATAAGCGCAACCGTACTGAAAATAAATGCAGCACCAACCCCGAGGGCAATAAGGCTGAACATATTGAGATTCCATGTTTTGAACGAAACCCAACCCCTTTTCATTAGAAACCAGCCTGAATAAAACAATACGGGAAGTGTCAGTGCCATTTCAATAAAGCCCTGGATCCGATGTGAAAACGGAAAATCGATCAGCATTCCGCCCATTGAAAGAATAAAAACAGGAACCGTGAAAATCAGGGAAACAGCGAATTTTCTTTTGAGGATTTTATACGTTTCGTCTTCTTCCTGATCCTGTTTTTCTGGGGTTTTTACAAGGTCCATCCCGCAGATCGGGCAGTCTCCCGGCTCATCCCGGATAATTTCAGGATGCATCGGGCAAGTGTACCTAGCCGTCTTTTTTTCAGGATATTTCACGAGATCCATCCCGCAGACAGGGCAGCCGACGTTAGAATCATATACCTTATCTCCCTCACAGAACATCGGACAATAATATTTTCCCGCCATATCTTCCGTTACTCCCGGCGCTTCATGGTGATGATAAGATGAGTGGTGAGAATGATTTCCGGACTTCCTTACGAGATCTTCCGTAATTTCTTCCAGGTGCATATGGCAAACCGGGCAATCTCCTTTATCAGGATAGATGGTATCGCCTTCACAGAACATCGGACAGTAGTATTTTCCGATATTATCTCTAAAACTTTCAGGTAGATGAGCGGAAGAATAGGCCGGCTTGTAATCAGGATCTTTTGCGTACTTTTCTTCGATTGGCACCAGGTACATATTGCAGACAGGGCATCTTTTACCCTGCTGGAAGTATACTTTATCGCCTTCGCATTCCATCGGGCAATAATAGACGGAAGATGGTGAAACCCGGTCCTGTGGCTTGATGAAAGCGGTATCCGGATTTGCCGGATCTTCGAGTGTGTAATTTCCGATTCCCCGGAGTGATTTATTTAAATCTTCCAAATGTATTTCTTTATCGGAAATAATAGTTGCCGTATTTTTTTCTAAATTAATTTCGGCCTTAATGCCTTCCAGGTTGTTGAGCTGATCAGAGATTTTTTTCTGACAGGCGGAACAGGTCATTCCGAGAATTTTATATTGATGTTCCATGATCCTTCTATTTATACTACAAATCTCCAAAATGTATTCCGAAGGTTGTTATACTTTTAAGGATAATGTTTATAGAATTCTGCCTGGATGGTAGGGCTGGAGAGTTTTAGGGTTGAAGATTAATAGAGTTATTGGGTTTGAGTGTAAGAGTGTCGGAAAGTAATAAGGTACGGATTCTGATCTCTTAACAATGATCCTTTGATTTAAAAGATTAAGGCCGGTACGCTTCATTTTTGATTTAAAAAATATTTTCTCGGTTATAAATCTCTAGAATTAGAAATACTAAAGGTCTTAGGCACTCAAACTCTCAAACCTGATCCAGGGGTTTCCTGTTATGAATTTTCAGTTTTTTAAATTCGGTAGGGGTGAATCCCGTCACATTACGGAACTGGGAAGATAGATGCTGCACGCTCTTGTAGCCTAATTTTCCTGCAATTTCTGTTAAAGTAAATTCATTATAAAGAAGAATCTCTTTTACTTTTTCAATCTTTTGAAGAATAAAAAAATGTTCCAAAGTAATATTTTCATTTTGGGAAAATGTTTTGGAAAGAATGCTGTAATCCTTATGCAAACTTTTGCTTAAAAAATCGGAAAGTAGAAAGTCTTCTTCAATATCCAGTTCGCTGATTTTTAATATGATGAGGTTTTTGATCTTTTCAATAAGCTGGTGTGAAGAGTCCTTAATTCTCTCAAATCCCGTCTCTTCAAGGAGTCTTTCAAGCACCTGAAGCTTTTCTTCACTTACTTCATCTTCCGTTTCTGCTTCACCCAGACTGATATTCCTGACTGTAATTTGTGTTTCGTTAAAAATACTGGAAACGGCTGCAATGCATCTTCCGCAAACCATATTTTTGATGAAAATTTTCATTGCTGGTTCAGGCTGTTTAACCGGTCTTTTACAAACTCAACTTTGGTCTTTCCGTGCGGCGCAGGATTTCCCTGTTCATCAAGATTTACCATAACAATTTTGTCAACGGTAATAATGGTCTGGTGGGTCATTTTGTTTCTTACATCACATCTGAGAGTAAGAGAAGTTGATCCGAAAGAAGAAACTTCAATACCGATTTCAATAATGTCACCCTGCTTTGCCGAACTTACGAAATTGATCTCTGAAATAAACTTTGTGACCACTTTTTTGTTCTCAAGCTGAATAACGGCATATAAGGCAGCCTCTTCATCAATCCACTGCAAAAGCCTTCCTCCGAATAATGACTGGTTGGGATTAAGATCTTCGGGTTTAACCCATTTTCTTGTATGATAATTCATATTTGTACTATTTCCGGTGCAAATTTAAGATTTAAAAATTGCATCCTCAAGTTATTTGAATTCATAATCAGAAACAGGATTATTTACCGGGTCAATCATCAGGAAAAGTGAATTATGGACGATGTAAAAAATTCTTTTCTTTCATAACAAAATTGATAATAATTGTTATTTTAATAAATATTCATAAATATTTGTTGATGAATTAATACTTTTTAACAAACTTATCTTTTGATTGAAAATTTTAATAAAAAAAATTAGAAAAACGTTTTGATATGAAATTATAAATCGTATCTTGCACCTGTCTTATATCTGGAATCAATATTTGTTCATTCTTTATGTTGTTTTTCTTTTATAAACCAAATCATTTTTAACATTTTTAATTTTTTTATTCAGATGAACATTTTTGTTTCAAACATCAATTACGCAACGAAAGACTATGAGTTGCAAGATCTATTTTCAGAATTTGGAGAAGTTTCTTCAGTAAAAATCATTACAGACAAAGAAACTGGCCGTTCCAGAGGTTTCGGTTTCATCGAAATGGAAGACGCTGAAGGTCAGCAGGCTGTTGATGCTCTTAATCAGAAAGAATTCAACGGAAAAACACTTAATGTTTCTGAGGCTAAACCAAGAGAGGAAAAGCCAAGAAGAACTTTCGGTAACAACGCTGGTGGAAACAGAGGCGGTGGTTTCGGAGGTGGTAACAGAAGCGGCGGTGGTTACGGAGGTAACAACAGAAGCGGCGGTTACGGCGGCGGAGATCGTGGCGGAAACGGCGGTGGAAAACGTTGGTAAAAAATACGGCGGCTTCAGTTTTGAAGCCGCTTTTTTTTATAATTTAAGACAACCCGATATCTAGTTTTTCTTTTTTTTCTTCTTTTTGTCCTTGTTCTTCTTTTTGTCTTTTTTAGGATTAAGAATTTCGTTGACATATTCAAAGTCCGGCGCTTTCTTTTCTACAGGCGCTATCTCTATATTGAAATTCTCAAGATTTTCCGCTGAAATAAGGTTCTCATCGATCATGAATTTTAAAACTTCTTTTCCGGAGCCGTTGAAAAAATGATCGGTAAGTCCGGCTAACAAAAATTTCCGGTACTCCTCAAAAGGAACAGCAATATGATACCGGAATATCCTACCTTCTTTTTCCGTAGATAAATATCCCTTCTCAGCCAGTATTTTAAGATAAGTGGAAACTGTATTCTGATGAGGTTTCGGATCAGGATGCTGCTCCATAATATCTTTCAGATAAAATGATCCGAGTTTCCACAGTAGTTTCATGAGATTTTCTTCCGCAGAGGTAAGGTGATTTATTTTCATATAAATTTCTTAGTGTTGAAACTGAATATTGCAATAAAGATAAATAAAAGATACCATAAAAGCAATCCCGGCGCCCATCAGTACTTCTTTTGGCGTATGCCTTTTCAGGATAATCCGGGTAATGCCTACAAGAGCAGCAATGGCCATCCAGAGCATTCCCATCCACTGATCCATCGCAAAAAACAAAGCGGCAACGAATATATTAAAGGCCGTATGCATGGAGCTTTTAATGAAATAATTGCTGATCTGCATCGCAAAAAGCAGAACCAGAATAAAAAGCATAACGAAATCGACATAACCGTTTCTGAAATAATTAAAAAGAAGATAATAGATAACACACGCAGCGATGAAGAAATATAAACTTTTCCTCTGCCTCCTGTTGGAAACATCCATATTGGTGTATCTTCCGGTTTTTACATTCCAGCTGATCCAGATGACAATCGGAAAAATGATCATTATTAATATGGGAACAAAATACAGCAGGGAAGTATGCAGCGAGTAATTTTTTATACTCATATAGATGAAAAAAATCACAAGAGAAATCAGGGGATTAAAAAAATCGGATATAATTCTTGAAATTTTGAGAATAAATGAAGGCTGTTTTTCTTCCATAATTAAGTTTGAAGGTGTAAATATAATATTATAACCAAAAAACAATAGGTAGGTATACAATAAAAACAAAGTTTTTTTTATAATTTTGCTCAACTATTTCATAATAAATAAGCAAGAGCTCAACACATGAAAGAATTTTCTAAAGAGGTATACCTGAAGTGGTATGAAGATATGACAATGTGGAGAAGGTTTGAAGACAAATGCCGTTCTCTTTATCTAAAACAAAAAATCAGAGGTTTTTTACATTTGTACAACGGTCAGGAAGCTATTCCTGCAGGGTTTACCCATGCAATGGATTTAACTAAAGATAGTATGATCACTGCTTACAGATGCCACATCCATCCTATGGCGATGGGAGTAGATCCGAAAAGAATCATGGCCGAACTTTGTGGCAAAGCTACGGGGACGTCAGGAGGTATGGGCGGATCTATGCACATTTTCAGCAAAGAGCACAGATTTTACGGAGGGCACGGTATCGTGGGAGGACAGATCCCTTTGGGGGCCGGAATCGCTTTTGCAGACCAGTATTTTGACAGAAAGGCGGTGAATATCTGTTTCTTCGGGGACGGAGCAGCCAGACAAGGTTCATTACATGAAACGTTTAACATGGCGATGAACTGGAAGCTTCCGGTAGTTTTCGTTGTCGAAAACAACCAGTATGCGATGGGTACTTCGGTGAAAAGAACAGCCAACCACGAAGATATCTACAAATTAGGTCTCGGATACGAAATGCCTTGTCTGGCCGTAGATGCAATGGATCCTGAAAAAGTAGCCGAAGCAGCTTACGAAGCTATTGAAAGAGCAAGAAGAGGAGACGGGCCAACTTTCATTGAAGCCAGAACCTACCGTTACAGAGGCCACTCAATGTCTGATGCGGAACCTTACAGATCCAAGGAAGAAGTTGCGGTACACAAAAACGATGACCCTATTGAATTAATCAAGCAAAGAATTCTGGCTAACAACTGGGCTACTGAAGAAGAATTGGATGCAATGGACAACAAATCCAGGGATTTTGTTGAGGAGTGTATCGAGTTTATGGAAAACTCTCCATATCCTGATGCAGAAAAAATCTACGAGTATGTGTACGCTCAGGAAGATTATCCGTTCCTAGACAAATTAGAAAACTAAAAGATAATAAGTCAATTTGAAAGTTTGAAAATTTGAAAATGATTTATTATCCATATCTTTTTTAATTTTCAAATAAACAAATTACCAAATTTTCAAATTAAAATAAATTATGGCAGAAGTAATTACAATGCCACGTCTTTCCGATACGATGACGGAAGGTAAGGTGGCAAAATGGCATAAAAAAGTAGGAGATAAAGTAAAAGAAGGAGATATTTTAGCCGAAATCGAAACCGACAAAGCGGTTCAGGATTTTGAGTCTGAAATAGAAGGAACGCTTTTATATGTTGGAGTTGAAGAGGGCGGTGCAGCCGCTGTTGATTCTGTTTTGGCCATTATCGGAAAAGAAGGAGAGGATATCTCAGGACTAACCGGTGGTGAAGCTCCGAAGTCCAACGATTCTGAAGAGAAAAAAGTGGATGAGGACCACAAAACAGAAAATAACTCGACCAGTATAGAACAAACCGACAGTGAAGTTCCTGCGGGAGTGGAAGTGGTTACCATGCCTAGACTGTCCGACACCATGACAGAAGGTAAAGTGGCGAAATGGCACAAAAATGTGGGCGATACGGTAAAAGAAGGAGATCTTCTTGCCGAGATCGAAACCGATAAAGCCGTACAGGATTTCGAATCGGAATTCAATGGAGTATTATTGAAGCAAGGCGTTGAAGAAGGCGGTGCTGCACCTGTTGATTCAGTCTTAGCGATCATCGGGCCTGAAGGTACAGACGTTTCAGCAGTCGGTGCTCCGAAAGCTGCTGCTTCATCTGCAGAAAAACCTGCTGAACAAAAACCAGAAGCCAAATCAGAAG
>JBMDXW010000035.1:0-13448 GCA_048594965.1 Chryseobacterium sp.
TAATCATTATGATTTATTCTTGTAAAAGTATTAACGCAAAGGTTTTTATGTTTTTCGCTATGTTTCTTTTTGGATCCATGTTGTTTGGGCAACATCAAAAACCGGTTAATATAATTTTTATGATCGGTGACGGAATGGGCGTCTCACAGGTGACCTCTGCTTTCTATTTTGGAGATGGGAAACCAAATTTCCAGAATTTTAAATATGTCGGACTTTCAGAAAATTCCAGCACCAGCGACCGTGTGACGGATTCTGCGGCGGGAGCTACGGCTCTGTCAACGGGACAAAAAACGTACAAAAGGGCAATCGGGGTGAATAAAGATTCCCTGGCAATTCCTACGATTTTGGAACAGCTTCAGAATAAAGGATATAAAACGGGATTGGTTTGTCTTACAAGCATTACTCATGCTACGCCGGCGGCTTATTATGCGCATGTAAAAGACCGTGATCTTCATGAGGATATCGCCTTGGACTTTATAAAATCCGACGTTGATTTTGCAGCAGGAGGCGGTTTAAAGTTCTTTAATAAAAGGAAAGACCACAAAGATTTACTGAAAGATCTGACGAAAAAAAATTACAGAATTGATACGACCTCTCTCTCAAAACCTGCAGCAGGAAAGAGAAATCTGTATTTAATGGCACAGGACGAACTACCTAATAAAGTACAGGGAAGAAAAGATTTTCTTCCGGAAGCCACACTACTCGCACTGGATTTTTTATCGCAGAAAAATGAGCCTTTTTTCCTGATGGTGGAAGGTTCGTTCATCGATTGGGGAGGTCATGCAAACAATGCTGAAATGATGGTAAAAGAAGTCCTTGATTTCGACAAAACAATTGGTGTTGTTATGGATTTTATTAAGAAGAATCCTAATACCTTACTGGTTGTTACTGCCGATCACGAGACTGGGGGAGCAAGCATAGGAAAATTTATGGAAAAAGATGCTTCAGGAAAACCGCAGGAAGTAAAAGATAAACTTCAGGTGAATTTTATCGACGGGCAGCATACAGCAGCTTTGGTTCCTGTTTTTGCTATGGGAAAAGGAGAAGAACTGTTTTCAGGGGTATATCCGAATAATACGATCTACCATAAATTGGTTGAGGCTTTAAAAAAATCCGGAGTTAACATAAAATAGAAACTATGCTTTTACACTTTAAAAAAATAAATATTGCTGTTGCATTAACGATAGGGAGCTTTGCTTTTGCACAACATTACGCTGCCCATTCGCACAACGATTACGAACAGAAAGTTCCTTTCTGGTATGCTTTGGGAGCGGGCGCAACATCTATTGAAGCCGATGTTTATCTTGTTGATAATCAGCTTTACGTGTCACATGAGCAAAAAGATGTTAAAAAAGAAAGAACTTTCGATAGTCTTTATCTCAAACCTATCCGGAAAGCTTTAGAATTGGGTATTATAAAAGATCAGCCGGTTCAGGTTTTAATTGATCTGAAGACAGAAGGAGAATCTACCCTAAAAAAGATCGTTTCCGAGATCTCAAAATATCCTGAAATAATTACTTCAAAAAACATCAGTTTTGTCATTTCCGGCAATAAGCCGACTCCAGAAAATTTTTCGGCGTATCCGGATTTCATTACCTTTGATTATCAGTCATTACAGACTCTTACCCCGGAACAATGGAAAAGGGTAGGACTGGTAAGCTTAAATTTTAAAGAATATTCTGGCTGGAACGGAAAAGGCGGACTGACGGTGGAAGACCTTCCGAAAGTAAAGGCAGTCATTCAAAAAGCAAAATCCTTTCATAAGCCATTCCGGTTTTGGGCCATTCCTGATGGTAAAACTTCGTGGGAATTCTTTGCCCATGCAGGAGTGGATTACATCAACACGGATCATCCAAAAGAATGTGCCGATTATCTGAAAAAACTTGATGAAAGGACTTTTAGAAATACGTTGACCAGTGATGTTTATCAGCCTGAATTTTTATATGAAAATAAAAATATCCCGGTAAAAAACGTGATTCTTCTGATCGGTGACGGAAACGGACTTTCCCAAATTTCGTCTTCCGTTTTAGCAAATAAAGGACAGTTGACCCTGACTCAGCTTAAAAATATCGGATTGATAAAAACGACCTCAGCTGATAATTTTACCACTGATTCTGCAGCCGGCGCAACTGCTTTTGCAACCGGGAAGAAAACCAACAACCGTTTTATTGGTGTAGATCCTTCGGGAAAAACGATTCCGAATATCACTGAAATCCTTTCTGAGAAGGGCTTTAACACTGGAGTGATCACAACAGATGAAATTGTGGGAGCGACACCGTCTGCATTTTATGCTCACCAGAAAGACCGCGGCATGGAAAAGGAAATCGCAGCAGACCTTATCACTTCAAAATTGAGTTTTTTTGCGGCAGGAGGAAAAGCCAAAGTTTCCGGTCTGAATAATTTTAAAGTGGCAGAAAACACAAAAGAAATTGCAGGAAGCAAAGCCGATCGGCTGGCCTATTACTTTTCCGATAATGGCGTGCCGCAGGTATTGAAAGGCCGTGGAAATATTTTGGCAGAAACCGTAGAAAGCAGTCTCGAATTTTTAAAAAGTAAAAATAAACCCTTCTTCATCATGATTGAAGGGGCTCAAATCGACAGCGGCGGTCATGCCAACAATGTCGGAACGATTGTAACCGAAGGAATTGATTTCGACAGGGCTATTACCAAAGCCATCCAGTTTGCCGACCACAATCCGGGAACATTAGTGGTCATCACTGCAGATCACGAAACAGGGGGCTTCAGTATTCCGCATGGCGATCTGGCAACGGGAACCATTGAAGGTGATTTTACGACAGAAGACCATTCAGCAACACTGATCCCCGTCTTTTCTTACGGACCCGGAGCCGGAAACTTCACCGGAGTATACGAAAACAATGAAATTTTTCATAAAATATTACAATCCCTCAAAATAAAGTAATTTATAGATTTAACTGATTATCAGGGTTTAAAAAGCACGATCTCATATTGAAATCGTGCTTTTTACTGTGAGAAGACATGGAAACGAATGAGGCTGTTCCTGAATTTACACGTCGGATACGACATTTGTTTTTTGTCCGCAGATCTATCTCTGTTCAAAAGATTTCAGGGTACCGTCTTCATTGTATTCAATATCGTACTGATATCGTTCGCTCTTAATGGAACCTGGCTGCCAAAAAATTTTGTTTTTTCTTTTATGGGCAGAAATGACCTGGTTTTCATTATGGCTTCCTATTTCTTTGTCTTTTTCGATAAGAACCTGATAGACATTATAAGCATTTTTAAAAGAAAGCTGGTCCAGGTTTATCAGATCAGCCTGGACATCATCATTTTTGGAAAGAATTACCGGTTCCGGTACCTGCCATTGGCCGTCCTTGTATGTATATTCATCTACAAATTGTGGATTTTCCGGTGTCTGGAATTTAGTAATGATTCTTCCGTCCGGGTAAAAATGAATGTCCTGATAAATAGATATTGAGTGACCTTTAAATCTGGGCAGATCGCGCAGTTGCTGTTCGGCAAGCCCAAGTTTTTCAGGCTGTGAGGTGAAAGGGATCTTTTCAGTACTGTGATCAGTATTTTGGAAATCCGGATTTTGTGTTTTAGCAGAATCAACGGTGGATCCGGCGGACGTAAGCGTATCGTCAATGCTTTTCTTAAAGTCTTTACAGCCGGTCAGGACGATGGGAAGGACGAAGATGAGAATATGTTTTTTCATAGATTTAATTATTGACGTCATCATAAAAAGTGAATTTTTCGGGCTGCTCCGGAAGATATAATATCTCACGATGCTTCAAGGTCGAAACCCTGGCGATATCCATCAGGGAGACAATTTCTTTTTTCCGTACATGAATTTTTTTTCCGTTCCGATCATTAAACTCCAAAGTATATTCTACCTGGGGCTGCTCATTGACATAAGTTCCTGTCTGTCGGACTTCTGTAATTTCTGCCGTTGTCCTGATCCCTCTGAATTTCAGCTCCAGAATGTCACGTTCAGACTTATTTCCCATGATAAATATCCTGAATATCAGGAAAATAATCCCGGTAAAAAGAATGAAGCAGGCCGGAATGACCAGCAGAGGGTGAAACAGCTGAAGGAAGCGCCATCCCAGTCCGCCACTCTCTGTAGAATAGGCATATTGGTAGTAGAAGGCTACTCCCGCTACAAAGATCATCCATATTACGAACAGGAAATAATTGACTTTGGATTTTGAACCTTCCAGCAGCAGGTAGGGATTTTTTTTAAAGGTTGGATCTACTCTCAGGTAGAGTGTTTTTCCTGTTTCAAACCTGTTTTCCTGAGGACGGGTATCATTGACCGTCATCTTATGTAGGACGGTTTCTCCTGAAAAGTTACGGATTTCAAGACTCATCTCCCGGGCTGTCACCGAGCTGTTCTGCAAAAGCACTTTCGAGTTGGTGATGTACGCCTGGATTTTTTTTCCGTGCTGTTCGATGTAGGCAAGGTTTCTTTTGGCTAAAATACCGTTCTTCAGGATCAGCCATAGCGTGGTTCCGAGAACGATGCTCCAAAGCACCAGGCTCAATCCCAGATAAGCGAGGGCAAGCTTTCCATTTTCGGTATTATTACTGGTGTGATAGGTATTGTAATAGATGATGCACGGATGCACAAAGATAAAATAGGCTATAAAAAGACCCCAAAATCCTAAAAATCCTTTTTTCATATTAAAAATTAAGTTAGTCGTATGAAAATAACATGCTCGCTGATGATTTAAATATCCCACCATAAGGAATTTTTAAACGAAAAATCATGCAACAAATACCATGCCCCCGGATGTTTGGGAAAGATGATCTTTTACATTAGGATCCGGTGCTCAGATGGGGTAAACCGTGGTGATAACTCCACTTCCGATCGTTCCCGAGTTATCGGTAATCTCAAAATCCATTCCTTCATAGAGTTTTCCGAGCATCGCATCGGCGGTAATCAGGGTTACCTCGGCAGTCACCGCGTCTCCCGGGAAAACAGGCTCATTTTCCGGGAAAGTCTGACTTCCCATATATCCGGAATTTTCGAAAGGAAATTTAAAGGATGCTCTGAAGCCCGATGAAATGGGCGTTACAAGGCCGCCATCCTCGGTTCTGTTGTATGTAATTAAAGCGTTAAATTGGGGCCGTTTTTTCATTTTTAAAGTTTCAGGAGATGATCACATCATAAAGAAAGATTTGCCGCTTGGATGATGGCATAATTCAAAAAATTCAACATTTTAAATCTCTTAATGCACAAGAGAATAGATGGCCACAGCAATCCCTGCGTAGGCGACAACCGTAAGAATATCGGCAATCGGTTGCGAAAAACGTTTTTCAGCAATTTTTTCGCTGTTGATCTGGTTTTTGTGGAATTTAAATGTTTTTTTAGGTTGGTGAACTGCGTGGGCCACCAGACTATCGCTTTCCCATTTGTCGACAATGATCTTATAAGACCTGCCGTCTACATTGATCTTAAAATTCTTTCCGGGTTTGAGTTTTTCCTGGACATTTACCGGTACCGGTACCGGTGCCTGTGCCGTGCTGGTATTCACAGCAGCAGGTTCTGCAGTGTTCATCCTGGCATTAATATTACGGGACATCGTTGTACCGTTTTTAGATTCCTGTTTGGGATCGGCGGGAGCTTCAGGCTGTTTTTTTACCTGGTAAGTATAGCAGCTGGTAAGGCAGAATGTGAGTATGATGAGATAAAGATTTCTTTGCATTGGTCTAATTTAAGGATTAAACGGAAAATCCGGTAATTTCTTTTGACAAAATTATGTTTTTTCGGAATGATCTGCCTTCTGTGACCATTGCTTTTTAATTCAATCCGAAGATTTATTCAAGAATTACACTATCTATTCCGGCTGAACAAGCACAAAACGAACCAGCGGGAATTCTTTTTTGATGCTTTCTCTGATTCGCTGCACCGCCAGGGTAATGTCGTCGGTCTCCAGATGGTCTTTAAAATCGATAATCAGCATAAGGACGATCTCTTCCGGTGACTGATACGTAGATAATATATTCTTGGTTCTGACCACAGCCGCATCCTGCTCAGCCAATCGGATGATTTTTTCCCGTGTTTCCGGTGCTATTCCTTCTCCCATCAGCAGGCTTCTGCTTTCCCTGGCCAGGATCAAAGAAACAAAAACGAGGATCAGCCCCACAATGATCGATGCCACGCCATCCAGTTCGGGAATCTGGTAAGAATAGCTGACAGTCATTAAGATCATGACCACCAGCAGGCCTGCCACCGCCGCACCGTCTTCAAAAACCACCAGAAAGCTGGACGGATCTTTACTCTTGATAATAGAATCCCACCATCCCTTGCCGTCACGCGTTTTATTAAATTCCTTTAAAGAAATCAGCAGAGAGGTACCCTCGAAGATGAGAGAAAGCACCAGTACAATATAATTCCAGAAAGGATCTTTCATCACTTCAGGATCAATGATATGCAAAATTCCCTGATATACAGACAATGCGCCGCCCAGTCCGAAGATCAGAATCGATACCACAAATGACCAGAAATAAAGTTCTTTGCCATACCCGAAAGGATGCAGTTCGTCAGGTGCCTTTTTACTTCTTTTGATACCATACAACAGCAGCAGCTGGTTGGTCGTGTCCACCGTAGAATGAATCCCTTCGGAGATCATGGACGAACTGTTTGTAAAGGCTCCTGCGGTAAACTTCGTTACGGCTATCAGCAGATTAGCGGCAAGGGCGCTGTAAATTGATTTACGATTGTTGGCCATTTAATGATTAAATAAAAAGTGAATCAATATTGTTTGAATGATGGCATTCTATGATTTCCGGAGATGAAATAACATAATGATTTTGAAGTACCAATCACTATTGCAGATTATTAAATAAATAGGCGATAAGAAAAATACTGATTGACAAGATCAGGATGGTTACCATTAAAATCAGGGAATTATTTCCGATAAAGAGATTCTCAGAAATCTTTTTCCGGGTTTTTTTGTAATTCAGATAAGAAAAGATAAGAATGATAACGCCCGCTGCCACCAGCACCAGACCGGTAAGACCGGAATATTCGTTCTGCGAATGAATGATCTGCCTGTCCGTACTCACCAGAGAAATCTGTTTGAGGAACACGGAAAATTTCACCAGAATCAATCCAAAACCCATTAAAGCGACCGAAGTTCTCAGCCAGGCCAGAAATGTTCGTTCGTTGGCCAGATGATCACTGGTCTTGTTGTTCTCGTTCATCATAATCTGATTTGATTTTGTAATACTGAATAACCAGAATGAATACAAACTGCAATCCAACCTTAAATTTGCAGTAAAAATTATTATTTAAATTAAAAATCGGAGATCTGGCGACTGCAATTGCATGAAATCTCGTTAGAAATTCGGGAATTTTTTAACAAGGAAAATACCTCTCTTTTTTTCTGTAGCGTTTAATAAAATAAATCCATGATACAGCTGACCTTGAGATTCTATTTTACCTGATCCGATATATGCTCCGGATGAGGTGCTGAGCGGGGATTTCCGGTATACCTGAAATTTGATCTCAGACAATATTAATTCCCGAAGATGTGCAGGAAGAATTTGTTTTAATGTTTAATTTAAAAGTGGTATGTGTGTGGTATTAAACAGCCTGCTAAAGAGGATTTGCTAAATTTTGGTGGCACATGCTTTGTGTGGTTAAGGACATGACACCACCAAATAATTCACAAAATACAGACTTTGCGATACACGTAAAAGATGCTTTCACGGAATTTATCGATGACAAGCTTTTTCCATGTGTAGCAGCAAAAGCGGCACTTACCCGCGATCAGATGCACATTTTCGTGGCCGGTCATCTTGCTTGCCCGAAAGACGATCATGACATCCTCAATTTTATTTATCAGTTTGTTGATGAATACCGGAATGCAGATCATGATTTTCATACGGTCTGCGTAATTTTTCCAGGCACCCACGACATTAATGAAGAAACTTTTGACCGTCTCATGTGGGACAGACTGCAGGCTCTGTCAGACCTCGATGCAGAAAATTATGCCTACGACCAGCGCGTTGATTCTGATCCTTCCTCGCCTCAGTTCAGTTTCAGCCTGAAAGAAGAAGCTTTTTTTATCATAGGTCTATTTCCCGGGAGCAGCAGAGAGGCCAGAAAGTTCCGCTATCCGGCCATTATATTCAATCCTCATGCGCAATTTGAAAAACTGAGATCCCTGAACAGGTATGATAAAATGAAAAACATTGTGCGTAAAAGAGACGTCGCTCTCAGCGGATCTGTTAATCCGATGCTGAAGGATTTCGGAGACGATTCGGAAGTTTATCAATACAGTGGTCTCAGATATGACAGAAACTGGGAATGTCCTTACAAATACAACCAAAAATGAATACAATACCTCCAAGAAGCGGCACCGCATTTATCCTTAGAAAAGGAGAAAAGCTTAAAATTACGGATATCCAGGGAGAACAGGTTTCCGATTTTATCTGCTTTAATCTGAATGATACCAAAGAATATTTATCATCCGGAAGAACAATAGATTATGCAGAGACGATTTTTCTCACTAAAGGAAATCCTTTTTACTCAAACCGAAGCAATATAATGTTTCATATCACAGAAGATACGGTAGGCCGGCATGATTTTCTGCTTACTCCATGCAGTGCAGACACATTCCGAATTATTTATGGTGATGAGCACCCGCACCGGGGCTGTTTCGGAAACCTGTGTGAAGCACTGAAGCCCTACGGAATTGAGCCGGATGCCATTCCGATCTGCTTTAATGTGTTTATGCATGTGGCGGTAGATGGGGAAAGTGGTAAAATAAGTGTCCTGCCGCCAAAAAGCGGGGCCGGCGACTTTATCATCATTGAGGCCGCAATGGATCTGATCGTCGGCATGACCGCCTGTTCGGCAGAAATGTCCAACAATTATTCGTTTAAACCTATTGGTTATTCAGTGAGTTAATTATTTACTCAGAAGATCTATGTCCATACCGAATGATCCCCATCACTCCATAAACGCTCTTTTGTTTTTATATTTAAATTTTTAATAAAGCAATCCTGTTCAGAGGGTCATATGAATGATCGGATAATCTTTACCGGAACCGTCTTTTTCAGATCTTCCCGATGTTTTGAAGCCCAGGTTTTCGTAAAAACCTATGGCTTGCGGGTTTTGTTCATTGACATCAACCCTGGTAACGTTACGGATTTCTCTGATAGAGTGGAATAGCTTCTTACCGTATCCTTTTCCCCGGAAGTCATTATGGATAAAAAGCATCTCAAGATTTCCTTCTGCAGCCGCTGAAAATCCGATGGTTATTCCTTCTTCAATAAGAACAAATACTTCAAGACTAGGCAGGTAATCTTTTGGGATAACCTGCTTAAAATACATTAAATCTTCCTCCGTGAGAAAGTCGTGGGTTGCCCTGACCGCAGATTCCCAGATTTCCATGATCCGGGAATAATCTTCAGCGGTGGCTAGCCTGATTTCTGGTGACATACTTATAAATTGATGTTAAAAAGCCGGAAAGCTACGGACAATATAAAGTCTGAAAAAAAATCAAAAGTGCCAGATCTGAATCCATAATTAAAACCAAATGTCCTTCTTCTCATCTCTGCCGTTTCAATCCGAAAGGACAAAAGTAAAAATTTAATATTTACTGTAACGGTACAGTGAATATTAAATCAGGCTGTACAGTTCTGAATTTTATAGCACGACCCACCAAAATTCTTGTTTATTGTGATTTATTTCTGGAATTTTGACCACTATTTCAGGTTTATTTTGCAAAATATTTTTCTTCAGTGACAATTAAGGTCAGAGTACAGCACATGCAGAGCTCAGAATACCATCTGTACTGCTCATATTTACATCAATTGTATCAGGATATTTCGCGCCGATGATGATAATTTTGTTAAAATTTTTATTAAATGGCAAATATCGTTACAAAATTTGCACTGGCGACAGATGCGTCCACTGATCTGCTTTTGGAGCTGATTATAAAATTAATTACAGAAAAATTCGTTACTATACTGGATCCTGAAAGATTGCAGGAATATATTGACACGTATTACAACAGGAAATATTTTGTGAGTGAAATGAACAGTATGTCCAACCAGTGGCTCGTGGTATACGCCGATGAAGTGGCTGTAGGCTATGCAAAAGTGACTTCCAGAGGAAAAGTCCCCGAAGTGCTCGATCATCAGCGTGCCGTACGTATCGCTGATTTTTCAGTCCTGCATGAATACACGCAACCGGAAATCCGTGAGGCTTTATTTCAAAAATGTATGTCGGTGTGCAGGCATGTAGACGGGATCTGGATCAATGAATACATAGGAAATCCGATCATCGGCTTCTTTGAAACCAAAGGTTTCGTAAAACAGCCGGAAACCAGTGAGTTCTACGAAATCGCAATACCGTCGATCTGCCTGGTTCATTTAAATAACAAAAAATAGAAACAGCATGATAGAAGCCGTAATCTTTGACATGGATGGTTTGCTGATCGATTCGGAGCCTTTCTGGAAAACAGCAGAAAAAGAGGTTTTCGGATCTCTGGGAATTGAGGTAAATGATCAGCATACATTCCTGACAAGCCGCATGACCACCAGGGAAGTCACCGAATACTGGTTTGCGGTAAAACCGTGGAATGGTAAAAGCCAGGCAGCCGTCGAACAGGAAGTGATAAACAGGGTAGGAGAGCTGATCGGTCTTTACGGAAAAAGCATGCCGGGAGTCGAAGGAACGCTTCAGTATATAAAAGCATCAGGTCTGAAGATCGGACTGGCTACCAATTCACCGCATTCGCTCATTCCCAGGGTGTTGGAAAAATTAAACATCAAGAGGTATTTTGATGCTGTGCTCTCCGCCGATTTTGTTGATCAGGGAAAACCAAGTCCGGAAATCTACCTCAAAACAGCGTCCGTTCTTTCAGTCGATCCCTCCCGTTGCATTGTTTTTGAAGACTCATCATCAGGAGTAAGCGCTGCCATTGCGGCCGGAATGACAGTCATAGCCGTTCCCGAAGAATCTCTTTACACGGATTCCGGATTCGACAGGGCTCACCTGAAAATCCAGAGCCTTTCTCATTTCTGTGAAAGACATAAAGAAATACTGAAAACCGGAATCACGCCGTATTAGATTTTGTCTTAATGAATTGATTATTAACTGATTAAATTTTTATCTAAATCAATGATAAAACTTCCTATTCTTACTTATCTGCAGAGCATGATCAGCAAATCATTACTTCCTGAGATGCAGACCCATATGCAGTATCCCACCGCCATTTCTGAAACACTCGGAATGAAAATCACCAAAATAAGTCCGGGATCGGCCACCGTAGAAATCGAAACAAAAAAAGAACGGCATGGCAACCAGCAGGGGACCATCCATGGCGGACTGATCAGTGAGCTGGCAGACGCGGCGATCGGCACGGCACATTCTACTTTCATCGCGGAAGGTGAATCTTTTACCAGTATTGAATTGAAAATCAATTTCTACCGTCCCGTTTTTGGAGGAATCCTGACTGCTGAAGCCCATCCTTTACATAAAGGCAGAAACATCAGCCACTATATCTGTGAAATCAAAAATACCGAAGGGAAAACGGTAGCATCTGCCACCAGTACCGTCATGACATTGTACGGCGAGAAGGCGCTCGGACGATGATCTACGGGTATTGCGAATTTCTCTAAAGTTTTTTATTAAGGAAATAAAATTTGTTTAACCGATTTTGAATTAAATTTTAGGCACCTACATACAATGTTACACTTAATTTAAAAATCAAAATTCATAGGATATTATATATAAAAATAACTTTTAATAATATATCCTATGAACAAATTTTTAGACTTATTATTTAAATTCAAATTTTTATTTAAAGCTTTTATTTATCTTGATTATTTTATAAGACGAATATTTATATTGAAATTCTCTTTTAATACAAAATTTACTCTTACAAATAATAAAAATGAAATCATTATGAGTAATAAAAAATTTGGAAAAGCTTTAGTTGCTTATTATATGAATAATTATTTTCAATATGAATTTTTAGATGATACAATTTAAACTTTAATATTATTCCATAAATCTTGTAAAATTTTATCATCAATATTTGGACTTTTATTAATTTTTTCAATTGGCCCCAATTCACTTTGAGCCACCAAACAAAGTGAGAAATAAATATATTTACTCGCTATTTTTGCAAAAGTTTTTTTATTAAAATTTTTATTTGGATATGTGAAAACAATTGTAGATTCACATGGACTGGAAACACTTTGAACTTCCATCTTTTTTAATATTGTAAGAATTGTTTCTCTAACTGTTAAATGTTTTTCAACAAAATCATTATCAAAATTATCGTTGTCTGAAATTACATCATACGATAAATGGTATTTTCTCATAGTTTAATAGTTTAAATTAAACTACAAAACTACGAAGAAATCACTATTTATTGATTATGGAAACCCACAATAAAATCTCACTATTTTTCATTATAGTGAGATTTTTTATTTAGATATAAGTCTTTGATAAGTCAAATAACAATCTTTAATATTTGTAAGCAAATACATAAACCTTTCACTTGGACTCATTTTTCTCGTATTGTGTCTAAATACAAATTCATAAACATATTTTTGAAGATGTTTTCTTGATACAACTCTATATACACCAATAATTCCGCGTTTTAAATTTCCCCAAAAGTTTTCAATACAGTTGGTACTTGTATTGCCATTCACATATTCCTTTTTACCATGATTAACAATTGAATGATTGTAATGCTTATGTAAGTCATTATATGCTTTCCATTCATCCGTATAAACAGTTTCAAAAGCCTCAATTGTTTTAAAAATTATAGGTTCTAATTGTTCAGCACTTACTGATTCTACTACATGAGCCACAACTTTTCCGCCACGTTGAATCATTCCTAAAACGGGAACTTTGTCTTTGAAACTACGTCCTTGTGAATTTTTTACTTTTTTGTCTGCATGACGATTCTTATTTTTTCCACCAACGTATGTTTCATCAATTTCTACTTCACCAGATAATATATGTTTATTTTCAAATTTCGAACATTCTCTTAATCTTTTAAGAATGAACCATGTGGTCTTTTGTGTCACATTAAGCTCTCTTTGTAATTGCATAGATGATAATCCTCCTTTATGACTTGTAAATAACCATATGGCTATAAACCAATCTTGAAGTTTTAGATTTGAGTTTTTAAAAAGTCCAATATTTTTTATTGTAAAATATTTCCCTGTGTTCTTACATTTGTATTTGTTCCCTTTACATTTATAAACTTTTGAATTTTTATCAAAGGGGGAAACTGGATTTCCATCCCAAAAAATCTTTTCTAAAAAGTTTATGCATTTTTGTTCATCTGAAAATGTTAAAATCAATTGTTTTAATGATTTGATTTTTAGCTCATTAAAAATATTCATATCTTCTATTATTAGAAGAATACCATCCGTAAAATCGCGGAATTATAAGATTGAAACGCTAATGTTGAGCTAAAAAAACAGAG
>JBMDXW010000350.1:0-8058 GCA_048594965.1 Chryseobacterium sp.
TATCGGCAACGACCTCCTGATGGCATCCGACATCGTTCCCAGCTTCGGACAGACCCTGACGGTAGGAAACAGCAATTACGTTTCCATTTTCCCCGAATCGAGGGAAGAGGCAGACCGTCTTTTCAAGGGACTTTCGGAAGGAGGAAATATTGAGATGCCCATCGAAGACCAGTTCTGGGGAGATTATTTCGGAAGTTTTCAGGATAAATATGGTATTTATTGGATGGTAAATTATAACGAAGAATACACAAAATAGTTTATCTTTAAATAATAAAGGATGGCAGAACGCGGTCCTTTATTTCACACCAAATAACATTTTATGGAGCCAATCAGCATTGATATTACAATTTTAGCGCCTGTTCGGAAGGTCTGGGACTATTTCAACGGCCCTGAGCACATCACCCAATGGAATTTTGCAGATGAAACCTGGGAATGTCCCTCCGCCGAAGTGGATTTAAGGCCGGGAGGAAGGTTCAAAACCAGAATGCAGGCTAAAGACGGAAGCTTCGGATTTGATTTTGTGGGGATTTATGATGAAATAATTCCCGAAAGAAGCATCACCTATCATACTGAAGACCACCGAAAAGTGCAGGTGATCTTTGAAAAGGTGGACGAAAATACCACGAAAGTGACAGAGATTTTCGATCCTGAAAAGCAAAATCCTGTCGACATGCAGCGGGATGGCTGGTATGCTATTCTCAATAACTTCCATAAGTATGTAGAGAACCCTTAATACGATTTTCCGTCATGATCAATCTGGTGATAATGACAAAGTGTCTCCGTTCCGCTTGCGCTGTAAGTCATTCAGCGCATGGAAATTTTCTGCACGGCATCATCCCTTTGCCGGCCAGAAGAACGCTTGAAAAAGAAAAAATTGACACTCTGGAAAAGCTTTCAGATTATTCTGAAGACGAAATCAGGCAGATGTGCGGTTTCAATAAAAGCACATTACAGAAACTTAAATTGCACATGATGGAAAGCGATATGTATTTTAAAAATAATGGAAGGTAGCTTGCTGCCAGCCAAAATGCGTAATTCGATATCAAAGCATCTGTCATTTGCTGAATGATTAGTTTATGCTGAACCTGCCCAAGTACCTTTGGGCTCGGAAATAAATAGGATTGATTAAAAAAATCCTTGCGCCTTTGGGTTAAATTGAATGCATAACCTATTTTTGCTCAGTGATAATAAATAAAGACAATCTTTGAAAACTACTAAGCTGCTATCATTTGCTGAATGATTAGTTTATGCTGAGCCTGCCGAAGTACCCTTGCGACCAAAAAAATAAGCGGTTTAATATCAAATAAAATCCTTGCGCCATTTGCGTTAAAAAAGAAATGCACACACGTAAGCTAATACTCAGAATTAATTATTATCAACACTTAAATTAAAACAATGAACAACACTATTTTTCCCTGCCTTTGGTACAATGAAGATGCTAAAGAATCCGCAGAGTTTTACTGTAAAGTATTTGACGGAAAGATTACGGCAGATACTCCGGTCGTGATGAATATAGAGCTTTTCGGACAGAAAATGATGCTGCTGAACGGCGGACCTCAGTTCAGGAAAAATGCTTCCGTTTCTTTCATGGTCATCTGCGAAACGGAAGAGGAAGTCACGGGATACTGGGATCAGCTGATGGATGGAGGAATGGCCCTGATGCCTTTGGATTCCTACTCATGGAGCAAAAAATACGGATGGCTTAAGGATAAATACGACGTCACCTGGCAGATATTCCTCGGAGAAAACCAGACCGGGCAGAAAATAATACCTACCCTGATGTTTATCCATGAAAACAACGGAAAAGCCATGGATGCCATGCAGCTGTATACGCATACCTTTCCCAATTCTAAAATTGGAAATATCCTGAAGTACGGAGACGGAAGTGAAGGGCATCCAGCTACTGAAGATCCTGAGTATATTCAGCATGCGCATTTTGTGATCGATGATTACAGCTTCTTTTGCATGGATAATTCTTATGACCATCAGTTTGATTTTAATGAGGCCATATCCATGGTGGTGATGACGGACGACCAGGAGCAGACCGATCATTACTGGAATACGTTGTCTTCCGACGGAGGAAGAGAAAGCATGTGCGGCTGGCTGAAAGACCGTTTCGGATTCAGCTGGCAGATTGTCCCTAAAAGATTAATAGAACTTATGGGGGATCCGGATCCAGCGAAGGCCCAGAAAGTTGTTCAGGCTATGATGCGGATGCAGAAAATCGTGATAGCAGATCTTGAAAAAGCTTACGACTCTTAAAATGTTAAACTTTTTTAAATCTCGTCCATCCTTTTAAAGGATACCATAATTTTTAAGCTTCGGCTTGCTGTTTGATGAGGATTAGGGAAAAGATTTGCTTATGAAAACACAGAACAAGTCAGATTCTAAATCTAAAGTTCCTAAGGAGGGACTTTATCCCGAAATTATCCGTGAAAACTATAAAGGCAGCGAAAAGCTTTCCGGTAAAAAAGCGCTGATCTCGGGAGGAGACAGTGGGATCGGCCAGGCAGTAGCGGTGCATTATGCCCGTGAAGGTGCTGAGGTCGCCATTATTTATAAGGAAAGTGATGACGATGCCAGGGAAACACAGAGACTGGTAGAAAAAGAAGGCTCAAAATGCCTTCTGCTGAAAGGTGATCTCTCAGAAAAAGAATTCCGCAAAGAATGTCTTAAACAAATTAAAAAAGAATGGAAATCCCTGGATATTCTCGTTAACAATGCGGGAATTCAGTTTCCAAAAGACGAGATAGAAAATATTTCCGATGACCAGATCTATGAGACCTTCAATACGAACATTATCTCGATGATCTCTTTCACAAGGGATTGCCTGGACCTGATGGACAGCGGTTCCCGGATTATTTGTACCACCTCGGTCACTGCTTATCGCGGCAGTGATCATCTCATCGATTATTCTTCTACAAAAGGGGCAATCGCCACATTTATCCGTTCTCTGGCTACCAATATGGCCGAAAAGAATATCCTGGTCAATGGCGTAGCACCCGGACCGATCTGGACACCGCTGGTAAAAGAAACTTTTGACGATGTTTCGGATTTCGGGAAAGACAATCCGATGAAAAGAGCAGGACAGCCTTCTGAAGTAGCTCCCGCGTATGTTTTTTTAGCATCACAGGATTCCAGTTTTATTACCGGTGAGATCATTCATATCAATGGAGGAGATTTTGTAGGCGGATAGTATTTCAGACACATTAACAGCTAGTTTTAAATAAAATTATGGAAAAATTGAATTTTGATATTGAGATCAATGCAGAAGCAGTAGAGGTTTGGAGCGTACTCTGGGATGATTTTTCCTTCAGGCAGTGGACTTCAGCTTTTACGGAAGGATCTTTTTATCAGGGCACATTGGAAGAGGGAAACGTCATCAAGTTCCTGGATGCCAAGAATAACGGAATGTACAGTCAGGTTGTAAGTCTTATTCCCAATGAGGAAATAACGTTCCGGCACCTGGGTGAAATTTATGAAGGTATTGAAGCACCACGGGACTGGGGCGAGGCCACTGAGAAATACGTTCTTACCGAAAACGAAAATATCACTCATCTGCATGTTGAAATGAGTACCTCGGAAGAATACCGTTCATTCTTTGAAGAGAAATTTCCGGAAGCCCTGCTGAATGTAAAGCATCTTTCCGAGAACCAACTTTAATCAATTTAAAAATGGAAACTTTATCTTACGAAATCATCATTGATGCACTCAGGCAAAAAGTTTGGGACGTTTTGTGGAACGAAAATACCTACAGTGAATGGACCCGGTTTTTCAGTCCGGGTTCCGTCATGAAATCCGATTGGAAAGTGGGAGGCAAGACCTATTTTCTCAATGCTGAGGGAGAAGGTATGGTGTCGACGATCGACAGCATGGAAAAGCCGGAACAGATGATCTTCAAACATCTGGGAATGGTAGACAAAGAAGGGAATGAAGATACCGAAAGTATGCCTGTGAAGCAGTGGAGCGGTTGCTTTGAAAAATATATCTTAATGGATTACGACGGGAAAACCAAACTGCATGTTGAGGTGCAGACCGAAAAGGAATGGCAGGATCACATCAACACAGGTTTTACACAGGGATTAGAAGAGATTAAAAATCTTGCTGAAGGAACAGTTTAAGAATTGAACATAGATTTTATCTTCATAATAAACGATCAATCACCACGATCTGCGGGACTTTTTTTCCTCGCAGATTTAGCCGGATGAGCAGATTATTTTGCCTATTAATCTGTGAAATCCATAGTTTAAAAATAAAAGCATTGGAAAGCCGTGAAAGCTATGGGACAAATAGAGTATGTCCTATTGTTTGTGAAAACACTCCCGCAATTTGCGTAATTTCCGTCTTTAATAAAAGTAAATATGAAATTATTAACCATTCTTGTTGCAGGCTTTATTGTAGGCTTAGTGGCAACAAAGATTTTTCAGGGTGAATGGAATTTTTTATTTTCAGGAAACCTGGGAATGGCCGTCTTCATCATCTTTACCGGTCTTTCACACTTTAAATTTCAAAAAGGAATGGCGATGATGATCCCTGATTTTATTTCCGCTAAAATGTTTTGGGTCTATGCTACCGGAATCATCGAAATTGCAGCGGGAATCGGCCTCATGATCCCTGCGATCCGGGAACTGACGGCCCTTTTGCTGATGATTTTTTATGTCCTTGTTTTTGTGGCCAACATCAACTCGTCAAGAAAGAAGATCAATATTTTTAAGGCAGATTACACCGGGCCGGGAATGGAGTACCTTTATCAACAGCGAATTCCGATGCAGGTAATTTTAATCGCCTGGACCTGGTATTTCGGAATTTATATCAATTGATACATCGGAAGTTTAGCTTTCTTTTTATTTTGTTTTATTTCTGCAATGCATGTAACATTTCCCAGGTTTAAAGCGTCTTATTCTATATAGTTTTTAATCCAAAACCATGAAATATGAATATCAATGCTAAAATTTTCGGGATAACACAAATTGTAATATCCGCTGTAATGATGAATGCACAGACCAACACCACCAAACTGCCGGGAGATCCTACCCTGGTTTCTACAAAAGCAACATTCGAACAGTTAATTTCTTATGACAAAGGAAACTTCAGGTATAAAGTTGAAGATTACTTTGCAAGACCGAAAGCCTCCCAGTTCAAAATCTCTCCGGACGGCCAGTATCTTTCCTATAAAGAAAAAGACAAGGACAGTAAGAACCACGTCTATGTGAAAAACCTTAAGACAGGAGCCATTACCAAAGCGCTGGAAGAGAAGGACGACCTGATCCGCAGCTACGGCTGGCTCGATAAAAAAAGACTCTACTATACGCAGGACCGCGGCGGGAACGAAAATATCCATCTGTACGCAGCGGATATTGACGGTAAAAACCTGAAAGATCTTACCCCTTTTGAAGGAATTACCCTGGGAATGGTAAACATTATCAAAGATACACCCTTTGTTGTGGTGACGATGAATAAAAACAACAAGCAGATCTTTGAACCCTATAAAATAAATTTCAACACCGGGGAGATTACTCAGCTGTATGAGAACAAGGACGTCAGCAGCCCGATTGATAACTATATTTTTGATAAAGAAGGAAACCTTCGCGGATACGTTGTTCTGGAGAACGGGCTGACTTCAAAACTCTATTATAAAGATCTGGAAACCGGAAAATTCAACCTTCTGAAATCCACCGACTGGAAAGACAACTTCTACATCATCAGCTTTAATGAAAATTCAAAAAACAGGAATGAAGCGTATGTTGTAACCAATCTTGACGGTGACAAATCAAGAATTGTTCTCTATGACCTCAAAAAAGATGCAGTAATCAAGGAAGTCTATTCCAATCCGACGTATGATGTGAGTTCCATCAGCCTGGCGGGAAAAAACAGGAATTACGAACTGGACTACATCAGCTACAACGGAATTAAAAGTGAGACCATCCCGGTAAGCAAATTTTATAAGGAAGTTCATGATAAACTGGCTTCAGAATTCGGCGACAAACAATTCTATGTTGTTTCTGCTGATGATAAAGATGATAAACTTCTCGTGGTGGTAGACAGTGACAAACTCTACGGCAGGTACTACGAATACGATACAAAATCAAAAAAGACCACGCTTCTTTTTGACCTCATGCCACAGCTTAAAGAAGAAGATATGGCCGAAATGCGCCCTATTGAGTTTAAAAGCAGGGACGGGCTTACCATCCGCGGATACATTACTTTGCCTAAAGAAGCATTGCAGGGTAAAAAAGTTCCTTTAATCGTAAATCCTCACGGCGGGCCGCAGGGAATCCGTGATGACTGGGGCTTTAATCCTGAGTCACAGCTGTTTGCCAGCAGAGGATATGCGACATTGCAGGTAAATTTCAGAATTTCCGGAGGTTATGGTAAAGAATTCCAGAAATCTGGCTATAAGCAAATCGGAAGAAAAGCAATGGATGATGTGGAAGACGGCGTAAAATACGTTATCGAACAGGGATGGGTGGATAAAGATAAAGTGGCCATCTACGGTGGAAGCCACGGAGGCTATGCTACTCTGATGGGACTCATCAAAACACCGGATCTTTATTCCTGTGGTGTAGATTATGTAGGAGTATCCAATATCTTTACCTTTTTCGATTCTTTCCCGGAATACTGGAAACCGTATAAAGAAATGGTAAAACAAATCTGGTATGATCTTGACAATCCTGAAGAAGCAAAAATTGCCAAAGAAGTATCGCCTGTTTTCCAAATTGATAAAATTAAAAAACCTTTGTTTGTCGTTCAGGGAGCGAATGATCCGAGAGTAAATATCAACGAGTCTGATCAGATTGTAAAAGCGTTAAGAGCGAAAGGCTTTGAAGTTCCTTATATGGTAAAATATGACGAAGGCCACGGATTTGGAAAAGAACCGAACCGAATAGAATTCTACAAGACGATGATGGGCTTCTTTGCTAAAAATTTCAATCAATAATCCAATTAATTTTTATAATTATCTAACGGAAAGTCAGTCTGGCTTTCCGTTTTTTGTCTAAAATTTCTTATTCCTGATTCATCTTAGCCCCGATTGGAGAGGAAATCCTTTTTGCAGAGTCGACAATCCCGGCCCGACAACTGTTGGAAGCAAAAAGATTGCAACGGAAAGCGGGAAATAGCTTCTAAAAATAAATTACACTAATTTATAAACAGAACCTATATCTGAAAAACACGATTAATAAAAGAAAATCCTGATTTCCCGAAAAATATTTTAAATTTATTAAAGTAAAACAAAAATTTCAATCGTCATAGCAATATGGAGATTGTCGAAAAAATAACAATGCCACAGAAGGAGAAGGAAAATATCATCTCACAAACCGTTTCAAAGTACGGAGGAAAGCTGATGTCTTACATTCGCCCAAAAGTGAAAAATACGGAAGATGCGGAGGATATTCTGCAGGAAGTGTGGTATCAGTTCAGCAGCCTTACGAATCTCAGTGAGATTGTGAATGTAGGCGGATGGCTGTACAGAGTGACGGCCAATAAGATCACCGACAAATACCGTAAAAAGAAGACCGAAAACCTGGAAGATTTTGTGTACGAAGATGAAGATGGAGATTTTTCCATAAAAGATATCCTTCTGATGGACGAAAGTGCAGGTCCTGAAGTAAAAATGTTTCAGGATGAAATCTGGAAAAAGTTATTTGAAGCACTGGAAGAATTGCCTGAAAAGCAGAGGCTTGTCTATGTGGAAAACGAACTCAATGACAAAACCCTCCAGGAGATTGCCGATGAGCACGAGGAAAATATCAAAACCATTATCAGCCGTAAAAATTATGCGGTGAAGCATTTAAGGAACCGGTTGAGAAAATTATACGACGATTTAAACAGTTAGAAATAAAAAGAATATGAATCATAAACATAAAAAAGGCTGGATCTTTTTAATACTCTGTCCGCCATTGATCATTTTAGGAATCACATGGATTGTGATGGCGCTCTGGAACTGCCTTTTGCCGGAGATCTTAGGAGTAAAATCCATCACGTACTGGCAGGCTATGGGAATCCTGATCCTGTGTAAAATTCTCTTCGGAGGCTTTCATTTCGGAAAAGGAATGAAAG
>JBMDXW010000351.1:0-5649 GCA_048594965.1 Chryseobacterium sp.
TGTCAAATACTTTTCAAGTACTTTACGGTCATTGGACCCTGTAGCACGGATTGCTCCCCTTACAGCCTGGGAACTGACATTCATCTTTTCTTTGAAATACTGGATTTCATAATTTTCAGAACCGCTGACCTTACTGCGGTCACGCTGGTCTTTTTTTGATTTGTTGTCTGCCATAACTTTTATATTTGTATAAGACGAACAAATAAAATGCCAGCAAGATCTTTATTATCAATCGCATAGTAGATTTAGACCTAATGTGGTAGATTGAATGTATTTAGTCAATAAAAGATCTTTAAATGGTCAATTTTTAGAAGACTGCTGTTTTCATCTACTTAAGAACCGGATAAACAAAAATGCTGTAAACATTTTGGCCTACAGCATTTATTTTGGTCTTTAACCTGACGGAATTTTTAAATTTCCTGATTTTCTCTTACCGTTCTCTATGTTAAAGCATAATATATAAGAATAAAAATAATTGCAGAGCTTAGGGCAAACAAAGACCACTTAAATCTCTTAACATTAAAATACTGAAGTGCACTCAATACCAGACAATCGAATATAAATCCAATTATGAAATATAGTAAACTAAAATACAACGCATACCCAAAGAGTTCTGATCCATAACCCTCAGCAATTAACAAAATAATGAGAGGTATTATAAATAAAAGAGTATGGTATACTAAGTTGAATAGTATTATTTTTTTCATTTTAAAATTTTACAACTGTTCTTTTTTTAATACTTTTCACCCATTCACCTTACTTCTGCTTTAAAGACGGCACTATTTTCTTCAGTACTACCACCATGGCATGCAACGTATCGAAAGTAAACATATCTATTTTTCCTCCACCAGCTTCGTTTGTAATGCATCAGATAATGTGTTGACGTTTTCTAATTATAAATCTGGCCTTTTTAGCGATTTTATCTGGCTCATGCAAACCATTTAAATAACGTATTCCATTAGCATACATATGATTACCATCTGAAAGCTGCGAGTGAGCATAACTATCACCCAAAATAATGTAATGCAGTTCCTATTTGTTCGTAATTATTTGCATTCGTAAGGAAATTATTAACAAAAGACTCTACTTTTGAGCGAGCATAAGATAAATGAGATTACAGGTTGATATACTTTGTAGGTCTCTAATGTTTATGGATTTAAATCTTAAAATAAATTTATCCGTTTCATAATAACGCTCATTGTAACTTAAATAAAAGTATTAATATTAAAAAATTAAAAGATATATTTTTTTATCAATTGGATTGTCGAATTTATCTAAAACCGTCTTTACATATTCATTCATATCTTTGTATGAACGGTCTTTTTGACCGCTGAAATTGTAGCCAAACTCATCCCCATAACTATTAATCAACTTAAAATTTTGAGATCCCGGATCTTTAAAGAAGTTTTCTATAAAGCGCTCAACCTTTTGCTTTTTGATACGAGTGAATTTGCTTGTCTGAAAGGAGTTCATAAAACTCCCTGACGAATTTTTTTTGAGCTCAATCATTTCAAAACTGTAATCTCCATCTTCAGAATACACTTTCATTATCAACCCAGGCAGTCCTGAGAATTTATATGGTCCTGATGTGATAGGAATTTCAGGAGCAAATAAAGCAACCCACTTTCTTCCCTCAAAGTCTAATTTAGCTTCCTGAACTTTGTACCCATGGAATTCTGTTCTTTTATCACCTACTTTCCAATCTACTTTCATCGGATCATTAAAAACAAAATACAGGTCATTAAAGCTCCCATAATAATCATATTTTTTGTCTTCCTGAATGATTGTAAATCTCAGATAGGGTGTTTTGTCGCCTTTTAAGCTATTAATCGAATCATTTTTGTTCACAAAATTATAGAAAATACTTTTTGATTTTGCCTGTGTTTCTAAGCGCATATATTCGGTCTTACGATCTTCTTTTCCTTTCATAGGACGAAAATCAACTTGATATAGAACTTGATAATTTTGAGAAAAACACAGGCATATCCCATTGCAAAGTATAATTAGAAGGTATAATTTTTTAAGCTTTTGATACATCATTAGTTGCTAAATTTTTCTTTTAATATATTTTTATAAAAATACTGTTCTGGACTATCCAAATGATGATAATAATTATATTTATGTATAAAATAAAATTTTTGACAGCTTTCTGGCAAATATTGATTTATAAGGTCATCTCCTGAACTTACTTTAATGTCGTATCTGGGAAGCATTATGCCTAGTTGTTTATTATACTTAGCTAATTCGTTAATGACGTTATACTGGCCATCATATTCACATTTGTACCTATCTATATCTTTCTTTATGTACTTATTAAAATAATATAAAATCAGTTCCTTGGATTGATTGTCCAATATTTTTTCACCTGTTATAAAGAAAAATAAGGATGAAAGCCAGCTGGTTGTAATATAATTTTCTATCTCAATATATTGAGAGGAACCTCTCATAATTTTGGTGAAATTTAGCGAGGATTTAACTTTACTGAAATAATCTGCCAAAACTAATTCTGTAGAATTGATCAATTCTCTGGTATTTTTTTTAATATAAATGTTTTGATATTGAGCTATATTTTTATACAGAATATAATGTTGCTGATTTACAATTAAATTATGTAAAGCAGCATTGTCACCTTTAAATTCAATCGGTCTGCTGTTATCAAATATGAGCATTTCCAAAGATTCATCAGGAGCAAGGAAAATGGGAATATATTTGACCAAATTTTTCCCATTTTTATAAATAACATTTAAATAAGTAATGCCATTAGCAGAAAATTCCTTTTTCTCGCCTTTGTTTAATTTAATTATTTGATCTTTGCTACTGATTTCAAGAATAAAATCATTCTTATTATCGATTGTTATTTGTTGACCGTAGATCGTAGTTAGTAGAAATAATAAAAGGATACTAAGTACCCTTTTATTATACAAAGTCAAAACTTGCAATTTCATCTATATTTCACATTGAGATCTGTATCTATCACACTTCACCCAGCAGTCACTAGGGCTTGTTGCCGTTGTATCACTTGGTGGTAAACCATTTGGAAGATTATCATTTGGTTTGCAACCATGACAATGACAATTGGCATCGCCTAAATATTTTCCATAATCGTCTCCTCCGCTAACTGTTCTTAGTTGTTCTCTTGTTAGTTTCTTAAGATTTTTCATAATTATTTTTTTGTTTTTAATTTGTCCCTACTCTAAAAAGGATTTTCGGGTTATTCCTATGTATTGTATTGTATTTAAATAAGTAATTCTTGTTCTTTTTAGAGCATTGTATTAGACTCTTCAACTTCATATATTACTAATTTATAAACATCTAATTCTTTGTTAATTCAAAAATAATAAAATAATTCATTTAAAAGTGATCTAATTTATAGAAATAATTCGATAATATTAATTATCGCTAGAGTTCTTCCAAAGAATTATAAATTTAGTTATATGGGATTTTGTTATTTGTGTTTTTATTATTCTTCGGGAAAGGTTTTTCTTTATGTTTAATTTACTGATTCAATTTCAGGATGCTGCTTTCCAGGTTGCTGATGCTTCTTTTCGCTTCTTCTACCAAATGTTTCAGGTTCGTCTCATCAGGAAGTGTGTGGGGCTTATAATCCTGGGGAAGTATCCCTCTAACGTAACGCCATATTTCAGCAATATCTTCGAGGGCAATGTTGTACGGCTCATACAATGAATTGTCCGCTGATACCCTAATAAACTTTTGGGTTCTTTTCAGAAAGGTTTTGTAGGTAATGCCTTCTTTAGTAACAAAAATATATTCTTTGTTCGCCTTTAGGTCTTCCAGTGTTTCAACATACTCCCCGATAATAATTGATTGGTCGGCAAAAGGCGGCATGGAATCGCCATCTGCTAAAAATGCACGGTACTTCCCGTTCTTTAAGAAGGGCAGGTGCATCTTCTGAAGGCTTTCAATAAATTCAGGATCACTGTATCCTTTCAGATAGCCCATTGATGCTTTCTGAGGAACAATCTCAATATAGTTGTTCCCTTCCGGATCTACTACAACGGGTAACAGGATCTTGTTTCCGGGAAGGCTGACCATTTCTTCCAGAGGAAATTTCCGGATGTCCACCGTGACCAGAAGGTCAATGCTGATGTTAAAGTATTTCGAAATCCTGATAAGCACTTCGATAGGCGGTTCTGCTGCCCCATATTCATAAGAGACATACCTCGACCGGGTCAGAATTAGCTCTTCCGCCAGCTTATGCTGGGACAGCTTTTTTTGACCTCTCAAAAACACCATGTTATCTGAAAAAATTGACATTGTCATAATTTATGACAACAAATATACGGTTTTTGTTTAAAAACGTGACTAATTTTACAGCATGGAAAGAGCAATTGCCCATATGGACCTCGACACGTTTTTTGTCTCCTGTGAACGGCTGAAGAATTCCGCATTGGAGAAACTACCCGTCATCATCGGTGGTGGAGACCGTGGTGTGGTGGCTTCGTGCTCCTATGAGGTTCGGAAGTTTGGAGTGCGTTCGGCAATGCCGATTAAAATGGCATTGAGGCTATGCCCTGAAGCAAAGGTCATTAAAGGAGATATGGAATATTATTCCAATATGTCACATCTGGTGACCGAAGTGATTCAGGAAAAAGTACCGGTCCTGGAAAAGGCCAGCATTGATGAATTTTATCTTGACCTTTCCGGAATGGACCAGTTCTTCGGATGCTACCAGTGGACCAATGGGATTGTCGATGCCGTCACTAAAAATACGGGGCTACCGATCAGCTTTGCACTTTCTACCAACAAGACCGTTTCCAAGATCGGAACCGGTGAATCAAAACCTACAGGAAGATTAGAGGTCAGGGCTCCTAATATCCAGGATTTTTTAAATCCGCTGTCCATCAAAAAGATCCCGATGGTCGGTCCCGAAACGTTTAATCTTTTTTCCAGGTTAGGCGTTAAAACCATACAGACGCTATCTGAAATGCCGGTGGAAGTGCTGCACCAACTGATCGGAAAAAATGGACCCGTCCTTTGGAAAAAAGCACATGGGATCGATGACACGCCCGTAGTCCCTTATTCGGAGAGGAAATCCATATCTACCGAGGATACCTTTTCAGAGGACACGATCGATGTGCACCAGATCAGAAGCATCCTGTCAGGCATGGTGGAAAAGCTAGCCTTTCAGCTGCGTCAAGAAAAGTGGCTGACCTCAACGGTAACTGTTAAGATCAGGTATTCGAATTTCGATACGGAAACCAAACAGTGCAGGATCCCGTATACCTCTGCCGATCATACCCTGCTTCGTGTTGTTCTTGAACTGTTCAATAAAGTTTATACCCGCAGGATGCGGATCCGGCTCATCGGGATCCGTTTTACCGGTCTCGTTCATGGCTGTCACCAGATGGATCTTTTTGAGGATACTGAAGAACTGATCTCTCTCTATCAGACCATGGACAGGATCAAAAACAGATTCGGGGCATCCAGCGTGGGAAGAGCATCCGGTTTTTTAAAATAAATATCTTCATCCTATGTTTCTCAACTGCCATTCCTATCACAGCTTACGGTACGGAACCATTTCCCTGGAGGATCTGGTCCATCAGGCCGTGGATTTAAATATTAAAACACTGGCTTTGACAGACATCAATACGGTTACAGGGATCTATGATTTTTACAGGCTGTGCCAAA
>JBMDXW010000352.1:0-4062 GCA_048594965.1 Chryseobacterium sp.
GATAAAATTTATTCCTACTGCTGAAGGGTACTATAATTTTGAAAATAATAAGTATATTTACAATTATACGGACCATTTGGGAAATGTACGACTAAGCTACTCCAAAAATGGCAGCAGCATAGAAGTTCTTGAAGAAAACAATTATTATCCTTTCGGGTTGAAGCATGAAGGGTATAATGATTTGGCTGGAAATTCAGCTTATCAATACAAGTATAATGGTAAGGAATTGCAGACGGAAACCGGAATGTACGATTATGGTGCGAGGTTTTATATGCCGGATATTGGGAGATGGGGAGTGGTGGATCCGTTGGCGGAGAAGATGAGAAGATGGTCACCGTATAATTATGCAGTCAACAATCCGATTAGGTTTATCGATCCAGATGGAATGCAAGTTTGGCCACCTGAAGGAGGAACTGATGGACAGACTTGGAGTGATGATGACGGAGATTTTGTTAATCGAAATGGAACTTGGTACAAAGACAATGGAGCTTTCATAGGTTTTCTAGACCCTGGTTCCCGATATGAATCTGTAGACACCACAAATACAAGCGGTACACCTGGCTATGACGGTAAAGCGATGTTGCCTGATTCAAATTATGATTATACATATGATTTGATGCCTGGAAAACAAGCGGATGATGTAAACTACTGGAAGAACGGAGAAAGCGGAGTGATGGCTTCAAGATTTTTGAAAACTACTGGCAGAGATGCTATGGCCGTAGAAAACAGAACTACTACTATTGATGCTGTAATTATAGTTGCAACAACAGGTAAAGGTGGTAAAGGAGGAGGAAGAGGTTCTAATAATAGAACAGCAGCAAGTGATGCAATTGGTGACCATACAGTTATTAATGAGAGAGGTTCAACTACTTATAGGGTTAATCAAAATAATCCAAATAAAAACAGTAAAGGAGTTGGTTTTGAAACAGTTAAAAGAGTTGATTATAAAGGAGCCGCACATATTGATAAAAAAACAGGTGTCAAAACAGAAACTCCACATGTACAAGAGAATGGACGGGTTCGCCCAGCTATCCCAGGAGTAGATATGCCTAAAAAAAATCCACAATAATATGATAAATTGGTTACAAAAATGGTTTAAAGATCAAACTGATGGTAATTGGGAACATGAAGTTATTATAAAAATTGAATCTATAGATAATCCAGGATGGAGTATAGAAATTGATTTAATGAAAAGCGACATCATCCCAATTGAATGGAGGCTATTTGAAATTTCTGATGACAATTGGTTGGGATATAAGTTTGAAGACAATATCTTCTATATTGCAGGAGATGCTAATAAATTGGACTTATCAATAAGAGTGTTTCAAGAATTTATCGAAAAAGGTTCTATCGAAGAAAACTTCATTTTAGAAAGGATGCAATAAACGCTGATCTCTCGGCTTTGTAATCTGTGAGCAATAATAAAGAACCCACTGCAATGCGGTGGGTTTAACAGGTTTTTAAATAAGAAATATTACAACTATACTGACCATTTGGGGAATGTACGACTAAGCTACTCTAAAAATGGCAGCAGCATAGAAGTTCTTGAAGAAAACAATTATTATCCTTTTGGATTGAAGCATGAAGGGTATAATTCATTGGCTGGGAATTCTGCTTATCAGTACAAGTACAACGGAAAGGAACTGCAAGAGACGGGAATGTATGATTACGGCGCAAGAATGTATATGAGTGATGCTCCGCATTGGCTAACCATTGATCCAAAAGCAGAAAAAATGCCTTTTATATCGCCATATGCTTATGCATTTAATAATCCAGTAAGACATACTGATCCAGATGGAAAAGAGCCCGATGATATTGTTTTTAGGGGTACTGACAATAAGGAATTGAGAATTATAGCAGCTGGACCAGATAAAGTTTATAATGTTCCTTTTGCGCTGAATAGTAATAGAACTTTGGATGTAGGCATGGGAAATATAGATCCCGGTAGATTGGCAGTTGGTTATACTGCACAAGGAGATATAGGTGGTGGATTAGGAATTGGTGCAGGTGGAGGACTGCAAGCTTCAGTGGTTCAATTTACTGATAGTAAATATAGTGGATATAATTATGTATACGCAGGAGCGCAGGAGACTTTTTCTGCAGGAGCGCAAGCTAATGTTTCCGCTTCTGTTGGAGCGAGTGTATCTGTTGCTTATAATACTTCTAAAGATAAAATAGATCCCACAACTTATGCAGGAGTTACAACATCAGCGGGAGTTTCTGCGGATGTGAAATATATTGTTGGGGGAGGCGTTAATGTTAATGCATTTTCTGGTTCTGGAAAAGATCCAGGCTGGAAAGGTGTTTCTATAGGTCTTAGTGTTGGAGTTGGTGCAGGTGCAAATGTGGGTTCGGGTAATGTAACACTTTCTAAAACTTGGTTACTCAATGATGTAAAACCGACAGCGCAAAGAAGTTTGATTGATCGAGCAACTAATGCGGTAAGTCCAGTAGCTTCCGCAATTGCGACAGGGACAATAGATAAGATACAGCAATATAATAAAAAGAAGAACTAATGTTAAAGTATTTAAAATATTTATGGTATATTATTTTATTGGGAGCTTTCGTATCAGTTATTATTTATTATAATAAAAGTTCTGATGAAACAATGAAGCAATCTGCAGAATATCTGCACAATAATGTTGAATTTGAAGGTTATGTGACTGGATTTGAACAATCTAATAATCACGCTTTTGGAGTAATTCATTTAAAATTAACCAAAAGTAATACACAAGAATTTAATAAAATTTTAAAGAAAGGTATTTATCCTTACAGGATTAAAGGAGATATGGCTGAACTATATTGCACAGTTTCCGTTGAGAGAAAAAAGGGAGATATTGTTAAATTAATATCAAACAACGAAACAGTATATTACAATCCTAAAAATAGTAATGAAGAAGGGAGCATATTTATAATTGTCGACCCTTATAATATAGATTTTGTAAAAGAGAATACAATTTTTAAGTAAACACCAACCCTCGCTTTTGCGAGGGTTGGTAGTGTCTCACTAACTGTGTAAGTTAAAAAGTTATTCTGGAAAATTTTGAGCCTTCTAAAGCTCAAAAAATTTTTCGGAAATAACTTTTTATTATTTTTAACCTATATAGTTATGATTGACAAAGAAGAATTATTAAACAACAAGGATTTCTACAAGTCCTTTAAAAATGGAGAAGATTTAACCTCTTTCTTCAAACAGATGCACAAACGTGCCGTTGAACATATGCTGGAGGCAGAACTTGATGCTCATCTGGACAATGAAAAACATGAAAAAACCAAAGAAGGGAACTATCGCAACGGGCATGGAACCAAGAAAATAAAATCCTCTTTTGGAGAGAGTGAAATCAAAGTTCCCAGAGACAGGGCAAGCAGTTTTGAACCTGTACTGGTACCCAAAAGGCATAACATCATCGAAGGTCTGGAGAATATTATTATCTCCTTCTATGCCAAAGGGATGAGTGTGAGCGATATCGAAGAGCAGGTCAAAGAACTGTACGATTTTGAAATATCTTCCTCTGCCATTTCCAGGATTACCAATGCCGTTGCCACCGAAGTGGTGAGCTGGCAGAACCGACCCCTGGAAGATTTGTATTTAATTGTCTGGATGGACGGAATCGTATTCAAGGTTCGTGAAAACTCCAAGGTCATTAACAAGACCATCTATTTGGCAGTAGGCCTGAATCGTGAAGGTAAAAAAGAAGTGCTGGGAATGTGGCTTGGTAAAAATGAAAGTTCGAGCTTTTGGATGGGTGTTTTAACGGATCTAAAAGCCCGTGGCGTAGAAGATATTCTCATCACCGCTACCGATAACTTAAATGGATTTACTGGGACCATCCGTTCTGTTTTCCCTGAATCTCAAACCCAGATCTGTGTGGTTCACCAGATCAGAAATGCCTGCAAATATGTGGTTTGGAAAGACAGAAAAGAGTTCTCTGCTGATATGAAGCATATTTACACTGCGCCAACAAAACAAGCAGCAGAAGCCGCTCTGAGGGATTTTGCAGAAAAATGGGAATCCAAATATTCCTACGCCATCAAATCCTGGAGGGATAATTGGGATGAATT
>JBMDXW010000353.1:0-12768 GCA_048594965.1 Chryseobacterium sp.
TTCCTGGAATCCGAAATGCAGAGAATGGGCAAAAAACCGGTAGACCTCGCAGAAATCTTCACCGCAAGGAATTCTTACCACGACAAAGCCAAATTATATGTGTTAAACAATGGCGCCATCAGCTGGGGAGATGGTGGTGAGCTTCACGACGTGATCAATATGTACAAAAAATACGGAGCCGTTCCTCAGGATGCTTACACAGGTTTAAAGCAAGGACAAACCCTTAATAATTTCTCGGAAATGCAGGGCAAACTAAAGCCTGTTTTAGACAGTCTCGTTCAGGCAGGGTCCAAAGGAAAATTATCCGACAACTGGATGTCTTCCGTAGATGCAATCCTGGATCAGTATTTAGGAAAAGTTCCGGCTAACTTTACCTATGAAGGAAAATCTTACACCCCGAAAACCTTTGCTAAAGAAGTAGTAGGCATTAATCCTGAAGACTACGTAGAGATTTCTTCTTATAAAGATTATCCGTATTACCAGAAATTCGTAGTGCCGATCCCGGATAACTGGAGCCATGATTCCGACTGGAATGTGCCGATGAAAGACCTTACGGCAATTATCGATAATGCGGTGAATAAAGGATATTCTGTGGGCTGGGCAACGGATGTTTCGGAGCCTTATTTCTCTTACAAAAACGGAGTCGCTTACGTTCCGGATATGGATCTCGATCAGATCAATAAAGACAATAAAGCAACCCTGTTCACAGAACCTAAAAAAGATAAAACCATTACTGAAGATATGCGCCAGCAGGCTCTGAATAACCTGTCGACCACCGATGACCACGGAATGCATATCGTAGGACTGGCAAAAGACCAGAGCGGGAAAGAGTATTATATGGTAAAAAACTCATGGGGCGTAACCAATGATTTCGAAGGATATCTTTACGTAACCAGACCTTATGTGGAATATAAGTCAACCGCTATTCTTGTTCATAAAGATGCACTTCCGAAAAGCATTAAAAAAGAACTTAAGCCAACGAAAAATATCGGCCTTTAAAATGAATCACTATTGCCCTATGGCAGTTTTAGATATTTAATCTGTTAAAAACCGTTTTCAATTTTTTGAAGACGGTTTTATTTTAGGTTAAATCATTTAACTATTAATTTATTTCTAAACTTCCGATAAAAGGTTTATCGACAAGTATGTTTAAAGCTCATTTTGATGATCCTATCTGAATAAAAATTTACATTAGAAATAACGAAGCTACCCTAAACCTTTTTGCAATTGCCAAGACTCTATCTGATATGAATAATGATTTTACAGCACAGCTTAGGATTTGCTCCAGAGGAGCAATATCTGTGTAGATCAATATCACCATCTTGTGCCAGAACTCAGTAGGAGTTCTATCTTATCATAGCACACCTATGGAATGCTTGCGATATTCAATTGTTTCTTTATTCACACAGATATTGCTCTTATAGAGCATAACAGCTACTTATCAAATTTTCAGGCAAAAAAAGAGGCTGCCCGACATTTTGGACAGCCTCTTTGTTAAAAAATTTAAATAGGTAATCAAGATATGGTAAAATAATCAATAGCAACGTCCTCTCCGCAGTGAATAGTTGATTGCCGATTCCAAAAGGAATAACCGCGAAAACAATTCACCATTGACCATTAACTCTTTAGTATAATACACCCAGGCTTTCGGCTGAAAAATCCAGCAATGCTTCGGTATTGTTTTCTTTAATTTTCCTGGCCCATTCCGGATCCTGAAGGATAGCACGGCCCACCGCAACAAGATCGAAATCTCCCCTTTCAAGTCTCCTTGTAAGCTCTGTAAGGTCTGCTTTTTCAGTTCCTTTTCCACCGAAAGCTGCCATGAAATCCCCTTCAAGCCCTACGGACCCCACGGTAATGGTTGGCTGCCCGGTAATTTTCTTGGCCCAGCCTGCGAAGTTCAGATCGGAACCTTCAAATTCCGCCTCCCAGAATCTTCTTTGTGAACAGTGGAAAATATCTACACCCGCATCTTTCAACGGCAACAGCCATTCTTCCATTTCTTCCGGCGTATGGGCCAGTTTCGCGGAGTAATCCTGCTGTTTCCATTGCGAAAGACGGATAATGATGGTAAAGTCCTCTCCCACCACTGCTCTGATCGCCTTTACGACATCCACCGCAAAGCGGCTTCTCTCCTTAATGGTCTTTCCGCCATATTCGTCAGTTCTCGTATTGGTCACTTCCCAGAAAAACTGGTCGATCAGATATCCGTGCGCCCCATGAATCTCCAACACATCAAATCCAAGATCTTTAGCCGATTTGGCAGAAGCCGCAAATTGCGCAATCGTATCCTGAATATCTTCCAGGGTCATCGTGGAAGCTTTTTCCATATCCTCCAAAGGATAATCCGGCGTACTTCTCGTATCTCCTACATGCCAGATCTGAGGTCCCATTTTTCCTCCATTTTCATGTACGGCATCGATCACGTTTTTCCATCCGTTTAATGCTTCCGTTCCGTAAAAATCAGGAATGTTCTGCATATTTTTTGAAGCAGGTCTGTTGATGACGGTTCCTTCGGAAATAATTAATCCCACTTCAGCAGCTGCTCTCCTGGCATAATAATCGGCAATCTGCTGTGTCGGAACTCCGTTATCAGATTGAGCTCTCGTCATCGGAGCCATTACGATTCTATTTTTTAATGTTAAATTCTTGTATTGAAAAGGTTTAAATAATGATTCTGTGCTCATTTTTTAATTTGCATTTTATAATTGTTACACAAAGTAACTAATAATAGTTCGCATTTGTATCTCTCGAAGAAAAAAAGTGGTAACTTTGCGGTAACTGATGATGGTAACATGAAGGTAACTTTTAAGGTTTAGGTAAACGCTAGATTGAGGTCGAGGGCTTCGCCTGACAATATTATAGAATTGATAGATTAAATCTTTATACCCTCTTGTAAGTGGATCGGCTTTGTGAAACTTGAAACAGTTAGTATTTTAAAAAAATCTTTGCAGCCTTTGTGTTCAACAAAAGATGAGCAAAAATTAAAAATAAACCTTATGAAAAAAAACGAATTAATGCAATACAGCTGTCCGTTGGGCAAAGCAATGTCCGCCCTGGGAAGCAAATGGAAACCGATTATTGTTTTAGTCATTAAAGACCGGAAATTGCGTTTCGGTGAGCTTGCCGTGCGCATTAATGTCATCTCCAGAAAAGTACTTACCGATCAGCTCCGGGAAATGGAATCCGACGGACTGGTCATCCGCGAAGAGTTTAAAGAAATTCCTCCAAGGGTAGAATATTCTTTGACGGAAAAGGGATTGGCCTTACTTCCGATTTTGTACCAGCTTGAAGAATGGGAGATGAAATACCACGTGTATGATCCGGAAAAAGAGAAGGATTGCAAGACTTTTTTGGAAAATAAAAATAACAAAAGGGCTGTTGTTTAATAACAAAAACCGCTCCCAAAGAAGCGGCTTCAAAATTTATCTAAAAGTTCCCATTAAAATATCGCAGGATATTTCTGAGGATTTGTTTCATTAAACATGGCGTAGATTTTCTCTACCATATCATCCGAAGACGGCTTGCTGAAATAATCTCCATCACTCGCGTACGCTGGTCTGTGATCATTGGCAGATATAGTCAACGGATCAGAATCCAAGAATCTGAATGCTTTCTGTTTTTCTAATATCTGCTGTAAAATAAATGCTGAAGTTCCTCCTTCCACGTCTTCGTCGATCACTACCAATCGGTTTGTTTTCTTTACAGATTCAGCAATTTCATGGGTTAAATCAAAAGGAATCAATGACTGAACGTCAATTACTTCCGCAGAAATTCCCAGTTTTTCCAATTCTTCCGCTGCTTCCATGACAATTCTCCAGGTCGATCCGTATGTTACCAAAGTCACATCACTTCCCTCTTTTGTCACTTCTATTTTTCCTACAGGAACTGTAAACTCACCTAAGTTATCCGGTTGTTTTTCTTTTAACCGGTAACCATTTAAACATTCAACAATCACAGCAGGATCGTCACTCTGAAGCATTGTATTATAGAATCCGGCAGCTTTAGTCAAGTTTCTCGGAACCAATACTAAGATTCCTTTGGAAAGGTTAAGAATTCCCGCCATCGGAGAACCGGAATGCCATACGCCTTCCAGCCTGTGACCTCTTGTTCTGATGATTACAGGCGCTTTCTGACCTCCTTTTGTTCTGTATTGAACCGTTGCCAGATCATCGCTCATCCCCTGTAAACAATATAAGATATAATCTAAATACTGGATTTCAGCGATTGGTCTTAAACCTCTCATTGCCATTCCAATTCCCTGTCCTAAAATCGTAGCTTCACGGATTCCGGTATCGGCAACACGTACTTCACCGTATTTTTCCTGCATTCCCTCAAGTCCCTGGTTTACGTCACCGATATTTCCGGCATCTTCACCAAATACTAAAGTTTCAGGATATTTTTCAAAAATTTTATCGAAATTATTCCGTACCACCACTCTACCGTCAACATCTTCAGAGTTTTCAGAATAGATTGGTTTTACTTCTTTTACGTTTTCAGCTTTCCATTGAGACTGGGAATACAGGTGAGAAGAGTAATTGTCTTTTTCAACCTCAAAAATCTCGGTGTACTTCTGCATCAGCTGATTTCTCTCCGACAAATTCGTGCCTCTTGTTGCCAGTAAAGACCTTCTCACCAAATGAAAAACATCTTTCTTGGCTTTGGAAACCAGTTTATTGAACTGATTGATATAATTTTCAATTTCAGTATTCTCATTTTTCAAATTCTCAACCAGAGGTAAAACCGTTTGAATTAAATCATTAATGGTTTTCTGATAGTTTTCCCAGGCAGCTTTCTGTCCGGCCTTCACCGTTCTTTTCGCTTCTTCATCAATCGCATCCAGTTCTTCAGCCGTTGCCAGAACTTCTTCATGACCGTCGATTTCAATAGAATAATTTAAGATCCATTCTTTGAATTTAACCAAACCGTCAAACTGAGATTCCCAGGCCAGGCGCTCTTCATTTTTATATCTCTCGTGAGATCCTGAAGTCGAATGTCCCTGAGGCTGTGTCACTTCAACAACATGAACTACTACCGGAACGCTTTCCACCCTTGCAAACTGTTCTGCTCTTGCATACGCGTCCAATAATGAAGGATAGTCCCAAGCCTTCACCTGAATAATCTCACATCCCTGGAATTCTCCTTCCTTTCTCTGGAAACCGCTCAGCATTTCAGCAATATCTGCTTTGGCTCTCTGCTTCATGGTAGGAACTGAAATCCCATAGCCATCGTCCCAGATCGAAACGATCATCGGCACCTGAAGTGCACAAGCAGCATTTAATGTTTCCCAGAAGTGGCCTTCCGCAGTAGAAGCATCACCGATCGTTCCGAAAGCGATTTCGTTACCATCTTTTGAGAATTTTTCCGAACCGTCAAATGTTACGGTTTTATATATTTTGGAAGCCTGTGCCAAGCCTAATAATCTGGGCATCTGTCCGGCTGTCGGAGAAATATCTGAAGAGATGTTTTTCTGGGCCGTTAAATCCTTCCAACTGCCGTCTTCGTTTAAACTTCTTGTTGCGAAGTGTCCATTCATCTGTCTTCCTGCGGATGCAGGCTCTCTTTCAACGCTTGTATCGGCATAGAGCTGAGCAAAGAAACTTTCAACAGTTAATGCATCTACAGCCAATGCAAAGGTCTGATCTCTGTAATATCCTGAACGGAAGTCACCATTTCTGAAAACTTTCGCCATTGCAAGCTGGGGAAGCTCTTTACCATCCCCAAAAATACCAAATTTAGCTTTTCCCGTAAGAACTTCTCTTCTGCCCAAATAAGACATTTCGCGAGAAATCCTTCCCAACTTATAATCTTCAAGGATCTGATTTTTAAAGTCTTGAAAGGAAATTTGCTGTGTTTCAATATAGGTTGTCTGCATAGCCCGATAAAAAATTTTATAATTCTTGAAGTATTTTGCTAATATACACTTTTTAAATTAATTTTAATTTTTAATAATCTTTTTTAAAAATTTGATAATAAAAAAAAATGTATTTATATTGAGAAAAAATTGTACGGATGGAAAAGAAATCCACTCATATTCTGAATGCGTCAAGCAATCTGTTAGGATTTTCGCTGGTGATAATTACGTCATTAAAGATCAGTAAGATCAGTCACAGCACGCATTTGGACGAATTTGCGGGTATCGCCTGCCTGTTCTTTGCGTTCAGCTGTTTTTTTTCTTTCCTGGCCATAAGATCTCAGCGGGAAAAGCAGGGGTTCAGATTTGAAACTATTGCGGATTATTTATTTTTAATCGCTTTATTTTGTATAGTTTTAGCTGTAATTATTGTGACGATGGAGATCATTTAATTTAAAATTTTCGCTCAATCACGTAATCCAGCATAATATGTAAAGATTTTCTGGCTTCAGAATCCGGAAATTCATTAAGAATATCTTTGGCTTTCTGCTGATAATCTTTCATTACAGAAATTGCGTAATCGAGACCGCCGGAACTCTTAACAAAACTGATCAGTTCTTTCACACGCTTCTGATCGTTGTTGTACCGTTTTATCGTATTGAAGTAATATTTTTTATTTTTTTCGTCGGCATTTCTCAGGGTAAAGATCAGAGGCAGCGTCATCTTCTGCTCTTTAATATCGATTCCCACCGGTTTTCCGATCACGTTTGAACTCAGGTAATCGAAAAGGTCATCCTTAATCTGGAATGCCATTCCGGTATAGGTACCGAAGTCCATCATTTTTTTGGCTAAATCTGCATCCGCATTATTGGATAAAACACCGATCTCGCAGCAGGCGGCGATTAAGGTTGCGGTTTTCTGGCGGATAATTTCGTAATAAACTTCTTCGGTAATATCGAGTTTCCTGGCCTTTTCCAGCTGTAGAAGTTCGCCCTCGGACATTTCACGGATCGTCCTGGAGATGACTCCCAGCAAATCGTAATCTTTATGGTCGGTTGACAGTAATACGGATTTTGACAAAAGATAATCTCCTACTAAAACCGCGATTTTATTTTTCCATAAAGCATTGATTGAGAAAAAATTGCGACGTTTAAAGCTTTCATCCACCACATCATCATGTACCAGTGTTGCGGTATGAATCAACTCGATCATGGAAGCACCACGGTAGGTTTTTTCATTAACATCTCCTACAAGCTTGGCGCATAAAAAAACGAACATGGGGCGCATCTGTTTCCCTTTTGTCGTAACGATAAAACGCGTGACTTTATCTAATAAAGGTACTTTACTCTGCATGGATTCGTAAAACTTCTGCTCGAAAAGTTTCATTTCCTCATTGATCGGTCGCTTGATTTCTTCTACAGTATTCGCCACAATCTTTGGATGATGGATAAATTATTAATTCCCACAAAGATAATTTTTTTCAGCCAATTTTTAGAGAAATTAATACGAATATGATTTATTAAAAATCCCGGTTTCAGATAAAAAATTGAAAATATCTGCCAAAATTTATTCTTTGAATTTGTCTTTTGGAATAAAATAAAGACTCTGCCTTGATCCGCCTATCGGTGACTGAAACTTTTCACCGGAAATATAAATTCCGCGATCATCCACAGCTATCCCTTCAATCTGACCAATGGATAAAGCGCTTCCTAAATAATATCTTTCGGGAGATTCACTGAAAAATACGCCGGGAGCAGCTTCATTAAAAACATTTAAAAAGACTTCTGTTTTCTTTGTATATCCTATCAGGTAGAGCTTTTTATTAAAATAAGAAGCATCGGTAACCACAAAATTGGTTTTGAAAGATTCCGTTTTCTGAGCCTGCTGCTTATCCTGATGGTTAGGATCAATAATGTAATGTGTTGTTGATTTTGACTTCCATTCCTTCGTAAAAAGATGGATTTTTCCATTCAGATAGATCATCGCTTCGGCATCAAAATCAGTAAAAGTATTCCTGGAAATAAACTCTTTTTGTTCAGGATATTCAAATGAAATCAAGCTCAAGGAGGCATGTTCGGATAAATGCTTATTAAATGGTACCTTGTAGATTTCCAGATCTTTCCGTGTTCCGCTGTTATTTCCGAAATCGCCGATATAGAAATACTGTCCGTCATTCGTTAAAGCTTCCCAATCTTTATTTTCAACATTGATTTTGATTGTACTGATAATGGCGCCTGTTGTTTTATCCAGTTCAAAAAGTTCAGGTGAGTTTCCACTGTCATTGAACGTGAAGAGCCTTCCGTTCATCAGGCTGAGGCCTGAGGTTTCCCTGATTTTTTCATCCAGATAGCTGATTCTGTATTTTCTTATTTTCAGTGTTGTAAATTGAGCTGAGGAGCCTATCGAAATGATGAAGGCAAAAACTAAAAAGATCTTTTTCATAAAATTCAGGCCGATTTCTTTTCCATCTGCTCTTTCTTTCTATTCTTTCTTGCCCAATAATCTTTTTGATATTGCCTTACCGTTTTTCCGGTTCCGTCGTGCCGCCATCCTGGAGAATTAAAGATATAATTAATCCTGTCTGATAATTTTAATCCGGGTTGCTTAATATCTTTCCAGATTTTCCGCCATTCATATAAAAGAACGGTATCCGGCTTATTGTCGGGCATTTTGGGGTAAATTCCGTATTTTACGGGTACATTTGGGTCTTCTTTTTCAAAGGTTCCGAAAATTTTATCCCAGATAATCAGGCACATTCCCATATTCCTGTCAAGATATTTGATATTGCAGGCGTGATGAACCCTGTGATGGGAAGGCGTAACCAATATATATTCAAGAATTCCCATACTTTTCACAGTCTGTGTATGGACCCACGTTCCGTAAACCTGTCCAATGGCATAAACCACCATAATATGCCAAGGATTAAACCCCAAAAAAGCTAAAGGAGAAAAGTACAAATACCTGTAAAGCGGCTGCAGAACAGGACTTCTGAAGCCTGTCGTCAGATTGAAATATTCAGAATTATGATGGGTGATATGAACCGCCCAGAATGCTCTTGAATGATGATCTACATAATGAAGCACATAGTAAGCGAAATCCGTTACTACAAAACAGATCAGCCAGTACCAAACTGTATATTCCCACGAAAAAATCCTGAGGTTAAAAAAGAAAAACATAACGCCCATGGCAAAAGCCTTCATAAGAAGATCCAGGCCAAAATTGAGCACCGCAAGATAGATGCTGGTAGCAACATCTTTTCCATTGTACAGCTTGGCTTCCGCGACATGGCTGTAGATCATTTCTGCAAGAATAATAGTCGCGTGAACCGGAATTGACCAGGCATAAACGTTTTCGAGACCGTCTTTGCCCATAAAATAATCCATCATTGTCACCTGATTTTGTGCAAAGTTAGGATTTTAAGAAAATGTTAAGAATATTTTCCCTGTTTTTTTAATGAAATTTTAATCAGCTGTTTTATTAGCCAGCTGGCCGCAGGCTGCATCAATATCTCCGCCACGGCTTTTTCTGACCATACATACAATTCCTGCGTTTTCGAGCTGACGGATATAGTTTTCTTCTGCCTGCTTGTTGCACTGGTCGTATTTGCCGTCACCGATAGGATTGTATTGAATTAAATTCACTTTAGAAGGAACCTGTTTACAGTATCTGATCAAAGCTTTGATATCTTCATCACCATCGTTGATTCCTTTCCAGACACAATATTCAAAAGTAATGACGGAGCCTGTTTTCTGGTACCAATACTGGAGTGCTTCCATAATATCGGTCAACGGAAACTTATCAGAGAACGGCATGATCTCATTCCGTTTGGCTTCGATGGCCGAGTGAAGAGATAACGCAAGTTTTACCCGCAGATCATCATCTGCAAGCATTTTGATCATTTTCGGAATTCCGGACGTGGAAACGGTGATTCTTCTCGGAGACATTCCCAATCCTTCCGGCTGGGTAATTTTCCTGATGGCTTCCACTACATTTTTGTAGTTCATCATCGGCTCGCCCATTCCCATAAAAACAATATTGGAAAGCGGCCTGTTGAAATACATTTTACTCTGGCTATCGATCAAAGCAACCTGATCCACGATTTCGGCAACCTCCAGGTTTCTCATTCTTTTGAGTCTAGCCGTTGCGCAGAATTCACAGTTTAAAGAACATCCGACCTGTGAAGAAACACAAGCGGTCGTCCTTGTTTCAGTAGGAATTAAAACCGATTCCACCAGCAGACCGTCGTGAAGTTTAACGCCATTTTTAATAGTCCCGTCTGTACTTTTCTGTAGCTGATCTACGGAAACCGGATTGATGGTGTATTCCTCGGAAATTTTTTCACGAAGATGTTTCGAAAGATTCGTCATTTCATCAATCGAATGGAGGTTTTTACTCCACAGCCAGTCATACACCTGTTTCGCGCGGAAAGGCTTTTCTCCCAAAGAAACAAAATAGTCCTTGAGCTGGTCGAGTGATAAAGTTCTGATGTCTTTCATTGTAAGGTTTTAGATGTTAGGTTTCAGGTCGCAGATAACTACTACCTGCGACCTTTTACCTTATATCTTATTATAAAATCAACATAGCATCTCCGTAAGAGTAGAATTTATACTTCTCTTTTACGGCTTCTTCATAAGCGTGCATCACAAAATCTCTTCCGGCAAACGCTGCAATCATCATGATTAATGTTGATTTCGGAGTGTGGAAGTTTGTGATCATACAGTTAGCCACCCCGAATTCGTGCGGAGGATAGATGAATTTATTGGTCCATCCGTGGAATGCAGAGATTTTCTTATTTGAAGAAACTGAAGTTTCCAGTGTTCTCATTGTTGTTGTACCCACGGCACAAACTCTTTTGTGAGCGTCTACCGCATTGTTGATGATCTGGGCATTTTTTTCGTCGATGAAGATTTCTTCAGACTCCATTTTATGCTTGGAAAGATCTTCCACTTCAATCGGGTTGAAAGTTCCCAAACCAACGTGAAGTGTCACCTCAGCAAAATCAATTCCTTTGATTTCCAATCTTTTCATAAGATGTCTTGAAAAGTGAAGACCTGCAGTAGGCGCAGCAACAGCTCCTTCCACTTTGGCGTAGATGGTCTGATATCTTTCAGCGTCTTCAGGTTCAACATCTCTTTTGATGTATTTCGGAAGCGGAGTTTCTCCCAGCTCTTTCAATTTAGCTCTGAATTCTTCGTACGAACCATCGAATAAGAATCTTAATGTTCTTCCTCTTGATGTCGTGTTATCAATAACTTCAGCCACCAAAGATTCGTCCTCAGTGAAGAATAGTTTATTTCCGATTCTGATTTTTCTGGCAGGATCTACCAAAACGTCCCAGACACGGGTTTCTTTATCAAGCTCTCTCAAAAGGAAAACTTCGATTTTAGCACCGGTTTTTTCTTTATTTCCGTAAAGACGGGCCGGGAAAACCTTGGTATTGTTAAAGATAAAAAGATCTCCTTCATCAAAATAATCAACAACATCCTTAAACAGTTTGTGCTCGATGGTTTCGGTTTTTCTGTCCAAAACCATTAGTCTCGCTTCGTCTCTGTGTTCGGATGGGTGTTCTGCCAATAATTCTGCAGGTAGATCAAAATTAAAATCTGATGTTTTCATTTTTTAAATTACGGTTTAAAAATTATCAAATTACAAGGTGTAATTTTCGGACTGCAAATATACGACATTAGACACCCCTTTGTCAAGTATTATTTACAACCAGGCAAAAAACCTCGATTTCACGGCGGTTATTCACCATGAAAATTTGTATTTTGCGATCTAAATTTTACACCTATGAGCAAATATTCAATTGAATCTTTCGTCAACGAAACAAAAGAAAAACCCGAAAAGAGGGACTATTTTGAGCTGGAAAAGCCTGCCCTTTTAGAAATTAACCTTAATAATCAATGAGTCTGGACGAAAACAGGAAGTATGGTCGGCTATGTCGGAAGCATCAATTTTGAACGTCAGGGAATGCTTTCCGGAGGCTTGGGAAATCTTTTGAAAAAAGCAATCAGCGGTGAAGGAGCAAGACTCATGAAAGCTGAAGGTTCCGGAAAATTATATGTTGCCGACGAAGGTAAAAAAGTACGTATTCTTTATTTAAACAACGAATCGGTCTGTGTCAATGGGAACGATGTATTGGCTCATGAACAGAGCATAAAAAGTGATATAACGATGTTGAAAAGTATTGCCGGCGTTATGTCGGGCGGACTTTTCCAGGTGCGATTATCAGGAACGGGACATATTGCCATCACCACGCACGGCGAACCTCTGACTTTAATGGTTACGCCTGACGCACCGGTATTTACAGATCCTAATGCAACCGTTGCCTGGTCGGGAAATTTAACCCCGGATTTAAAAACCAACATTTCATTTAAAAGTCTTATCGGAAGAGGAAGCGGCGAAGAATTCCAGATGAAGTTTTCCGGAAACGGATGGGTATTGATTCAGCCGTATGAGGAAGTTTACAGAATTGATAAGTAATTAATCCAGGACATTACAATATCAAATTTTCAGACGACACTAAATTTCATATTTATTCCCTAACGAAAACCTTTACCGCCGTTCTTATCATGCAATTGTATGAAAGAGGAAAGCTGGATTTGGACGCAACTATTTCAACTTATTATCCTGAATACAAAGGGGAAGCAACGCAAAAAGCAACCATCAGAAATCTGTTGACATACAGTAGCGGAAGAGAAAATAAAGACATCAGTACCCCGGAATTGATTCACGAGGCTTACGACAATACTATTTGGAATCTTGATGATTTTATAAACACTTATCTTTCTGAAAAACTGATTGATAGACCCGGAACAAAATTCAGTTATAACAACGGCGATTATATTTTACTTGGGAAAATTATCGAAAAAATTTATAAAAAATCTTTTGAGGAAGTTTTAAAAGAGCAGATT
>JBMDXW010000354.1:0-2176 GCA_048594965.1 Chryseobacterium sp.
TTAGTAGTATGAAAATATATGTGGTAAGCGGACTTGGCGCAGACTTCAAAGTACTTGAAAAGATTAAATTTCCGGAACATCATGAGGTCGTTTTTATCGATTGGATCATTCCGGAGTATCATGAAGACTTTTTGCATTATGTAAGCAGGATGGCCGAAAAGATCGACGATTCACAGCCTTTTTATTTGTTGGGGTATTCTTTTGGCGGAATTCTGGTGCAGGAAATCAACAGGATAAAGCCTGCCGCAAAAGTAGTCATCATGGGCAGTATAAAATCTGACCGGGAGAAATCGCGGCTGATAAAAACAGGACAGATAACCAGAATTCCCAAATGGCTGCCCGTAAAGTTTTTCAATGAAAAGACAACAAATATCTATTCTATGATCAGGAGATTTTTCGATCCGAAAAATCCCCGCATTCTTCAGTATTTCCAGGTCAGGGATCCTTATTACCTTAAATGGTCGATCGAAAAGATATCGGATTGGAAATTCGACGAAAATCCTGATGTTATCCAGATCATGGGCGATAAAGATATCGTATTCCCTATTAAAAACTGTCGGCCGGACTATATCATCAAAGGTGGCACTCATTTATTTCCCGCCACAAAATCAAAAGAGGTTTCCGGTATTTTAAGGGGGTTGTTTGAATAAAATATATACTTAATATTATATTTAAGTAAAATTTACAGGGGTTTGTTTTAAAATAATTAGTTTTTTAAAAATTTATCCTTATTTTTGAAGGGGTAAATTTAAATTTTATGACAGTCGGTTTAAAATGGATCGTTTCTTTCTGTATTATTACATTGGTCGCCGTGGGCGGATTGTTCTGGAGTCCTATGGCAGACTTTCCCAATACCGGGGAATTTCTCGGGGAAGATAAGATCGTAGGTGCGGATGTGGCCTGGATTCTTGCGGCTGCGGGTCTGGTACTGCTGATGACTCCCGGCCTTTCATTCTTCTATGGAGGAATGGTGGGAAAGAAAAATGTAATCTCTACAATGCTCCAGAGCTTTATTGCGCTGGGCGTTATTTCCATATTGTGGGTAGTGATCGGTTTCTCCCTATCTTTCGGAGATTCTATCGGATTTACCATCAGTGGTGAACATTACGGAATTATCGGTAATCCGCTGAGTTATCCTTTTTTCAACAGGGTAGGGGTGTTGCCGCATAAATATATGGCTTCCACCATACCTTTTATTCTTTTTGCTTTGTTCCAGATGAAATTTGCCGTGATCACGCCGGCTTTAATTACAGGATCTTTTGCTGAGCGTGTCCGTTTTATTTCTTACCTGTTGTTCATGGTGCTTTTCAGCTTATTTATTTATACCCCGCTTTGTCACATGGTGTGGCATCCGGATGGTCTCTTAAATAAATATTTCGGCGTAAAGGACTTTGCAGGTGGAACGGTGGTGCATATGAGTGCCGGTTTTGCGGCTCTTGCCGGTGCGATGGTTGTCGGAAACCGGAAAAAGCCTCATCATGATCCTTCCAATATTTCTTACGTTCTGCTGGGAACCGGTATGCTCTGGTTCGGATGGTTCGGCTTTAATGCAGGCTCGGCGCTTAGTGCCAATGCGACGGCTGCTTCCGCTTTCGGAACAACTACTATAGCTTCCGCTTCGGCCATGATGACCTGGATATTTTTTGACAGGATCAACAGAAGAAAAGTCTCTGCCTTAGGCGCCTGTATCGGTGCTGTGGTGGGGCTCGTGGCCATCACGCCCGGATGCGGATTTGTCTCCATTTCGGAAAGCCTGTTTATCGGGTTTATTTCGGCGATCGTATCCAATCTGATGGTCAACTGGAAAGCTTTGAAGAAAATCGATGACACGCTGGATGTCTTTGCCTGTCATGGCGTAGGAGGAATCATGGGGATGATCCTTACGGCTATTTTCGCCCATGGCGAAAACGCGAGTCTCCTACATGGCGGACTGGAAGTTTTTGCTCATCACATGGCAGCTCTCCTTTTGGTGTCTGTATTCACTTTCTTCGGATCGCTTCTTCTGTACAAAATAACAAACCGTATTATTACTTTAAGGGTTTCGGAAGAATCGGAAGAAATGGGATTGGATATTTCCCAACATGAAGAGCGCATCTGCTGAATGTAATGGTTGGGGGGAAGTAAATTGTCAATGGTCATTTGTGATTTTTTTTAACCAAAGATAAAATTGACAAGC
>JBMDXW010000355.1:0-13007 GCA_048594965.1 Chryseobacterium sp.
GATCTCCGGCTTGATGTAAAAACCTCCGTCAGGTCTGTCTAGAGAAGCGTTGGACGCAACTTTTTCATCGCCCACCAGGAAACCGTATCCTAAGTCGGTCCCGAAATAAAAACCGGTTTGTTTCGGATAAATCCTGATCAATGCACCAACCGGTACAACACCTACGTCATTATTATTATATCCGTTGTTGTCTTTCCCAAAATAATGAGTATATCCCGTCGCGATACCCAATCCGAATCCCGGCGTGATTAAATTCTGATAAGCTACATCTACGCCAACAGCCATAGAAGTATTATCAGACGGAACTGCTAAACCAACATTAGCGCCTACTTTGATCATATTGTTCATCTGCGCACTCTGTGCACTCAATGCTCCGGCAGTGAAAATCCCTGCAAATAAAATGGCATGCTTTAACACTTTCATAAATTTTATTTTAAAATTTTACTTAGCTCAAAACTGTAAAAATCGTGCCAACCAATTTTGCAAACAGTGCATCAGATCCGATAATTCCTACAAAATCATGATTTTCAGTTTTTTAAAATATGGTAAAATTTAAATAAGTGTTTAATTAAAGTATTCGTTTCTTCCGCCACGCCCATTTAAAATTTTCACATCTCACATCCATATTAACAATTCTTAACCGTTATTAATTTTAACCTTACCATTGGACAGAAATCCAAAATATAAAATACGACTATGGCCGTACCGTCATTAATTAACAACAAGCATCTCCTTTGGCGAGCAGGCTTCGGCCCGGGAATCAACCAATTTGCGAAACTTAAAAACAAGGACCGCACAATGCTTTTGCATGAGTTGTTTAAAGAAGACTCCTTTACTTATATAGACTACCAGGTTCCTGACACAGATTCCCTTGATTATATGAATAATCAGTCACCGGCGGAAAAGAAAAAGGAAATTCAGAAGATCAGCCGGCAGCAAAATGAAGAACTTAATCTTAATTTCCTGAATCAAATGGTCACCGGAAACGACCAGCTCAGAGAGAAAATGGCCTTTTTCTGGCACGGTCATTTTGCGTCAAGGGTACAGAATCCGAAATTCAATCGGCAGCTTTTGAATGTGATCCGTAAAAATGCATTGGGAAACTTCAGGGAACTGCTGTTTGAAGTAAGCAAATCTCCGGCTATGCTGAGTTTTTTAAATAATCAGCAAAATAAAAAAGATCATCCCAATGAAAATTTTGCGCGGGAAGTAATGGAACTTTTCACCATGGGAAGAGGAAATTATACGGAAAAAGATATCAGGGAAGGCGCACGGGCTTTCACGGGATGGGGATACGACAAACAAGGAAACTTCCAGGAGCGGAAAAAACTTCATGACGAGGGAAGTAAAACCTTTCTCGGCAAAACCGGAAATCTTACGGGAAATGACGTTCTAAATATTATTTTCGAACAGAAGGCTACTTCAAGGTTTATTACCACTAAAATTTATAAGTTTTTCGTGAATGAAAATACTGACGAGGACATTGTAGACCAACTCAGCAAAAATTTTTACGAGTCCGGTTACGATATCCGGAAGCTGATGAAAGAAATTTTCTCCGGCGAATGGTTCTACAATGAAAAAAATATAGGCAACAGGATAAAATCTCCTATAGAACTGATGGTTGGGATGATGCGTACCCTTCCGATGAACATTCAGAATCCGGAAAATCTTATCGTGTACCAGAAGCTGCTGGGGCAGATGCTTCTCTACCCTCCCAATGTTTCCGGCTGGCCCAACGGAAAATCGTGGATCGACAGCTCGACACTCATGCTTAGGCTTCAGATCCCGCAAATATGGTCAGGCCTTAGACCTTTGGAATACAGCCCGAGACCGGATGACGATATCGATATGGGAATGAAAACCAGGGAGAATGCATTAAACAAAACCTTTAAAAACCCTAATATCGAGATTGACTGGGCTCATGTAGAAAAAGTTTTTGAAGGAAAAAACATCGAAGAATACCTGATACAGAACACAAAATCCCTGGATCTGAATTCTATCAAAAGCTTTTCGGACCAAAGTGTAAAAATGAATGTCATAAATCTCATGTCTACTCCCGAATACCAACTGATCTAGCTTAAAAGCCAACCGCATGTAACCTTTAACTTAATACCAACCGCATGTTAATTAAAAGAAGAGAATTCCTCAAAATAAGTTCACTCGCAACCGCCTCGCTGCTGATGCCCAACTTCCTCAAAGCGATGACGGTCGATGAAGCCCTGAACCCTGATCAGAAGATATTGGTCGTTCTCCAGTTTACCGGCGGAAACGATGGATTAAACACGATAATCCCCACCAGAAACGATATTTATTTCAAAGAAAGAAACAGCATTGCGATCCAAAACGCTTTACCGCTGAATGACGAAGCGGGAATCAACCCTGCCCTTTCCTACTTTAAGGAACTTTACGATAATGGTGAGCTTTCGGTCATGAACAATGTAGGATATCCCAATCCTGATAAATCCCATTTCAGAAGCATGGACATCTGGCAATCGGCCAGCAGAAGCGATGAATACCTGGAAACCGGTTGGCTCGGCAGGTTCCTCGACGAAGAGTGCTATCGCTGCGAACATCCTACCCAGGCACTGGAAGTGGATGATATGCTCAGTTTAGCGTTAAAAGGTGAAAAAAACAAAGCCTTTGCCTTCAAAGATCCCAAAAGACTCTACCAGACCAGCCAGGAAAAATATTTCAAATCGTTATATGACCACCATCACGACGATGAAACAGTATCCTATCTCTATCAAACCTTAGGTTCTACCATCAACAATGCCGATTACATTTTTGAAAAAAGCAAAGCCAAAAAAAGCACCGAAACCTACCCGAATTCACAGCTGGGAAAGGATTTTAAAACGGTTGCCTCGCTCATTAAGTCCGATATCAACACAAGGGTATATTACCTGTCCATAGGAAGTTTTGATACTCATGTGAATCAGAATGAAAGACAACAAAAACTCTTTAGAGATATTAATGAAGCCGTAAAATCTTTTGTAGCCGATATGAAAAACAATGGTCTTTTTGATCAAATTATGTTGATGACATTTTCAGAGTTTGGGCGCCGTGTAGCCCAGAATGCCAGTAACGGTACCGACCACGGCACAGCCAATCAAATGTTTTTTATCAGCGGCGGATTAAAGAAAAAAGGGATTCTCAATAAACTTCCCGATCTTGCCAACCTAAACGAAGGCGATCTCATCTATTCCGAAGATTTCAGAAAAGTCTACGCTACGGTTTTAAAAAACTGGTTGAAAGCCGATTCATCGAAAGTATTGGGCTGGAAAAACGGAGTTTATGACTTTGTATAAAAAAAGAGGCTCTCCTGGTGGATAAAGCCTCTTTTTTTCATACTATTTAAATTAACTACTCCCAGTTTTGTACGGGAACCGCTTTTTTGTCCTCTGCCGGTTTTTCATCAAATTTTTCAGCGATTTTCTTGATAATGAATTCTATTACCAAAGGGGCTACGACCGCTACCACAGCTTTTAATATCCTTGATTTCATATATTTATTTTTGTTTTTTGGATAATACAATTTCCAAGCCACAAAGATTACAGCGATTCCTTATTTTCTTCCGCATCAAGGTTCTGATAATTTCTGAAACCTGCGCGGAATTTCTCCCGCATCCTATCCCTAAGCCTCTTTGGCTGATGCACAATCAGGCAGTCACCGAAACCCAGCAGCAGCCTTTCCAATTCATAATTGATCTGCACGCAAATCCTGAATACCGTCGCTTCAGCGGTTTCCGAAACAACTTCCTGGCTTTTATGCAAAGGTTTGGTCCGTACATAAGGAGCATTGGAAGCGTCTACAGAAAAAACGACATATCTGGGGTTGGTTTCAGAAACCGTAACGCCTACAATGTTTTTAAAATATTCATCGCCATCCAGATTCCGGTCAATATATTCTGCCTTTTCCTCCTCTATATTCTCCATCCGGTCAAGAGCCAGATTATACATTTTCCCTTTATACAGACAGATCAGAAACCACCGGTTGTTATATTCTTTCAACAGCTGCGGATGAACCGTAAAAGTATTGGCTTGTCTTGCAGTAAAGCTTTTGTACTGAATCCTGAGCACTTTCTTATTAATGATACTCCCATAAAGAACATCAATATGCTCAAGTCCTTTTAACTGCTCATTTTTATCAAGGTGGATGATCGATTTCTGATGCGTAGAATGAATGGAATCCTCCAGCTTCTGGATCACCCCGTTCATTTCCCTGAACATCGAAAAATCCTTGAACTGCTTCAGGATCTGTACGGCATTATTCATTGCTTTCAGATCGCTTTCATTCACCGAGATATTGTGGATGCTGTACTCGGGATCGCTGTAGCGGTAATACTTCCGTTCGTACACCTCAATCGGGGCTTCATAACCGAATTTTTCACTTCGCATATTTTGCAGATCAAGCTGTACCGTACGTTTGCTTACGAAAGATTCCTTGCCTTCAAATTCAAACAAAGCTTCCGAACACTCGTCTATCAGATCATCAAGCGTGTATTTCCGGTACTTGTTTTTCAGGCACTTGTCCAGTGTCTTATAGCGGATCAGGGCATTTTTATTAGATGACATTTGCTGATTTTTAAATTAATAAGCAGTTAAGAATATAAAATCCAACTCTATTTACCCGAAATCTTCACCGGTAATGGTTTTATAAAAATCATCCGTGGAGTACATTCTGCCTTCATATTCAAATCTTTTGGAAAACGGATCTACTTCTACCGAATAATATCTTGAGCCATCGGGATAGATTCTAAACGTAATTTTCAAAACCTTTTCATCGACCTCGTCAATATGATCAAGATTAAAATGTGCAATCAACGGAATAATTTCTTCGCCCGTCAACGCATTTTCCAATCCAAAACCGTTGACCCATAATGACATTCTGAACTCATTCATTTCTGTAATGAGTTTGAAGTTTACATTACAAAATATTTTCTCCTGTCTGTATTGCATTTTAAAGATTGGATCTTTTAAAGTTCGTTGATCTATAATTTGTATAGCTTTTTATTTTCTCTTTAAAGCTTTTCCTTCAAAGGAAATTCCCTGCCAGCCGGACTTTATGAAGTTTCTGATATTCTGGTGATCGGTCCCATCAGGGTTTTTCAGCACATCTTCCCGGTAAAACTCTCCAAAAAGATTGAGCGTTTCCTGCGCAGAAAGATCATTCAACTGAGCAAAACTGAAAACTTTACATGAACCGTTGTTCTGCCCGGCTTCGTTTACGGTATTGCCATTGGTAAATTTTGTCGGCGTAAAATCGTAGTGTTCATCAATAAAAGCAATAACATCACTAAACTGAATTTCGTCCGCTGATTTTTCTAAGTTCTCAAATAACATTGTTTAATTTTTTTTCAAAAATAATTAAAAAAATATCATCTGCGCAAAAACATTGCATACTTATACTCTTACTTTGCATCAACAAAACAAGAGAACATGGAATTTAACGGAAACAACTTAATCGAATTAGGATACCGACCTGCAAAATGGTTTAAGGAAGCCATCGAATTCATTAATGAAAATAATTTAGATGAAACTCAGATCAAGATATACCTGGAGCAGTTCAGACAGCCCGAACTTATTCCGCTACATGAAACGGCAAAGGATTTTGTCATCAACATCCGGGCAGAACACGAAAGCGAGAACGATAACGTGGAAAAGGTGATTAACACCATGAAAGTACTGATGAAAACGCCAACGCTGGTTCAGGGAGCAATTATGCCGGATGCCTGTCCCACGGGTCCTGCAGGACAAATCCCGGTTGGCGGTGTCGTGGTTGCAGAAAATGCCATTCACCCGGGATTCCATAGCGCGGATATCTGCTGTTCAGTGATGCTGACAGATTTCGGAAAAGCTGATCCTAAGGCCGTATTGGATGCCGCCCATTCGGTGACGCATTTCGGATACGGAGGAAGACCGAGAGGAGAACAGATGCCGATGTCGCAGGAACTGATGGATGCCTTCCGGGAAAACGATTTCCTGAATGACGAGAAACTCATCAGCATTGCCCGTTCGCATATGGGTACGCAGGGCGATGGGAATCATTTCCTGTTTGTCGGAATTTCAAAGAACACAGGAAATACGATGCTGGTAACGCACCACGGATCCAGAGCACCCGGAGCTGCCCTTTACGATAAAGGAATGAAAGTGGCCAACCGGTTCAGAATGGAAATCTCACCAGAAACCTTAAAGGAAAATGCATGGATCCCCTACGGTACCGAAGAAGGAAAATCGTACTGGGAAGCCCTGCAATTAATAAGAGCCTGGACCAAAGAGAACCATACTTCGATTCATGATGCCGTTTTAAATAAAATGGAGATTGAGAAAGAAGACCGTTACTGGAACGAGCATAATTTCGTCTTCAAAGACGGTGATTTATTCTACCATGCTAAAGGAGCAACTCCGTTGGATGACAAGTTCCTGCCGGATATTACAGGACCGAGGCTGATTCCTTTAAATATGTCGGAACCCGTTCTGATCGTAAAAGGAACCACCAACGAAAGAAACCTTGGTTTTGCCCCTCACGGAGCAGGAAGAAACTTCAGCAGAACCCAGCATAAAAAGTCGTTGGCCCATAAGACGATCGAAGAAGTATTCGCTGAAGAAACCCAAGGTCTGGATGTCCGTTTCTTTACGAATGAAATTGATATCTCCGAGCTTCCGACTGCTTATAAAAGTGCGAAAAATGTTAGAGCACAGATTGAAGAATACGGTTTATGCGAGGTACTGGATGAGGTGATGCCGTACGGATGTATCATGGCGGGTGACGTGCAGAAGAACGCGCCTTGGAAGAAAAAGAAGAAATTCAGAAGGGCTTAAAGCCTGTGCTTAAATTTATCTGATAATAAAGTCAGTTTCATATCTGTATGATCTGACTTTATTTACATAACCAGATGATTTTTATGTTTAAAATCTCATTGAAATCTGATAGGCAGGATGTTTTTTCAAAGTTCACATTTCCACTTCGAAGCCATAAAGTACTGGAATATAATAAATTGTACTTGATCGCCTCTTCTGACTGGTTGATCGCTTCTTCTGACTGGTTGATCGCCTCTTCTGAACGGTTGATTGCTTCTTCGGACTGCCTGATCGCCTCTTCTGAACGCCTGATTGCTTCTTCGGACTGCCTGATTGCCTCTTCGGAGCAATTGACTGTCTCTTCGGACTGCCTGGCTGCTTATTCCAAACACTTGCCGCATCCATCGAAGGAATTTGAAGAGTCAACCGGATGCCTGATTTTTTTTTAAGACATGTTAAAGTATTTTATCGCAACAATCGGATGGTTTGCAGCAGTGATCTGCCGGTCTTTCCGGGACGACAATTTCTTTCTGAAATGCATTCGCGCTGTATTTTCTTTTGCCCCAAACAAAATTTACTCTTTAAAATTTAACTAAAAAAAAAGACACCTAAAATATTAGAAAAACTAAAAGAAGTGGAAGAAAAACACGACGTTGAAATCCTTCTCGCTGTGGAATCCGGGAGCCGAGCCTGGGGATTTGCCTCGCCCGACAGCGATTACGATATCCGTTTCATCTACCGTCACGACAAAGACTGGTATCTTTCACCCTGGGATAAAGATGAAACGATCGAATTTATGACGGAGGACGACCTGGACGGTTCGGGGTGGGATCTCCGGAAGACCTTTCATCTGTTGCTGAAATCGAATGCCGCTTTACTGAGCTGGTTTTATTCGTCTATCGTTTATGTTAAGAATGAAAAGTTTTATGAACTTTTCAAACCTTTGGCCAATGAATGTTTTTCTCCAATAGCAGTCTCTTACCATTACCTCAGCATGAGCAAGAAATATCTGGAAGCGTGTCGTGGTGATGAAGTAAAGCTGAAATCTTACTTTTACCTGCTGCGGACGGCACTGACAGGAAAATGGATCATAGAAAAAGGAACAATTCCGCCGGTATTGTTCAGCGAACTGCTGGTGTTGGCGGATGATTTTACAAAAAGGAAAATTGAAAATTTAATAGCTTTGAAAGCAACCAAAGGAGAATCTTACTACCATCCGAACGACCCGGAACTTTTCGGGTTTCTTGAAAGCATGATAAAAGAGACCGATGAAAAAGCAAAAAGTCTGAGGAGTGGCAATACAGATAAGAAGGAAATGGAAAAGGTTTTCCGAAAAATACTGGATTTGTAATTTTAAAACATTTAATGCATGACACTTCAAAATTTAAAAACTCAAAACCTTATTCTTCTTGAGGCCATTTCAGGCAGCAGGGCTTTCGGGCTGGCTACGGAAAATTCGGATACTGATATCCGCGGTGTATATTTTTTACCGAAAGAAGACTTTTTCGGACTGAATTATATCCCGCAGGTTTCCAATGAAACCAATGATATTACCTATTATGAGATTGGAAGATTTGTGGAACTGCTGCAGAAAAACAATCCAAATATCCTGGAAGTCCTGGCAAGTCCGGAAGAATGTATCATTAAAAAACATCCGATGATGGATCTGCTGGAGCCGGAGGATTTCCTGTCGAAACTCTGCAGGGATACCTTTGCAGGCTATGCCGTTTCGCAGATCAAAAAGGCCAAAGGACTCAATAAAAAGATCCTGAGCCCGATGGATAAAGAAAGAAAATCGGTCATGGATTTCTGCTACATATTGCAGGATCAGGGTTCGGTACCGTTACAAAATTGGCTGCGGAAATTTTCTGACGGAGGTCTGCGCGGTCTCGCTCCTGAAAAATGCGGACTGGCAGGCATCGAACATACGAAAGGGATGTTTGCCCTTTTTTATGACAGATCCGGAAACCTGGGATACAAAGGGATTATCCGGCATGAGGAAGCCAACCAGGTTTCCGTATCGCCGATTCCCAAAGGGGAAAAGCCGCTGGCCTATCTGTTCTGTAATCTCGACGCATATTCGACATACTGTAAAAACTACAGCGAATACTGGAAGTGGGTTTCAGAGCGGAATGAAGATCGGTACGACGTAAATCAGCGCCATGGACAGAATTACGACAGCAAGAATATGATGCACACCATCCGGCTGCTGCAAACCTGTGAGCAGATCTTTAAGACCGGCACTCTGAATCTGCGCGTAGACAACCGGGACGAGCTGCTGGATATTAAAGCCGGCAACTGGTCTTATGAAGCCATTATGCAAAAGGCTGAGAAACTGTTAAAGTCTATTGAAAATCATTATACAACTTCAAGTCTGCCGGACTTTCCTGATCTAAGAAAAACTACCGGCATACTCATTGAAATGAGGGAAATGATTTATGAAAAGAAATAAGATCGTATTTCAACATTTTATTCATTAAAAATCCCCGGAACCATACAGATTCCGGGGATTTTATTTGAATTAAATTATTTATTCCTGTAGTATTACTCTCTGTTTTTAAGCATGATCCAGCCAGACTGGTTCATATTTACTTTTGATTTCGGATACTGGAAGTTGAATTTGTACCAGTAGGTTGCCGTAGGAAGTTTCTTACCGCCTACCGTACCGTCCCACACCGGATTTTCTTTAGAGAATCTGAATATTTCAGAGCCGTACCGGTCGTAGATTGATCCCGTAAAATTATTAAATCCTCCAAGAGCCGTAAGGTCAAGCGTATCATTAATGCCGTCCTGATTTGGCGTGATAATGTTTCTTACATGGAAAGTAAAGAATTCCAAAGCTCCCACACAGTGGGTTCCCACCGATCTCACCTGGATCTGGTACGTGGTATTGTCCTGAAGACCTGTAAATACATTCGTCGGCTGCCAAGAGATTCCTCCGTCAATCGAATACTCTACCGTCTGAGGAATGTTGTTGATCATTGGCACCTCTGCCGTGATGGTCAATGTATTGTTACTGTAATCAAGATTGGAAACAAATGGAGAAGCTGCCCCAAGAACATGAACCGTGAATGTTTTTTCACAATATCCATTGTCAATTTTCACACTATAAATTCCATATTGATCTACATTGATCGTTTGTGTAAGTTCGCCAGTACTCCAAAGGTATTTATAGTTTGGTCCTGATCCTGCGTCAAGGGTTATTCTGTCGCCCTGGCACATTTCCACGTCTCTCAGCGGAGAAGTAAGCTCCGGAACCACTTCAACGGTAATGCTTGCCGGCTGCAAAGACTTACATCCTTTGGCTCCTAAAGAATAAACCGTGAAAGTTGTTGTATTGTAAACCGTCGCAGTCTGTATGCCTCCCGTTCCCGGGAAATTCGACCATTCGTAGGTAACACCTCCGGTTGCCGTAAGCTGTACCTGGGTACCCGGACAAACTTTAATCTTCGAGGCCACTACACTTACGGTAGGGGTCGCTTCTTTAAGCAGGGTTAACTCAACCATTTTACTACAGAAGCCTCCGTTAGAAACTACAACATAGAGAATCTGTCCGTCGTTACCGTTGTAATGTAAAATATCCTGAATATAATCTCCGTTTTGAGCAATTGCGTCGTCCTGATCTTCATAAAAACGGAATACGGCACCAGCGGTCGTACTGATGGATGGCATCGCATTCGTTAAATCAAACCATGTAACATCCGGAGTTGTACAAAGCAGCAAAGAAGCATCAGCCGCAACAGGCGTTGTTCCTCCGTTGATTTTAATATTAGCTTTTCCGGGACATGGATTTCCGGGGAAAGATACCTGGATTTCGTAATTACCAGGCTGATTCGCTGTGATTGTCGGGGTGGTTGCACCCTGAACAGCAGTACCATTGTAGAACCACTGGTACGTAAGGTTCGGGTCGCTTACAGATGCCGTGATTACCTGAGGAACGTTATCACAAACGTTGATCTCTTCCGGTAAAACAGCTCCCGAAGGGTCCTGTAATTCTACCCCTATGTTGAAAGATCCCCCTTCCAGGAATACCGCTGAATCATATCGGTAATCAATAGCATCGGCCAAAACCATTTTAAAATGATAAGATTGTCCTGGAACAACTGTTGCCGTTGCCTGCAATGGAACTGTTCTACCGTTATAGTTTGTTTCGATAGCTGAGGTGTTATAGGCATCGAAAAAGGATACATTGGGCGCGCCACAACCCATATCAAACCCTGTGAAACTGTTTTGAGGGTGGATATTGGTAACACTTACGGGTCCGGTACCCGGTGCCGGTAAAACCGCCATATTAACGTAAGGCCCTCCGCTTGAGGGTCTCAGCAACAACGCAAATGCATCAGAGAAACCACAAGGAAAGCTCGATGTATATTCTTCAGAAGCAAACAAGTAATTAAACTTTACCTGGCTTGAAGTTGGTATGAAATCAAATTCTAAAACAACGGCATCATTAAGGCTACCGGAAGGATTTGTGGCGGCTACAAGATCGGGATCACTCCCTGTAGGCAGATCATCTTCTAAAGTTTCACTTATAAATGCATTTCCGGATTTACGAACATAACCGGTGGAAAGAACGATACCGTCTTTAAACGGGAAATTGGTTGTTCCTCTATTAAAATATCCCCAAGACCTTTGCACATTACTGGCCGGTAAATTTGGGCTTACCTGAACGTTAGACACACTAGGTGTAACACATGAGTTTGTACCGGAAGAAATTAGAACATCTTTGACTAATTGTGTCGGAGTATAATCCGTTGCTGCATATCCAGCCGCATTGACATCAATAAAAGCACCTGCTTTCATTGTTAAATTTGAGGCCTTTTTGTGTTGGCCCTTTCTGGGAGTAATATTTTGTGAATAAAAGAGACTCGACGACGAGGCCGCGATTAAAGAAAACAATAGTAGGTATCTCCTCATAAATAAATAATTTCAACAAAATTAATTTTTTTTTATAAATACTATACACATATTTCTATTTTTTACAAAAAAAACAAATAAACCTCCCGAGTCGGGAGGTTTATTGTATATAATATTAGTTTCTGTTTTTCAGCAAGATCCATCCGCTTCGCTGTTCGAGCTTTTTACTGGCGGGGTTTTCCCATTGTACACGGTACCAGTATGTCGCGGTCGGAAGATTAAGGGTTCCCTTGAGTAAGCCATTCCAGCTGGTTTCATTTTTACCTGCTTTAAATACCTCCTGTCCGTACCGGTCGTATATGGAAGCCGCGAAGTTATTGTACTTGCTGATACCTGTAAAATCCACGGTATCATTCTTTCCGTCGGAATTTGGCGTAATGGCATTAATTACCACAAACGTAAAGAAAGACAATGTTGTTCCGCATTTGGCATCTTTTACCCTTACCATCAGGTTGTAATTAACATTATCAAGAATATTGTAGAATATATTCGATGCCTGCCACGTTACTCCTCCGTCTACGGAATATTCCAGCGCACCCCCTGTAGGATTGGTGGTCGAGAGGGTCAGTACATGATTGTCATAAGCCACATTGGTAAACTGCGGAAGTGCCGGGTTAATCAGCTGTGCACTATATACTTTGGAACAAGTACCATTACTGATGGTTACGGAATAGGTACCTGCCGTATTTACCGATATGGTCTGTGTAGTGGCTCCCGTGCTCCAGAGATAGGTATAATTTGTTCCCGAGCCCGCATCCAGAATTGCTGAATCACCAGCACATGCATAGACATCCTCAAGCGTAGATTCAATAGCCGGAACAACCTGAATGGTAATTGATGTAGGTTCATCAACCTTACAGCCGTTCCCTCCCAAAGCATACACGGAGTAAATCGTGGTGGCAGTCGGGGACACGACCTGGGTACTTCCATTGCCCGGTAAGCCCAGCCATTCATAAGTAACTCCACCGGTAGCCGTTAAGGTAACAGACTCTCCCACGCAGATTTTAGATTTTGACGCTGCCAATATAGCTACCGGCGGTCCTACAACGATCGTAATGGTTGCCGTATTTGATGATACACAGCCATTGGCTCCTGTCGCAGTAACTGTATAAACCGTTGTATCAGTAGGAGACACCGTCTGGGTACTTCCATTGCCGGGAAGCGTTCCCCAATTATAGGTAGCACCTCCGGCAGCGGTTAAAGTAACAGATTCTCCCGGACAAATCTGTAATACCGGTGCTGTAAGGGTAACTACAGGAGGCGTGGTATTTTGTACCACTGTTACAGTGGCAG
>JBMDXW010000356.1:0-12724 GCA_048594965.1 Chryseobacterium sp.
CAACCAATTCTGCTTCATCAAATATTTTGAAATCTTTTCCTTTTACTAAATCGTTCAGTTCCACGAACTCCATTCCGAAACGGATATCCGGTTTGTCGTTTCCATATTTCTGCATGGCATCGGCAAACGTCATTCTCGGGAAATCTCCGAATTCCTGACCGGTGATGTCTTTCAACAAAGTTTTGGTCATTCCTTCAAAAACGTTCATTACATCTTCCTGCTCTACAAACGCCATTTCGCAATCGATCTGGGTAAACTCCGGCTGACGGTCGGCTCTTAAGTCTTCATCACGGAAACATTTTACGATCTGGAAATACTTATCCATTCCACCCACCATCAATAATTGTTTGAAAGTCTGAGGCGATTGTGGCAATGCGTAAAACTGTCCCGGGTTCATTCGGCTGGGCACTACGAAATCCCTTGCCCCTTCCGGAGTAGATTTAATTAAAACCGGAGTTTCAACTTCGATAAATCCATTGTCTGAAAGGTAATTTCTAACCTTTTGCGCCATTTTGTGACGGAAGATCAATTTATCTTTTACCGGATTTCTTCTGATATCAAGATAACGGTATTTCATTCTCAACTCTTCACCGCCGTCTGTTTCATCTTCAATGGTGAAAGGCGGAAGCTGGGATTCATTAAGGACGGTCAGTTTTTCAACAAGAATTTCAATTTCGCCTGTTGGAATATTTGGGTTTTTGCTTACTCTTTCAATCACTTTTCCGGTCACCTGGATCACAAATTCACGGCCCAGTTTTTTGGCGTTTTCCATCAGTTCGGCGGTAGAGCGCTCCTGATCGAAAACTAATTGGGTAATTCCGTAGCGGTCCCGGAGATCGATCCAAATCATAAATCCTTTATCACGAATGGTTTGTACCCATCCTGACAGGGTTACTTCTTCATTAAGATGTTGAAGAGACAATTCTCCGTTGGTGTGCGATCGAAACATAAATTATTGGTTTAAAGTTCAAGGTTTAAAGTTCACATCAGAACTTTTGAATTTTACGTTGGCAAAGATAATGATTTGTACAGAATCGGCATTTCATATTAAGAAAAAAACAAAGAGTCGGTTTACATTTTTGGGAAGTATTTCCGGGATCGGCATAAAATAAAAAAAGATGACCGGATCTTCCGGCCATCTCCTTCACAATGTAAATTAACAAACACTACTTCCTGATAAATCTGGAATTGAATTTTCCCTTTTTATTTTCTACGGTCAGCGTATAATTTCCAGGGATGAGTGAAGATACGTCGACTCCTTTGTTTCCGTCAATGTACTCTTTAGAAATGAGCAGCTGCCCTGTCGCTGAGTAAATCTTTACGGAACCTTCCGTGTTGAATTTCAGCAGATCTTCCACCGGGTTCGGATAGCACACGAGATTGTTTTTAGATAAGGCGGTGTCTTTTGTCCCAAGGACGGATTCGATATAGATTACATTTTTAAAGACCGGTCCCCAAATACCCTGGTTGTCTTTTACCCTGATATTGAAAACATGGAATCCTTGTGGCTGAGCGATGGGAATGCCGTTCTGTAAGATGGTTTCTATTGCACTGTTGAAATTTCCGTCTTCTGCAGAAAGGGCGGTTGCATTTCCTTCTCCCGGATCGGTATCCCAGAAGTATTCTGCCCGGATGAGGGAATTTGTATTGGTTACCGTTTGATTTCCTATATGGATGACATTTTTGAAAACCGGTCCCCAGTTTCCGAGACTATCTTTAAACCTTACGGCAAAAATATGATATCCGTTACCGGAAGGTACAGATGATGTATTCTGGAGTACGCTCTCAATAACATTGTCGAAATTTCCGTCGGCAGCGTTGAAGGCAGTACCGTTTCCTTCTCCCGGATCAGTATCCCAATAATATTCGGCATTGCTTACTTTTACCTGTGCCTGAAATAAAAGAACAAATAAGGAGAAGATGCCAATGTATATTTTCTTGTTCATGGTTTCTTAGGTATTATTTGGAAATTCCCGTTGCTTCGGCCTGGATCGTTGTCGTACCCTGATAAATAACCCTTGGTGTCTCCAGGAACATCACTCTCGGTTTGTTACCCGCGTTTGAAGGCCAGTAATTTACCCATGAATTGGATCCTCCGAGAGGACCGATGTCATTTACCGTAAGATCGAGATCCTGATATTCTTCTCCGGCTAATCCTGCATTGACGATATCACCTGTAGCTAATGGAGGCGTCGCATATTGATTAAGGGTATAAACTCCATTATTGATATTGCCGTTGGCTATGTCAACTCCTGTCATTCTGCATGTCTGAGGACATAAGTTATTGTTAGCAATAACAGTTGCTATGGAGGCAGCACCAGCATCAATATGGTCATGGTACGAATAGGAACTGGAGTTTTCAAAAATATTGTTTGCTATATTGATGATGCCGGAATTTGTTCCGCTAATTGACATCGTATCGGTGAGATAGCTTATAGTGGCGGAAGTGTGATTTGTTCTAAAACGGTTGTTCTGAACAATATTGGTAGAACCAGCCTTAATAGAATATATTGTAATAGCGGGGCTGATGTATATACTGTTTATTCCCTGAACTTGCGCATCGTTATTAAATAATTTAATAGGATAACTGGTCGTAGTGATTTTTATAGCATTTGTAAATTCTGTGTTGGTGTATAAACCATTTGCTATGATCTGCACATCAGAAGATGCCAATGGCGCTGTATCATCGTTTAACGTAAGATTACTTATTGAATTCGCAGTAACCTTTCCATGAACAAAAGATAGCTCTTTGCAGCTGGATTGTGTAACATTCGCGGTTACATTTTTGGAATTGTCCAAATCGATGTTTTGGTCAACCGTACAATTTATAATATTCACTGTTGCTCTTCCGCCGGACAGCGTTACGGCTGAGGTTGCTATCGAGCTTTGAAAAGCATACATATTATTGATGGTGATTACCCTGTTTACAGCCGGAACCAGATTGATGTCTCCTTTCACGTAGTATTTGCTGAAATTGATTTCAGAGGTAAAAGTCAGGGATTTGTTGATGGTAAGGTTTTCAAGATAAGGAACATTCCCGGTTTTTGGTCTGATGATAATTCGGTCGCCATCATTGGCAGCAGAGATGGCAGCGGAGATGGTGGCATAAGCTCCTCCGGCTCCGAGATCACGTACATAAAGGTCTGCGGCTTTTACATTTCCGAAAATGGTGATGCACAGAAGTGCATACAAAAAATAGGGTTTTTTCATCATTATTGAATTTTTATTGCGCAATGATACAGAAACTTTTTAATAAATAAAAGCACGGCATCAAAAAAATAATTCGATGGAAATAGTGTTTAAGTTATTTTAAATCAATGATTTATTAATATGGCTTGTCGTTTAGTAGATCATAATTGAAATCAATAAAAGATATTCCGTCATAATGTGGTTTTGATTAACAATTTAACAACATGAAAAAATCAGGGTTTAATGTTTAGCAAAAAAAACTTCCGAAGAGAAGCATTCGGAAGTTTTCATGGTTATTGTTTTTACTGATTATTTTTGATGAATCCATTCCAGCGCTTTTTCCAGAATTTCATCTTTGTTATCTTTAATACCTTTAACGGTCGGTTTTACTTCCACATCCGGAATAATGCCGATTCTCTGGGTTTCCGATCCTTCGGGAGTATAGACACCGAGGCCGGTTATTTGTGTGGATATTTTGCCGGGCAGTGTGAAATAAGATACGTTACCATCGGCCCCTGCAGTCTGAGATCCGAAAACTTTTGCATCGGGCGCTTTTCTGAAAGCCATAGCGTGGTATTCGGCGCTGCTCTGTGTCATTTCATTGATCAGGATTGCGACTTTCCCTTTGTAAAAATCTTTATTATCGGTACCTACAGTAAGGGCTTCCTGCATGATAAAATCTCCAGGCGAATGATTGACGGTACCGTAAATTTTACAAAATTTTCGGGATGCGGCATCAGGTATTTTCCGAGCTTAAAGACATTGAATTCCGCAGGGTACGTTCTGATATCAATGACCAGAGCCTTTGTATTCTTTATTTTTTCGAAAATATCGTGAAAATCTTTTGATTTTACGGTTCCTAAATTGATATAAGCGGTTTGCTCGTCAATCATTTTAAAGGCGTCTGCAGGCTTTTGCGTGTAATTTATTCTGTCATGAAGATAAGTCTTGAGGGTCGCAGTTTTCTCGGTGCCGTCGGTGAGATATTTTACTTCGACGGACATATCATTGGAATTCAGCAGCTGAAAAGACAGGTTTCTTAGTTTGGCAGAGACATTCGAGGCGGGAAGATATCTGGAATAGTCTTCCATGATCTTTCCGAGCGGTTTACCATTGACTTCCATGATAACGTCCCCGATTTTCAATCCGGTTTCTTTTCCAAGGTTTTCATCGTAATAGTTTTTTACAACGGCTTTATTTTCGGCAAAAACGATTTCCAAAGGAACGATTCTTTCTCCGAAAAAGTGATACGTTACTGCATTGTGAATGCCTGCATGAGAATCATTAATCCGTTCCGTAAGCTCAAGGCAGGCAAGATTGTAATCCGTACCATCTGTAGCGGACAAAAATTTTGGAATGAATTCGCCCAGAACCTCTTTCCAGTCATGCCCGATAGCGTACCGATACGGAAAATAATATTGGATGATGTTCCAGTAACGTTACAGGCTCAAAAGCCGATATCCCGCGTCCGGAGATATCATTGCAGCGTAAGGCTTTTCTCTGGTAAACTCCGGATTGCCGTCCGCCAGCAATGAGACATACTGATTTTTATTTTTTCTTTCGGCATTCTTTACCTTTAATAAAGTATCCGTAAGTTCTTTTGAGAAGCCGGAAGCCGTTATCCAGCCGAGATCCGCTTTCATTTTAAGATTTTCAGGAATGGTGTCACTCTGAGTCTTAAAGTCTCCGAAACCTTTGATCCAATCTGTTATTATTTTATCATGTTGCTCAGGAGTTGCGTCGGACAGTTTAGGGATCAGTTTAAAAAGCTCAGCGTCCCAGTCGTATTTCCCTGAAGCAATATTGGGATGGTAGTATTTCAGGAATCCCCAGATCATTCCCAGTTGCTGTAGTTTTTTATTGCCAATCTTATTTAACAATTCTACTGAAATTTTGGAACCGCTATCGAATTCTGCTGTTTTATTCTTGTCCTGTACTTCCTGTTTTTGTGTTATTTGGGCAAAGGGCGGGATGATCCAGAAGGTCAAAAGGATAATGAGGTATTTTTTCATGGTCTCAATTAGTTTTTTACATATTCAAGAATGTCTCCGGGCTGACAATCCAGCGCCTTGCAGATGGCTTCCAGGGTGGAGAGCTTTACTGCCTTTGCTTTTCCTGTTTTTAAAATAGAAAGATTGGCCTGGGTAATGCCAATTTTCTCAGCGAGTTCCTGCGACTGCATCTTACGTCTGGCAAGCATCACGTCTACGTTGATTATGATCGGCATATTTTATATTGTTAAGTCTACTTGTTCCTGAAGTTCAAGCCCTTTTTTAAAAAATTCTACGATAAAAAGTACCAAAGCCCCGAAAAACAGAAACATGATCACAGAAGACGTTGCAGTGAATGTGGTTTTTATACTGAAAGGAATGGCTGCTAATGTTACAGCAGCGTAGAGAATATTGATCCATCCGAATCTTTTAAGCCAAGACAAAGCGTGAGCATTGAAAACACTGTCCGTGCTGATTTCTCTCAGGAATCTGTAGCTCGCATAGCAAAAAAGAGTGACAAAAACAGAATTGCAGACAAAGTTCAGGACACTGAACGTATTGAACAATCCTGTAAGAAGGTTTTGTCTGGTAAAGGGAACGAAAATTTTGAACTTCATCATCTCAGTTACAGGCTGTGTCCATTCATTTTTTGCCCAGCCTACATCAGTACCAATAATAAAAAAGTCTGAAAGAATGGTGTTTCCTGTCTTGAAATTGTAAGCGAGGACTGATAATCCAATAATTTCATAAACGCATTGTAAAGCAAAAAGAATAGATAACACCAGCATTATATAGCTGATGTACTGAGATAGTGATTTTTTACCGATAATTTTCATAGGATTGTTTTTATTTATTGCAAATGTATAATAAATTATCGTAAAACAATAATTTATTATTGAAATTTAATTTATTTTTTTTGAAATAAGCCAAAGTAAAGGGAATTGAATTAAACTAACCTTTGGATTCCGTATATCGGTTTTAAAGAGAAATGAGCAGCGAAAATTTTTTATCTGAGAAGGAAATTGAGCAAAGTGACATTTTAAGATTATAATAATTTTAACAGCCTTATGCTTTGATTTTAAACGGGTATTATTTAATTTCGTACAAGAACTAAATTATATTACTATGGGAAAAGGAGACAAAAAATCCAAGAGAGGAAAAATCAACAATGGCAGTTACGGTAAGAGAAGACCGAGAAAATCTTCAAAAACAGTGGCTGCTTCAGAAGAAAAAGCCAAAAGCTAAAAATAAAAGACCGGAAGAAATTTCCGGTCTTTTATTTTAATGTAAAACTGAATTTTATTTTCCGCCAAAGAGATTTCCGAGAATGCTTCCCAGTCCGTCATTGTTTTTATTTTGGTCGTTCTTCCCTAATACACTGCCGATAATATCGCTCAGCGGATTTGATGAAGATCCCGAATTTCCATTCCCCAGGATGCTTCCGATCACATCATTCAGCGGGTTTGATTGCTGGCTCGCGGCCTGATCGGATGCATTGCCCAGAATTCCGTCTAATAGACCGCCCAGTCCGCCTGCACCTACATTGTTACTGTGTTTTTCTTTGCCGATATATCCCATAATGATGGGCGCCAGCATCGATAAAACAGGTCCGATCTTATCTATGGAAATGCCTGTTTTCTGAGAAAGCTGGTTTTCTACATTATGTTTTTCTCCGCCAAATATGTGGTTAAGAATAGAATTGCCTTCAGATTGTCTTGCCTCGGCCTGATCGACATCATTAAGAATACTGCCGTCATGATCCTTGTCTAAAGCTGCATTCAGGGATTCTGCTTCATGAGCATCCTGTGACTTTTTCCTGAGATAAGAGATAATCAGCGGTGCTGCGACGGCCAATAAAGCGATGATCTGATTTCTGCTGATCCCGAATTTGCTTTCGGCACGTTCTGCTACCTGATTGCCGGTATTTCCTGTAAGTAAATCAATTAAACTCATAGATTGCCAATTTTATTTAAAGTAAAAAAAAAATCTGCAAAAAAGATACCGTAAAAGTAATCCGGAGGACGTTCAGATCTGCTAAAATTTACGGATTTCTTCTTCCTTATAACCTTTTTCCTTGAGTTTTTTAATATAAATATCAGCACTGTACGTCATCCAGTTAATAGGTTCAGGCGCTGTTTTTTTATCAATAACAAATTCCAGAATTCCTTTATTGTCGTTCATCCAGGGGAGCATGTAATACCGTAAGCCTCCTTTATAGCTTTTAAAATCATCAAAGTCTTTTCCCTGAGGCGTAAGCTTGGCCACGCTGAACGATAAATAATAGAAAGCCGGGATCAGCACGCAGATCCAGGAAAGTTTTTTAAAATAAACATATTTGCCGGATGTAAGTCCATAGCCAATGGCTAAAGCAAAGATTATATTAAAAGGCAAAAAGAAAATATAATTATCCGATACCGCATAAAACGTAGCAAAACCATAGATGAAAACGGAGGCCAGAAAGAATACATTAAACATCTTTCTGTTTTCCCTGTACAGCATAATCATTCCTATGATGCCGGCAATGATGAAAACGGTAAAATTATACAACAGGTAGACAACGGATTTCACCAGGTCTATCGCATACTGCGAAAATGGTTTTTTGAATGAATCTTCCACCCAATGCCCCTGGTTGCTGGTAAAAGGAGATGAAAGCGGATATCCCTGTGAATAATTAACAATAAATAAAAGGGAAAAAATAACTGAAAAAGAGACCAGTGAATATACTGCAGCTGCCTTTTCAGACCTGAAATAAAAGAGGAGTAAAAGATAAGCCGGAATGAGCAGGAAATTCTGGATGTGCAGCCAGATGCTGATTCCCAGGAAAATTCCCGCCAAAACAATATAGGCTTTCTTTTTTTCAAATATAAAAGTATTGATGATGCACAAATAAAACAGGGTGAGCCAAAATGCATTATACGTGTAGACTTCAATGATTTCGGCATTTTTCCAGAATGTAAAGCTGAATCCGAAAACAACAGCTCCTACCAGGGAAGCCCAGTTTATATTCGTTAAATTTCTGATGATCATATAAACGAAGGTAACGGCAAATGCAGCCGAAAATATAACCAGAAACCGATTGGATTCAATAGAGCCTAATCCCGTTATTTTATTAATCAGAATAGCGGTATTGCCGTATAAAATGTGGGAAGTGGAGCTGGCCACTGTTTCAAAAGTGTCCAGTTCGGTCGTAAGGGCAAACCCCACGCAATCGGCAAAAGGAATCCTGGAAAAACTCCCCGCGTAATAAATGATTAAAAATGTGATAAAGACTAAACCAGCGGTTAAATATTTATTCATTTCTTAATTCTTCAGAATAGGAACATTGGAACAGGCTTCACCGAACATCAGCGATTTGACAATCGGCTGCAACTGTTCTACGAGCTCGATGTAGGCATTTTCAGGAATCTCTTTGTCGGAACAGCCTTTTACCAAAACTCTTTTGCCGCGCATTTCCTCAAAATCATAATTCTTTACCGCATTATGCATTAAAATGACTTCAAGATCTTCACGGTTTCCGAAAACTATTTTTTTAGTAACCCCGGTCAGTTTAGCCGTAATTAAAAAATAAGCCCACAGCGGAACAATAGCGTCTGCGGAATTATAAACGTATACAAAGGCGTCGCGATATTCTTCAGTGTCTATGGCAGCCACCTTTTCCCGGAAATCTTTTTCCTTCAAAATCATTTCCATAAAAAGAAAATCCTTCAGGTCGATCCCTTTTCTGATCCCTTTCGGAACAAGATCGGTAAGATCAAAATTGATGAGGCTGCTCTCTGCAACTTTATTTCGGATTTCAAATTCTTCTGACATTTTTTATCATTATCTTTGGACAAATTTACAAATTTAAGATGTTATATATCTTAATTTGTTCTCTATTCATGTCATAGAAACCTCCCATAATTTCTGTTATAAAAAGAAATCCGGAAGGAAATTAAGGTCAGATATAGAAAAATAAAAGATTTCAGCAGAAATGAAGTATTATATCATTGCCGGAGAGGCTTCCGGAGATTTACACGGGAGCAATTTAATGAAAGCCCTAAAACAGAAGGACCCGAGTGCCGACTTCAGATTTTGGGGAGGCGATCTGATGGCTCAACAAGGAGGTAAACTCGTAAAGCACTACCGGGATCTCGCCTTCATGGGATTTCTGGAAGTGGCGATGAATCTGAGAACCATCCTTAATAATATTAAATTCTGTAAGGATGATATTAAGAATCACCGTCCTGATGTGCTTATCCTGGTAGACTATCCCGGTTTTAATTTACGAATTGCAAAGTTTGCCAAAGAACAGGGAATCAAGGTGGTTTACTACATTTCGCCCCAGCTTTGGGCCTGGAAAGAAGGAAGGGTAGAGATCATTAAAAAATACGTGGATGAAATGATGGTTATTCTTCCTTTTGAGGAAGATTTTTACAAAAAACATGGTGTGCATTCTCACTTTGTCGGTCATCCGTTACTCGATGCCATTTCAAATTTAAAAGAATTGAGTATTGATCGGTTTAAGACCGAGCATGGACTCAATGATAAGAAAATCATAGCGCTACTACCGGGATCACGAAAACAGGAAGTGGAAAAGATGCTCGAAATGATGCTTTCCGTAAGGTCTTATTTTGAAGATTATCAGTTTGTTATTGCCGGTGCTCCCAGTCTTCCTAAAGAATTTTATGAGAATTATGTGGACGACAATGTTCACTTTGTTTCCAATAAAACCTATGATCTGCTGAGGTGTTCACAGGCTGCTTTGGTGACTTCCGGAACGGCAACTTTAGAGACGGCTTTATTGAATGTGCCGGAAGTCGTTTGCTACCGCGGGAGTAAAATTTCTTATGCTATCGCAAAACGTTTGGTTAAAAACATCAAATATATTTCTCTGGTCAATCTTATTATGGATCGTGAGGTGGTAAAAGAATTGATTCAGAATGATTTAAATACAAATAACCTGGTAGAAGAACTGCAGAAAATTCTACACTCCGAAAAAAGGTTTGAAGTTTTAAGAGACTACGAACTCCTGAGGGAAAAGCTGGGAGGTGAAGGAGCCAGCAAAAATGCTGCTGATGTGATTGTAAAAGTTTAAATTTTTAAATAAAATATGAAGATCGCGGAATATTTTTCTGCGATTTTTCTTTTTTTAAGCGAATCTCAGAGCTGTTTTAAAGTTTTTCAATATTTATGAGGAATTTTCCATTCGAATAAATATTTTTGATGAAATACAAATTTTGAACAAGCAGCCACTTTTAATTCTTGTTGTTTCCCTGATTCTAGGAATTTTCTTCCAGGATCGATTTTTATTGAAAGAAGCAAGCGTTTACTGGATTACTTCCCTGTCTGTTATTGTTTTACTTTTCGGATTTTTGAAGAGCTACTTTTTGTACAAAATACGATCTTACATGCTGTGTGTCATGTTTTTTGGGATCGGTATCGTTTTACATTCTTTCAGTCTGTATGGGCAAAAGGCTTCTTTTTCAGGAACGAAGACTGTAGTTTTTAAAATTTCTAAAAAATTAAATTCAAACGAAAAAAACAGAAAATACGAAGCCGTAATACGACTGAATCAGGAAAATATTAATGCTATTCTATACATTCCCAAAAGTGAGAAAGAATTAGATTTTATCCATTATTACAGAGCCCAGGCTTATCTGACCATTCCGAAAGTTCCGCAACATGATTTCCAGTTTGATTATGCCAAATATCTGAAGCGTAATGATGTTGATTATCAATGTTATGTTAATAATAATGTCTCCTGCGCTGAAAGAACAGATTTAAGTATTGGCGAGGAGTTTTCTCAGAAAAGGCTGGAGGTTCTTCAAAAGATTGACCGCAAGGGAATATCATCAAGAGCAAAGGAATTTCTGAAGGGAATTATCCTTGCCGACCGCACGGAAATTGATGCCCGGACACTTCAGGATTTCAACAGGTCGGGACTGGTGCATTTTTTGGCGATCTCGGGAACACATATCGTTGTGATCTTCGGGATGTTCTATTTTTTTCTGACAAGGTTTTTTCCGTTAAAATACAGGAAATATGCAATTGTTCTAAGTCTTATTTTTATCTGGCTTTTTACTGCATTTATCGGTTTTGGAAGCTCTGTAGTACGTTCCGGCATCATGTTGACAGTTTATTTCATGTACGTTCTGCTCCAGAGAAAAACGGATGTTCTGCATGCGTTGGCATTGTCGGCTTTCATTATTTTAGTATTTGATACTCAGCAGGTTTTTGACGTTGGTTTCCAGCTGAGTTTTCTTGCAGTTTTAGGTATTTACTGGCTAAACCAGCCTATTCTTAACTGTTTTCCCAAGCAGGACAGTTGGTTGAAGAAAATTGTTTTTAATACCGTTTCAGTTTCAGTTTCAGCCCAATTGGTGACACTGCCGCTTGTTCTGTACTATTTCCATCAGTTTTCATTTATTTCGGTCGTTGCCAATTTTTTTATTGTTCCGTTTTCGGAAGTAATCATCATTTTTTCTTTTTTAATGACTGCTTTGATCGCTTTTAATTTTGATTTTACAATGCTGAATTATTCATACGAATTCACCATTGAGTTTTTGCTTGCCGTAATTCATTGGTTTGCTGATTTTGATTCTCTTTTTTTCGAAAATATTCCCATGAGCTTACCGGAGGTTTTTGCTCTGTTTGTCGTTTTTTTTCTTTTGAGGCCTGTCATTTTGAAGTATACTCTTAAAAATTTTACGCGGCTGAGCATGGCTATTTGTGCTTTTTTAATGTTGAGGTTGTCATTGGATTTTTATGCAGAAAGTCAATCTGAAATTCTCTTTTATGATTTCTCAAAAACGAAAATCGTTTCTGTGAAAAAAAGTAACGCTGTCTGTTTTTGGATTGATAAAAATTCAGATAAATCCAAAATTTCAAAGTTTATCATTAATCCTTACTGTGCTTCAAGGCGTATAAGAAATGTAGAAGTGCGTGCATTGCCTTCTGTCGTTCAGAAAGTGGTCTTTGATCACAAAATTTATGAGATGAAATAATTCTGCTGTTTTCATGTTTTTCCTTTATTTATAATATTTTAAGCCTTATTTAGAAAGATTACAAACTGGCTATATGTGAGATTTCTCACTTTTTGATGTTGTTAACATTTCTTAATTTTGTGGAAAATCAAATTTAAACTTATATGGCAGGTTTAACGAGTTCTACGATAGGTAGAAAATATGCTATGGCATTGTCGGCGATTTTTTTGCTGATCTTTCTGGTGATGCACCTTTCTGTAAACCTTTTGTCGGTTTTTGGTGAGGATGCGTACAACAATGCTTCGCAGTTTATGGGGTATAATCCTCTTATTCAATTTGTAATGCAGCCGGTTCTGATCTTTGCTGTGGTTTTCCATTTTGTTATGGGATTTGTTTTGGAAATTAAAAACCAAAAAGCACGTCCTGTAAAATACGAGTCAAATAATCCTTCTCACAATTCTACCTGGATGTCAAGAAACATGATCATCTCAGGAGCAGTGATCCTGGCATTTATTTTTCTCCACATGTACGATTTCTGGTTTCATGAGATGAACTACAAGTACGTAGACGGATTGCCGATCG
>JBMDXW010000357.1:0-2877 GCA_048594965.1 Chryseobacterium sp.
GAGATAATGGCTTGAGACTGTTATCATCAAGTGACAATGGTTTCAGTTCTTCATATTCGCTATTCATAGTCTATTATCTATTTATTAAAGTTTTACCTCTTCTTGTTGCCAATACACTATTACTATTATTCTGTCCGTTCCGTGATTCCGTAGGCATCAAAAGGATGATGAGCATAATTCCGAAATCCAGTAAAACACATCCTGCCAAAACCACCAGCTGAAACATTCCGAAATTTTTAATGGCATGACTGAAAGCGTAACCGATTTTCCCAACTTCCTGCGTTTCCGAATGCGCCGGTTCAAACTTCAGCTTGTCTCTTCCCAGAATCGATTCCGCTTTACTTCCTAAACGGTTGTATTCCGTTAAAGATTTATCAATCTGCCCCTGTGCCATTCCATTGATGACCTCCGGTGTCATCTGCAAAAGGTTCTGGATTTCCTTATTCCACCGCAGAGAAGCATCATTAATGTCGCTCATCAGGTTTTTCTCTTCGGGCGTCAGGTTGTATACCATCTGAACAATCTGTTCTTCCATCCGGTCTGCCAGGTCGGCATATCCTTCCGGAGTTTCGCTGGTCGGTGTAAGCGGAGTTACCTTCTTGCCGATCATTTTTTCAATTCTTGCCAAAATCTGTCTTGCTTCCGGGCCGATTCCGACGTTTTTGGGATCGTTGATCTGAATTTTCAAAAGGTTCAGTTCGCTTCGGATGGCCTGTCTTATTTTAGCATCAGGCACCGAGTAATTCAGTTTGGATTCAACGTCGGTTTCCAGCTTGGTGAATTTTTCATTAACGTCACGCAGCTCGGTCGTGTAAATGTCGGTTTTCATAAACCGGGTGTACAATGCATTGAAATTCGCTACAAAGCAGAAGATGGCGAAGAAAAAATAGATCCAGCCCAGGGATGATGCGGCTCCTCCACTGGTTTTAGCACGCCTGATCTGCCAGAGAAGAAAAAGAAGGATCAGGGAAAGTACGAGGGCGACAATGAAAGAACTTCCTCCGAAGATCTGCTGTAAACCCATCCAGGTCTGATAAAAACTGACGCCAATGAGCATAACTGCTAAAATGCCGAGAAACAGGTCGGTTACCGTAATTTTTGTATTCATAGTTAAAAGTTGTATTGTTTTAGATTCTTATTTAGGACGGCAAGGTATTGCGGTTTTCAGCATTTTCATTACGGTTTTCCGTAAAGCAGGAAATATTTACCCCATAAGACCCAAAGAAAAATGCCTCTGTTGAACAACAAAGGCATTTTACATTATTTTATTTACTTGATTACTTATTTAAAGTATTCCACTCCGTTTTTGAAGATGTTGTGGTAATTCGCGGTCGGGATGTTTTTCATCAGCCCTTCGGCGAAACGTTCCGGGTGACCCATTCTTCCGAAGATTTTACCGCAGGTGCTGGTAATTCCCTCGATTCCGAATAAGGAATTGTTTGGGTTACTCGGCATTCCGTGGGCGATGTTTCCTTCCAGATCCAGATATTGCGTGGCAATCTGCCCGTTTTCATACAGCTTCTGAATTTCTGCTTCCGATGCCATGAAACGTCCTTCTCCGTGGGAAATCGGAATGGTGAATACCTGATCCTTCATTCCTTTCAGCCAAGGCGATTCATCGTTCACTACTTTTACGTTCACCATCTGGGAAATATGTCTTCTGATCGCATTGTGGGCCAAAGTCGGCGAATTTTCGTCCAGATCCTTGATTCTACCATAAGGCAGCAATCCGGATTTCACCAACGCCTGGAAACCGTTACAGATCCCGATGATCATCCCGTCCCGGTCTAATAATTCATGAACCGCATTTCTCATCTTCTCGTTTTTCAGAACGTTTACGATGAACTTTGCAGAACCGTCCGGCTCGTCACCGGCTGAAAACCCTCCTGAGAACGCTAAGATCTGGGAAGATGCGATTTCTTTTACCCATGCATCAATGCTTTCTTCCAGCAACTGGTGATTGATATTGATCAACGGTAAACTGCTGGTCACCGCACCTTCTTTTGCGAAAGCATTCAGCGTATCATATTCACAGTTGGTTCCCGGGAATACCGGCGCAAATACCTTCGGCTGGGCGATTCCGTGTTTTTTGATGATGATATTTCTCGGATTGACAGAGTTTAATTTTTCATCCAGTTCCACCGTCAGTTTTTCTTTTTCAACCGTTGGGAAAAGGTTTTCAAATGTATTTGTATTAGCTGCTAAAAGCTTGCTGATGGTTGTTGATTGATCGTTGATGGTTAAAACTTCATCCGAAACAACCTCCCCTATCAACTGAAGGCTTACAGAGCTTAATTCTTCCGAAGATTCGATGATTAAGCTTCCGATGTTTTTGGATAAGAGCGCTGCCTCATAAACTTTAATCTCTGCTCCTAACCGGTTTCCGAAGCTCATCTTCGCTAAGGCAACAGCTACTCCGCCTTCTTTTACGGTTTTTACGGAAATAATTTTTCCGGCTTTGATGTTTTCAAAAATCAGTTCAAAAACAGCTTTTAAGGCATCATAATCCGGCAGTCCGCTTTCCTGGGCGATATGATTGAAGAAATAGATTTTATTTCCGGCTTTTTTAAATTCGGGAGAAATGATATTTTTCTTTTCCCCATTGGCACAGGCAAATGAGATCAGGGTCGGCGGCACATTCAGGTCCTGGTAGGTTCCGCTCATCGAGTCTTTTCCTCCGATCGCAGCCAGCCCGAGGTTCATCTGGGCATCATAAGCCCCCAATAGGGAAGCCAACGGTTTGCCCCATTTTTCAGGATTCTGTCCCAGCTTTTCAAAATACTCCTGGAAACTTAACCTGATATTCTTATAATCACCACCCATCGCTACGATTTTCGCCACACTTTCCACCACGGCGTAAGAAGCTCCCAATAATGA
>JBMDXW010000358.1:0-9497 GCA_048594965.1 Chryseobacterium sp.
ATACCGTAAATCCTTTGAAGACCCATTCTGAAGAAATTCACTACTTCGATTACGCAAACCCGAAAATGTCTCAGCACCTCTGGATGTACGAAGGCGGAACGGAATATTTTGCCAACCTTTTCCAGATCCAGGAAGGATTGATCACCAAAGAAGAGTTCCTTCAGAGAATGAATGAAAAGATCACCAATTCCAAGAACTATAACGATACCATGCCTTTCACGGTGATGAGTAAAAATGTTCTTCTGGATGAATACAAAGACCAGTACAGAAACGTGTATGAGAAAGGTGCCCTTTTAGCCATGTGTCTGGATATCGAACTCAGAAAACTTTCGAGTGGCGAAATGGGATACCGCGATATGATCAGAAAGCTGTCCCAGCGATTTGGTGAGAATAAGCCTTTCAAAGACGATAAACTGATCGATGAGCTGGTTACCGTAACAGGATATCCCCAGGTAAAAGATTTCTACAATAAATATATTGCAGGAAGCCAGCCAACCCCTTACGCAGAATACCTCAACATAGTGGGTGTAGAGCTGAAAAAGCAGGAAACCCCGCCGATCTTCTGGTTTATCAAAGATCCGAACCAGACCGGATATGATGAAAAGACCAATGCGTTTGTATTTGATGAAAGCTCGGCATTATCCCCATTCGCAAAGAGCATCGGGTTTAAGATCACGGATAAGGTTGTCGCTTTGGATGGCAAGACAATCAACATCCAGAATATCCAGGATTTCATTAATTATTCCAAAACCATCAAAGAAGGACAAAACGTGACGGTAACCGTTCTAAGAGACAATGCCGGAAAACCTGAAAAGATGGATCTTAAAGGAAAAGCGGTTCTTGATAAAATGACCATCGAAACCCTCCAGTTTAAAGCCAATCCGACACCGGAAGAAAAGAAGCTTCAGGATCAGTGGCTAACCGGAAAGAAATAGTTTTAAAGAAGAATAAATAATAAAGCGGGGAATTTTTCTCCGCTTTTGTTTTTGGAGCTTTTCCTGTTTTTAACTGTAATCTTTTAGGTCTGATAGCTGCCAGGAAGATCTTATCGCAGCCGGTAAAGGATTCACGGTAGCTTTTGATTATTGATTCGCATAGCAATTCGGCTTTGCAGACCACCCCGTCAAAAATTTCTTTGAAATTTTCGCCACCCCTCCAGAGGAGTGGAATTATAAATCAGTTATAGCAGTCGAGCTACCTATCATTTCCTGATGGTAATTCTGAATGTCGTGCCCTTCCCTACTTCGGTCTGTGCGATTTTAATATCGCCGTTATGATACTCCTGCACTACCCTTTTTGCGAGTGACAAGCCTAATCCCCAGCCGCGTTTCTTGGTAGAATATCCCGGTTTGAACGCATTTGCGGCCTGCTGTTTGGTCATCCCGCTGCCGTTGTCCTGTACTTCGACCACAATGTTCTTCTGGCGTTCGCTAACAGACATTGAGATCGAACCTTCGCCTTTCATGGCATCCACTGCATTTTTTACCAGGTTTTCGATCACCCAGCTCATCAGGATCCGGTTATGCGGAACATTCACACGATACGTCGGAAGATGCAGCCCGAAATTGATCTTTTTTGAAATGCGGGTCCGAAGGTAATTGTAATTGTCTTCGATGGTTTTATTAAGATCGGTATCGTTCAGTTCGGGCACCGAACCTATTTTGGAGAATCTTTCGGAGATAGTTTTTAATCTCTCGATATCTTTCTCGATTTCACTGATGCCTTCGGAATCGGGATCATCCAGCTTCATGATTTCCATCCACCCGATCATGGAGGACAAAGGGGTTCCGATCTGGTGTGCGGTTTCTTTCGCCAGTCCGGCCCAGAGATACCCTTCATCGGTCTTTTTAATCGTACGGAAAAACCAGAATGAGAAGAGGAAATAACACAAAATAAAAAAACCGAGGATATAAGGTGAATACCTCAGGTTATTCAGCAATGGAGAATTGTCGTAGAAGACGATCTGTTTATCTCCTTTTGTAATTTCAATCTCGATAGGAGGATAGCCCTTAGCCATTTTCTTTGCTAAAGCGACAATTTCACCGGAATCAGCCGATACATCCTTCGGAAGGTTTTTATGTTCGATCACATTGTCTTTTTCATCCAGGATGATCACCGGAATCGTGGTATTGGAACTGTAGATCTGTAAAAGCAATGCCTGAACTTCAAGATTGGGAGCTGTCACTTCCTGCTGAAACTTCAGGGCACTTACCAGAATATCCACCCTTTTTATCTCTTCTTTTCTCAGGAAATTAATCAGGATAGTGGAAGCAATCACGATCGTAAGGACGACGATCGTCATCAGTACAAAGATGATCCAGTTATTAAGCCTTGCAAATATTGATTTTCTCAAAGTACATTTATTTTAAAACCATCAGGATCTTTTGCAGTTCGGTGCTCCCGCTTCCCTGGTAATTGTTGATGATGATTGAAAATACATATTTTTTTCCGTCTTTGGAAGTATGGAAACCTGCGAAAGATTTGGTATCTCTCATGGTACCGCTTTTCATTTTCATGCCGCTGTCCTGGGTAGGAAAACCGTCATAATAGGCTTCAAACCAAGGCTGCTTTTTCGCATACAGCAAAGCCTGGACTTCCGCTTTTGCCGCAACATAATTCTGTGGAGAAAGGCCACTTCCGTCGGCAAAATTAATCATATAAGGATTGATGCCTTTCGACTTCCAGAAGTCCTTTAAGAAGGCGACGCCTGTTTTAAAGGACGGATTGCCTTTCTTTTCTTTTGCCAGGGTTTTGATTAAAGTTTCGCCATAAAGATTGATGCTTTTCCTTAAAAACCAGTACACGATCTTATCCAGCGTCGGAGATTCATAGGTGAAAAACACTTTACCGGCAGAAAGCTGCTGAGTTTTTTTTCCTTCAATTTCAAGCTGCGAATTGGTAACTACCTTTCCCGAAACATCAATTCCCGCACCTTTTAGCCATTGCTTTACCTCAACGCCTAACTGTAAGGGTGGGTTTGGGGTGGCTCCTGAAACGGTCACCGTTTTGGCCGGTAAGGTTCCGTTAATTAAAGCAACATTAGAGTGTGGTGCCGTAAAAATAAGACTCTGGTCTGAATTCCCTCCAACTTTTACGTCATTAAGCCAGTTTACGCCTTCCAAAGGATAAGAGAAACTCTTAAATTCATTTCCGCTGATGTTGATATCAAACTGGTTTTCACGCCAGTTGACTCCCCAGACACCGGCTCCGTAATAATTGCCGAGATCGTCCCAGGGCCATCCGCCGGGAATGGTCTGGTGGTCGAAGTAAGTGTCGTCGATGATGAGGTCTCCCGAAATTTTACTGATTCCCGCTTTTTTTACGGCATCGATCAGTTTTTGTTTAAAGCTTTCAGGCTTGTACCCGTCATATCGCCAGCTTCCTAAGGTAGGATCGCCGGTAGAGCTGATGATCAGATTTCCGTTCAAAGTACCGGAAGAGACAGTCCCTGAAGATCCGGCGGTTGTTTTATAGGTGTAATTTTTACCTAAAACTTCCAGTGCGGCGGCTGCGGTAAATATTTTCTGAGTGGAAGCGGTGGAAAGCCCTTTGCTCCCCTGGTATTCATACACCAGGTTGCCGCTTTCGTCCGAAACATAGAAGGACAGGTTGGACGAAACAGCTGCGGAAGAGTTCATCAGATTTCTGGCAGCATCATCCAGCTTTTGGGATATGGTTTGGGCAAAAGCAATTTGCGTGGAAAGGGCAAGAACGGCGAGTGTTTTTCTCATTTCATTTCAGTTTTCTCATATTATATGTATTCCGGGAGCGAGGAATACGGTTCCTGATGCAGAATACCCATTTATTCTTTCAAATATAACCAAAAATTACAGTACCGTGCCCGGTTCGACCTCGTAAGGTTCCTTGTCTTTTTCGAAAATCCGGGTGAGCTCACACCCTTCTACAGAGATATGGTCACCTTTTCTCCTGATCCAGTTTCCTTCCCGAAGGCCGACTACTTTGAGGTCGTTTTGCGTTAAAAATTCTTTGATCCTTGTTTCGCGGGTCTCCCCGTTATGTTTTAAATCCGGATTCGGATCTAAATAATGCGGGTTGATATTGAACGGTACCAGTCCCATGCACTCAAAACTTGGGGGATAGACAATGGGCATGTCATTGGTGGTTTTCATATTCTGCCCTCCGATATTGCTTCCGGCACTGCATCCCAGGTAAGGTTTTCCGCTTTCCACACTTTCTTTCAATATATTCATCAGACCTTCCTCATGTAGCGTCTTAACAAGTAAAAACGTATTTCCGCCACCGGTAAAAAAGCCTTGAGCTCCATTAACAGCCTCAACTTTATCTTCAAATTCATGAAGTCCTTTTACCTGGATATTCAGGGTTTCAAAGAAAGACCTTGCTTTTGCCGTATAGTCTTCATGGGAAATTCCGCCCGGTCTCGCAAAGGGAACGAAGACGATTTCATCAATTCCTTTATATAATGTAATAATCTCTTCTCTTAAGTATTCAAGATATTGTCCGCCGAAAAGCGTGGATGTGGAAGCCAGTATAATATTCATCGGTATATATGTCATAAAAATTAATACTGACAAATATAAGTCATATCATGTTTAATCTAAAAATAATATAAAACCCTGTAAAAACCCGTTAATTTTTTCAAAAAAAGCTTAAAGGTTCTAAAATATTAACTTTTATGGAATTATTATTGAATTTTATCCTATACAATTGAAAAATATTAGAATTATGAAAATGACTAAAATGAATATCAGAAACCTATTTTTAGGTCTAATGTTAGTAGGAGGTGCAACTTTTGTGAGCGCACAAAGTACGAAAACCGATTCGGCATCAGCTAATGAAACAACCGCAACTACAGCGACAACAGCTGCTGCCACCCAATCTTCCAATCCTGCCATCGATGCTTTGAAGAAGCAGGTAGAGGCCAATCCTAAGGATACGGAGGCTCTGGCAAAATTAGCCAGCGCTTACCAGGAAGCTTCAGACTGGACGAATGCGGTTGACACGTGGAAAAAAGTGTCGGTCCTGGTACCTGACTGGGCACCGTCTTACTACAGCCAGGCTTATGCCTATCAGAACGCTAAAGACGACGCCAATGCCAAAATGGCATACGAAAAATACATCGCTACTGTAAAACCTGAAGAGGTAGAGCAGAATAAGAAAAACCTGGCTTACGCCTACTTCTATATTGCTTTCTCAGAAAAGCAGTCTGATCCTGCCAAAGCCAAGGAACATATCGCAAAATCTTTACAATATGACCCAAGCAATCAGGATGCTATAAAACTGAGCCAGGCGTTGAATTCATAAATCGTGAATTGAGATTAAAAAGAGGTTGTCCTATAAATGTAGGCAGCCTCTTTTTTTACACCTGAATAATGCTCCGTAGGAACAATATATGTGCAGAGAAACAATAATAGAATATCGCTGCACGCCTGGTGTGCTATGATAAGATAGAACTCCTATAGAGTTCCTGTATTACTGGCACTGATAAAGTTTTACATAGATATTGCCCCTTTGAAGCAAATCCTACGCTGTGCTATAAGATTATTATTTTAAATAAAATAAAGTCGTGACAATGACAGAAGAGGACGATCCAGACTTATAGACCACATTTTTTTGTCACTAAATAATCCCAAAACCTGCTGCAGGCTGCAGGAAGTTTTCGGATGTTTCCGAAAGTCTGCTGCAAGTTGCAGGAAGTTTTCGGGTGTTCCCGAAAGTTTGTCGCAAAGGTGTAATGAATTTTCGGAGGTTCCCGAAAACCTGTTACAAGGGTGCGACGGACTTTCGGATTAAATGATGGTGAGATAACGAAGGGATACATACTCTGGCAGAAAAGGTGGCTTCGAGTCACCTCAGCCACCATTCAACAGAGACTCCATCAACGTTAACTTTAAACCTTTAACCTCCCTCCTTAATCTTCCCCATTTAAATTTCTCTCACCAAAAAGGAATGATTATCTTTGTAGTACATAAATCTGTAAAAACATGAAATTTTTTATTGACACTGCTAATTTAGAGCAAATTAAAGAAGCCAAAGACCTGGGAATTCTTGATGGGGTGACTACCAATCCGTCGTTAATGGCTAAAGAAGGAATTCAGGGTGCTGAGGCTATCAAAAATCACTATAAAGCTATTTGCGAGATCGTAGACGGAGATATTTCTGCCGAGGTACTTTCTACCACCTACGAGGAGATGATCAAAGAAGGGGATGAATTGGCCGCTATCCACCCGAATATCGTGGTGAAGATCCCAATGATCAAAGACGGAATCAAAGCGTTAAAATATTTTTCAGATAAAGGAATAAGAACCAACTGTACATTGATCTTCTCTCCGGGACAGGCTCTTTTGGCAGCTAAGGCCGGAGCATCGTATGTTTCTCCTTTCCTGGGAAGACTGGATGATATTTCTACAGACGGATTAAACCTCATCCAGGAAATCAGACTTATTTTTGACAATTATATGTATGAAACTGAGATTTTAGCGGCTTCTATCCGTCATTCGATGCACATCATCGACTGTGCGAAGATTGGTGCCGACGTGATTACTTCACCGCTTCCTCCGATCCTGAGTCTTCTTAAGCATCCATTAACGGATAACGGGCTGGCTCAGTTTATCGCAGATTCACAGAAACTGGCTTAAGTATTAAATAAGAAAGACGCGGAAAAATTTGATTCCGCGTCTTTTTTATCCATTAATATTTTTGACCACCTTACAGGGATTTCCCAGGGCCACCACATTTTCGGGAATGTCTTTTGTCACGATGCTTCCCGCGCCGATCACGGAATTGCTGCCGATGGAAACTCCCGGGAGGACAACGACATTTCCGCCGAACCAGACATTATCACCAACGGTGATGGGATGCGCTGTTTCCAGGCCTTCGTTCCGCTGCGTGGCATCAATGGGATGATTGGCCGTATAAAAGCCGCAATTGGGCCCGATAAATACATTGCTTCCGAAAGTCACCCGGGCACAGTCTAAAATCACAAGATGATGGTTGGAATAGAAGTTTTCGCCCACCTCGATATTATAGCCGTAGTCGCACCAGAAGCTGGGTTCTATACAGATGTTCTGTCCTGTTTTTCCCAGCAGTTTTTTTAAAATCGCTTCCCGCCCTTCGGCATCGGAGTTTTTAAGCTGGTTGTATTCGTGGCAGAGATCTTTGGCAGCGGTCCTTTCGTCAATAAGTTCCCGGTCGTAATTGGCATTGTATAAAAGCCCTTTCGCACATTTCTCCTTTTCTGTCATAATAATATCTGTTGATTGATTGATTGATTGATTGATTGATTGATTGAAGTTTTAAAGATAGCAAAAAAGAAACAGGATGGAAGATCACTTCACCCTGCTTTATTATAAAAATGTCATTGCAACTTCTCAGAAAATCATTGTTTCATAAGAATATAATTGCCACTTTTTTCATCTTTTTCTACCCTATAATTACTGTTCAGCTTCAGGATCCATCCATCGCCTTCAATCGTTGTGGCATTTATCTTTTCAGGGATACTGACTGATATCCTATTCCAGTCAGAAGAAACCAGGGCGGCATTCTGTACTTCGAGGATTCCCCAGTTGTCTGTAACTCTTATATTGGGATAGACGGTTCCATCATTTCCAAGAGAAAATATATTTCTCGGATCAAATGACATGTTCATCTTTTCAAAGACGATTTCGAAATGAGGCTTTTCAATAAATTTAGCTTTATAATCTGCTATTTTTGCCTGAATTTTTTCGTCTCGTAATTTTTCCTGAGCCATGATGGAAGGCCCGTTGTACTCTTCAAGGATCTTTTCCGGAACAGATTCCACATTACCGGGCATTTTTATCTTTAATTTTTCGGTAAAGAAATCCGTTAAATCTGTTTTGGCGGATATTTCCCGATTCCATTTTTTATCAGTCATACTTAAAAAATATCCGTATATGGGCGTGGTGACATAAGCAAAAGATCTTACATAGGTAGGATTTACCATGAAATTATCCAGATCATTGACAAAATGTTTCTTGATCTGCTTTTTATTTCTGCCGCTCATGGCAAAGCCAGTATATTCTGCGATCCCTTCGTTTAGCTCAAGCTCATTTTCAGTTTTAGCGGATCCCGGGAAAATCACATAGCGGTGTTTTCGGAAAACCAGGGCCCGCTGCAGATGTTTTTTCTGTTCTTTCTTATTGCTAAGCAAAGCTTTCCTCAGTGCTTCCAGTTCAAGCCTCAGATATATTCTTCCTTCTTTATTTTCCAGGTGACTGCTTTCCGTATTATTTTGGGAAAAACCCAGTGCCGGCTGTACGGTATGAAATAATTCGTGAACGGCAAGATTTATTTTTGCATATTTATCTTCAGGAAGAGGAAGCATGATCATTGCCCAATTCCTTCCTCCCCACTGAACGGATGTATTTGCAATGTTGATATCATCCGGAAGTTTACCCTGAAAAATTCCTTTATCAGGTTTCAGAACATCATTCAGGTCTTTCTGATTACTGTATATCCGGCGGGTCCCGGGATCGACAAGGAGAATATTGCCATAGAGATTTCTGTTCCAGATTCTGAATCCTCGTCCGGTCGATTTTTTTATTTCTTTAAAATAACCGGCAAGATCCCTTTCATCCGGAGTTGTTTTTGTCTGCCCCGACAGATTTACAAGGTGTATACAGCAAAGAAATAAAATGAAATATTTCTTCAACATAATTAATTTTTATGAATTCAAAGACTTTCAGAGATCTATTTCACTAAATCCGGCTCGATAGGATTGTTATTCTTGGCTAAAGATTCCTTCGTTCTTTTTTCCATTTCCCTGAAGACCTGGTTGGGATCTGAGATTTCTTTGCCGTCCGCCGTTTTTACTTTAAAGGAGACCTTTGAAGTATCGGTATTTCCCATCATCATTTCCCTCATGTTTTTGGTGGGGTCGTTTACGTAGGCTTTCCATGCTTTCCTGAACTGGTCTTTGGTGACTTCCAGCTCTTTCCCTCCCATCCCGAATACCCTGATGTTTTTCGGGAGCTCCGGTTCTTTCTCTTCGCCGGCAGATCCGGGAACGGTTTTATTTCCTACGAGCGTCATAATGTGTGATCCTGTGGTATCTTCGATCTTTACGATCAGTCCCGGCAAGCCATAGAATTTGTAAGGTCCGTCCTGAAACGGAATGTCTGCTGAAAACCAGGCAATCCATTCTCTCCCGCCGAAATTTGTGGTCGCCTTTTGGGCATTGTATTCTCCAATCTTCTGTTTGTCGGGTAATATTTTCCATTCCGGTTTCTGATCTTCTTTGATCTTATATTTGTCGGAAGAGATATTTCTGAAAAGATAAGTGGTAAAGTCGGGATAGGTCTTGGTGACTTTAAAGGAAACCATTCCCTGTTTTTCTTTTCTGTTGACATTGATATTTCCGGAAAATGAACGGATCTGCTTTTCCATCTCTGCCTGATTGGTGGAATCTGAGACGAATTTATCACGGCTGTAGTAGCGGGATCCTTTCTGGTCGATATCCAGATACATCATTTCGCTTTTCACGTCATTCCTGTCATTGG